>JAAUUJ010000006.1 GCA_012030715.1 Synechococcaceae cyanobacterium SM2_3_1 | reverse complement strand
GCGGGAATCCAGCCAGTCTTTGCATTTCCAAAGGGCGAAGTTCCAGAGAATGCGGCACACATCAAGGATGTGCTCAATCTCCAAAACCTGCGCAGCAGTTGGCTCTAGCTTAAATTCCCACGTCATGTTCAGCATGAGAAAATTACACCCTAAGAAATGCTGAATTGTTTCTTAGAACCTCTCAATTACTCCCTCTGGTCTCCCTGCGGCCTTCACCACCCCCTAACCGCTTCGCGGTATAGCCGGAGCCCTGCGACGGATCCTGGTAAATTACTGAAGACATCCTTTAGATTGGACATGGAGAAAAACAGGAGCAACTGAGTGATCCCTTTACCCCTGGCCTATGGCATTTCCATGGCTCTGATCGGTCTTTTGTTTTGGGAAATCGGAACTCTGGTCAGAAGTTTCCTGAAAGTCGCTCAGCGCATGCACCAGATCCCCTGTCATGATTGCAGGTACTGTGCCAGTCAATCTCCCCTTAAGTGTGCAGTGCATCCCCAATGGGCACTCACTGAGAAAGCGATCGGATGTCAAGATTTTGACCCGCTGATCACCTCTTGACAGGGGACGGGGGCAACATGAGGATAGGTTCGGTTTCCCCCTGAACTCAACCCATGAAATCTCCACTTTTACTGAGAACCCAGCGGCGCTCCTTTCTCGCCCTGACTGCAGCTTTGACCTCGGCACTGTTGTCCTGTCAGTCTCGTACCTCCAACCCTTCTGAGACCAGTTCGGAGATCGGATCAGCTTCCAGCTCAACCGATCCGGTGGTTCTCAATGGGGCCGGGGCTAGTTTTCCTGCTCTGCTTTATTACCGTTGGTTCAGTGATTACCAGACCATTAACCCCAGCGTGCAGATCAATTACCAATCGGTGGGTAGTGCTGCAGGGATCCAGCAAATCATGGATGGCACGGTTGATTTTGGGGCCAGTGACGTTGCCATGACCGATGCTGAGATGGCTGAGGTGGCAGCCGGGGTTATTTTAATTCCCATGACGGCAGGCAGTGTGGTGGTGGCCTATAATCTACCGGGAGTGAAGAGCGGTTTGCACCTGGATCGCTCCACCCTGGCGGGCATTTTTTTCGGAGAGATCAGCCGCTGGAATGAGGCCAGCATTGCCGCCACCAATCCTGATGTCACCCTTCCCGATCTGGAGATTGTGGTGGTGTACCGTGCAGATGGCAGTGGGACGACGGCTACCTTTACCCGACACTTAAGTGCGATCAGTGCCCGCTGGCAGGAGCAGGTGGGTGCAGGGGTGGCAGTAAACTGGCCCGTTGGAGTGGGGGCCAAAGGGAATGAAGGGGTAAGTGCCCAGGTGCAGTTAGTGGAAGGCGTGATCGCCTACGTGGAATACGCCTATGCAAATGAGTTGGGGCTGCAGGTGGCTGCTCTAGAGAACCAGGCAGGAAACTTTATCCCACCTACCCCTGAGGCGGCAGCAACCACCCTGTCAGAAATTGAGTTACCAGAAAACCTGCGTGCGTTTCAACCGGATCCTGTTGGCGCAGAGGCCTATCCCATCGTCACTTACACCTGGATTCTGGCCTACGCGAATTACCCGGATCTACAAACAGCAATGGCCCTGAAACAGGCGCTTTCCTGGGCCTTGAGCGAAGGACAAGCGAGCAGCGCTGAGCTGGGCTACCTGCCTCTCCCCCCGTCTGTAGTAGATCGAGCCCTGGGTGCTGTGGAAAAGATCTCAGCTTCGTGAACAAAATAGGACAGAAATCCAGACAGACGAGCAAATTTTTGAAATCAAAGCCTCTATAAGCAACTATGTCCGTCATCAAAGCTGATCCCTATCTCAAAAAGTGGATGACTTTGAAAACCCATCAATTTCCCCCACCGGGAATAAAAGTGTTGCGAGATACAGAAGTTAGAAGGGAAAGTCCAGATGGATCATACTTCCGCATCCGAGACCAGAATCGCTCCATCTTCCACCTTGAGGACATATCCAGGCAGATCCTTGCGAGCCGGTCCTTTGGTTACTTTGCCCTCCAGATCAAAGCGAGATCCATGGCAGGTGCAGACCAGTTCACCCTCTTCTAGTTCCCAATCCTCAAAGCAGTTGGCGTGAGTGCATTTGGCATTCAGGGCCACCAGGGTCTCCGACTCCGCATCCGGTTGCACGATCAGCAGCGGTCCGGGCTCAAAGCCTTCTGTTACCAATAGCCAACCGTTTTCCAGATCCTCAACTTTGGCCACTTCTTTAAAGGATTCAGGTGGCAGAGAAGGGGTGGGAGAGGGCGTTTTGAGAAAATACCTGAGCAGATCGTCTCCGGCCCAAAGCAGGCAATATCCCCAGAATCATTCCGGTGCTTGCAGCAATCCAGCGCAGCAGGTGGCGACGATTTTTCACGGCAAATACTCCCTAGGTCTCAAGACCCTCATAGCTTACAAAAAAAAGGGACAGCTGACTGTGCATTCTGAGGAGCTTTTACGCAAATCTGACTTCCGCCTTTACCGGAGCATGGCCAGGGGAACTTGCAGAACGGTTTCAACCTGCAGGTGAAATTGTTGTTCCAGAACCGACTTCTTATCCTCTAGGCTCCACAGCTCCAGGGCACAATCATCCTCGGGTCGGCTGGCCTGTAATAGTAGGCGCAGGTGGGTAGGCTTTTTGCCATCTGAAATGAATTCACAGTTAATGCTCTGAATGGCATGGATACGGCGACGATCAAGAGCACTGGCAAGACGTAAAAGCGGACTCAGTTCCAGAACCACCTGTTGATGTTGATCACTGGCCAGACGCTGAAAGTTTTCATGTCGCTTCTTGGGAACTGACTTGCGGTGGTATCGGGCCAGATTGGCGATCAACTCCATTTCTTCTTCGTTGAATCCCAGCAGATCCCCATGCCGGATCAGGTAATAAGAGTGTTTGTGATGGGCAGAATGGCTGACAAAGTGACCACAGTTATGCAGAATCGCGGCCACCCAGAGGTATTCCCGCTCCGCATCTCCCCAGTGGTGCAGCATTCCCCGTGTTTGATCAAAGAGGCTGACGGCAAAATCTGCCACCCGTTCGGCATATGGCATCTCCACCTGGTATTTGTGGGCCAGCTTGAGAACGTTCCGTTGCCGGACTGAGCTTTGAAAGCGGAGGCGATCCTCAATCAGCCCCTGGGTGATCATCCAGTCGACGATCAGGCCCTCTCGTAAAGAGCGACTGCAGAAACTGATCTGCTTGGCCCCCAAATGCTCCATGATCTCCTGTAGAATCAGGGCTCCCGCCAGAATGATCTCGGCCCGACGTTCCACCAATCCTGAGATCTTGAGCCGTTCAGCTAAAGGCAACGTGTGAATCTGTTCAGTAAACTCGCGTAGCCCCTTGAGAGAAAGTTGTAAGCCGTGGGGGCGCGGTTGGGATGAAGAGGACTGTTCCCGGCGGTTGGTTAGCACAGCCAGGGTCTCAATCGTGCCGGAGGTGCCGATCATCTGCACGGGTGCAATTCCGAGCAGGTGTTTCATTTGCTCAATCGGGGCCTCAATCATCCCCTGAATATAGACCCGGAGGGCCTGGACTTCAGCTGCGGAGGGAGGATCGGTATGCAGGAACTGCTGTGTTAACCGCACAGCCCCAATCTTGACACTGCGGAGAAACATGGGTTCTCGTCCATCCCCCAGAATCAGCTCGGTCGATCCCCCGCCAATGTCCACCATCACATGGGGCTGTCCCTGCAGTTCCACCGCGGAAATCACCCCCAGATAGATGCGGCGGGCCTCCTCCTGACCCGAGATCAGATCAATGGTGAGCCCCAGACCCTCCTGCACCCAGGTGAGAAACTCCTGGCCGTTGGGAGCTTCCCGCACTGCACTGGTAGCCACCGCAATCACCGATTCCACATCATGGGTGCGGGCCAGGGTCAGAAAGCGGGCCAGCGTGTTATAGCCCCGTTGCATCGCCTCTCGTGTCAGAGCACCTGTCTGATTGCAATACTCTCCCAGCCGCACCGTTTCTTTCACACGATCAATGATCACAAAGCTAGGAATCAGGGGATTGATGCGCACAATCACCATATGGATGGAATTGGTGCCAACATCAATAGCGGCCAGGATCCGGTCTCCACCCGACCGCGTGACCACAGGAATCGAGGGACTGCTCAAGGATGAGGAGGACATAGCACTACAGGAACACAGGGTTGTCTGTCCACAAGAATACGGCAGATCGTTTCCTATCGTCCTTCTACAGCGGCGGCCTTTCTTTACTCAGGTAGATCGGCTGCATGTAGCGATTTGTCACATGGGGTTGACAGATCTCACTCCCCCTGTCTTTAGTGGTCATCACCCCTATGCTCAGATTGTGATATGGACAACCTTTTCTTGAGCCAGGATGACTGGACCCCCATTCTGCAGGCTCAGAGCGAGCGCTTTGATCGGGAAACCGAAATCCAGCTGGGATTACAACCTCCCTGGAAACTCCCCGCTGATCTTGAGGTGCTCTCGTTCTGGCAGGCCTGTCAGCTGGATCATTTGCAGGATCGGTTGGCGGTTCCTTTTTTCCAACTGAGAACCCCCCAAAAGCGGGAGCAATGCCTGGATATTGGCTGTGGAGTCAGTTTTTTCCTTTATCCCTGGAGTCAGTGGAACGCCTCGTTTTTTGGCCATGAACTCAGTCCCCAGGTGGTCAAACTGCTACAGTCCCGCGCTCCCCAGTTGAATTCGAAACTGTTTAAATCCGTCCGCCAGGGCATGGCACACCAGCTTGCCGCCTACGATGACAGGCAGTTTGATCAGGTGATCGCCACTGGCTTTCTGGCCTATTATCCACTGGAATATCTGGCTGCCATCTGGCCACAGGTTCGGCGGGTGCTGAAGCCGGGAGCCCCTGTGATCATCGACTGGGTAAGAGCAGAGTCCCCCTGGGCAGAGGAGTGGGGGTTAATCGAACTATTCAAGGGCACTGAGCCTTTCCTCATTCCTTCTGAGCGGTGGGAAGCAACCATCCGCCACCTGGGGGGGAGAATTCTTAAGCTTGCCAGTGGAGAACTGTATACTACGGCTTTGATTCAGCCTTAAAAGTGAGCTTGTAGAATGTGTTGAATCAGCGACTCGCTCAAGGCTTTGGGCTTGACTGCCCACTGCTGCTTAGATCACCAGAGGATTCAGCAGAGTCAGCTGGACAGAGGAGTTGGGTCGCAGCACCACAACGCGCGGGGCTGTCACATTCCCAATGCCCGCTCCTGCCGCAGCTCCACCAATGACACCACCCGCCGTGACTCCCCCTGTAACTGCACCCAGGATCACCCCTGCTGCGGCACCGATTGCAGAGTCTTCAGCAATGGCATCTCCAGAATACTGACGCGGATCCTTCACATCGTTAATCACGCCAGATGTGGCTTGCAGTGGGTAGGGGTTCCCCTGAATGACAATGCTTCTGGAGACAAACTGAGATCCACCAGGAACAGGCTGGATAGTGCCACGGATCTCGCTACCCACAGGAATGACAATCTGTCCTGCAGCATTGTAGACAGACTGTTCCACCCTCAGGGTGGCTTCGTAAACCGTATCGGGATAGTAGTATTGGGTACCGGCGGCATCAGCCACAGAAGCGGGGATCACCGCTCCCGGTTGCAAGGTTGCACTTCTTAGCTGAAATGGCTGCTGGGCGATAACAGGCATCCCCAGATTCAGCAGTGGGGTTGTGCTCCCAATGACTACAGCGGTAAAGCGTCCAAACATAACTAACATTCTCCTTGCGACATTTTCAATCTCAAGCCCGTTTGATCAATCCAATCAGAGCTAACAAAGCAATGGCTCCTAATGTGGCGGCAATTAAGTTGCCAAGAATCCCACCTGCATAAATACCCAACAGGCCTAAAAGAAAATGACCAAAGAAAGATCCGCAGATGCCAACAACAATATTGCCTACCAGTCCAAAACCATGTCCTCTTTTAATCTCGCCTGCGAGCCAGCCAGCAATGCCACCGATCAGAATTAATAGCAATAAGTTCATCACATTCATCTTTTACTAGCTCCTTACATCTGCTGAGAAATCACAACCACAAAATCAAGTTACTAAAAATGTGTAAATTTCCTGTGAACGAGTTGTATCCCTGAGTTCTGGTTGCATGTGCTGCCATAACTGATCAATCTCAAGAATGTCTCCAGGGATCACCATTGCTGCAATTGTTACAGACAGAACTACGATCAGAAAGGGATAGCTTGACTGTTGCATCCACAGAAGGTCAACATTCTTTATTTGCTTCTCCGACTGATTTCTTTTAGAGCTATGCTTAACTTTATTCATGGGAATTGGAACTGTTGTAATCTTGTGCAAGGTTCAAAAGAACCTAGAGTATAGTCTGCTGTCAGGTTTTAGTGAGCAACCTATTTCTATGGAAGAAAATAGATGTAAAAAAGCTGTGAAATCTCGGGATTGTGATTGGGTTTGAGGAGTCTTAACTCTCTTACTGGTTCATCTTCCAGAGCCTTGGCTGCTATACTCAATCCATTCTGTCCACCTCACCTGATTTCTGTACAATGAAGATTCTGCTGGTTGAGGATGATGTCAGTCTTGCCACACTGGTGAAAGACTCCCTGGAGGAAGACACCTATGCCGTGGATCTCGCCGAAAATGCCCAAGAAGCTCAGGATCTCATGGAGGTTTACCCCTACGATCTGGTGCTCCTGGATGTGGAATTACCCAAGTGGGATGGCATTCAATTCTGTTCCCGTCTGCGGCAGCAAGGATATAGGGTCCCGATCCTGTTATTAACTGCTCGACAGGAAACCGCTGACAAAGTGGCAGGTTTGGATGCAGGCGCCGATGACTACATGGTAAAGCCCTTTGAGATCGAGGAATTGCGGGCTCGCATTCGTTCCCTGCTGCGCCGTGGGGGAGGGGCAACTCAACCGGTGCTCTCCTGGGGAGATCTGCTTCTGGATCCCAGCAGTTGCGAGATCAGCTTCGAGGATCAGCTGGTGCATGCCACCCCCAAAGAATACGCCCTGCTGGAACTGCTGCTGCGCAATCCTAAGCGGGTCTACAGTCAGGGGGAAATACTAGATCACCTCTGGGCCTACGAAGATTCCCCTGGTCTAGATACCGTCAGAGCTCATGTCAAGGGTCTGCGTCGCAAACTCAAGGAGGTGGGGGCTCCGGATCTCATTAAAACGGTCTACGGCCTGGGGTATGCCCTCAAGACTCCCCCTGAAGAAGAGGCCTTACCGCAGGTGGTTTCTCCCCAGGAGCAGGCTTCTCGCAGAACAGAAACGCTGGCGGTGGTGGCTCGAGCCTGGGATCGGTTTAAAGAGAAACATATGCAACGCCTACAGGTGCTGGAGGAAGCGGTGACTCTGGCTCAGGCCCAGCAATTGCAACCCGACTTACTCGAAACAGCCCAGCAGGAAGCCCACAAGCTGGCCGGATCCCTGGGCACATTTGGCTTTCAGGAGGGATCTCACCTGGCCAGTCAAATTGAAACCCTCTGGCAGCAGCCCCTCTCTTCTGAAGGGGTCACGCAGCTGGCAACTCTGATCAAGAGGCTCCACCGGACCATTGAACAGCCCGTTCAGCTCGGTCTTCCGGTTGTCTCTACCCCTTCCAGTTTCACTGCCGAGGCTAAGGTGCTGGTGGTGGATGATGATCCGACCATTTTGTCAGCCCTGGAAATGTTGCTTCCCCCCTGGGGATTGCAGGTTTGTCCTCTGGCCAATGCAGAGCACTTCTGGTCAACCCTCACCCAGGTGACACCGGATCTGATCATCATGGATGTGGAACTGCCCCAACAAAGTGGGATTGAACTCTGTCAGCAGGTGCGCGAAGCAGATCAATGGAGCTGGATCCCGATTTTGTTTTTAACTGCCCACACGGATGCGGACACGTTACATCAGGTCTTTTCGGCTGGGGGGGATGATTTTGTAACCAAACCGATCGTTGGTCCAGAATTGGTGACCCGCCTCTTTAATCGCCTGGAACGCACACGATTGTTGCAACGGGCGGCAGCAAAACACCTATCTTGACTCAGGGCTGAACTCTCTGGTTCACGCTCTCTTCACAGCCAAACGTCCAAAGCAAAAGCCAATTGCCGAGGTTTCCATGATCTTTAATGACTTTCTTCCCTTGATGGTCAGCAATCGTCCCCATCCCGATCAGCAAGTGTCTTGAGGTATTGGATCAACGCTGGGCAATAATGACGGATGACTGTGCATTCTCTGCCCGCATGTGAACCGATTTCAGGCCCAACTCGATGATTTTATTCATGCACCCCGAACTGAGATCAGTTTGATGGTGTTGATTGTACTGTCCGTGATTTTGGTGATTACAGAAACAGCTTTAGGATCTGCCAGCAGTCAGCGGTCGTTGATTCCCATCCTTGCGGATCTCCTCAATACTGTCTTTATTCTGGAACTGCTGCTGCGGGCCTGGATCAGTCGGCGCAAGCGTCGTTTTCTCAGGAATTATTGGCTCGATATGATCGCAGTCCTGCCCCTGGGGGGGAATTGGCGGGTGTTGCGGGTGCTGCGCCTGTTGCGGTTGATGCGGATTGGGGTCCTGCTTAATCGGCAACTGGCCTCCGTCATCTCGGTGGGGGGGACGGGTTCAGATCGGGTTGTTGTCTCTGCTCAGCCTGATTATTCTCAGTGCTGCCGTCATGATCCTGCAGCTGGAGGGCGGGCAGAATCCTGACTTTGAGACCCTTTGGGATGCCGTGAGGTGGAGTGTTCTCACCCTGGTGGCGGCGGAACCCATCCCAGCGACAGCTGAAACCGAGGGAGGCTGGCTGGTCACTCTGGTGCTGATGATCAGTGGGCTCACCATGTTTGCGGTGGTCACGGGCGTGGTCTCAGCGGTGATGATTGATAAGCTCAAACGGGTAGTGGAGTTACGGCTTGTGGATTTAGATGAATTGCGTGGCCATGTGGTGATCTGTGGTTGGAACCGAGGAGCGGCCCTGATCCTGCAGGAATTGCAGATGGATCCTCTCAGCCGCAATCGCTACATTGTGATCGTGGCGGAATTCGAAACCCATCCTGAACATGAGCTGCGCGACGTAGATCCTGCACGCATTTATTTTTATAGCGGTGACTATACCCGCATTGAGGTGCTGGAGGAGGTGGGGATTGAACATGCCTCGCAGGCGATTCTGCTGGCGGATGCCACCCGACCTCGCTCTGATCAAGATCGAGATGCCCGCACCGTCTTGGCGGCCTTGACTATCGAGAAACTCCAGCCCCGGATTCATACCTGCGCCCAGATGCTCGATCGTCGGAATAATGTGCAGCTGCGGGTTGCAGGCGTAGAAGATGTGGTGGTGGGGGATGAACTAACCAGCCATCTGATCGCCACCTCGGCCCGCAATCAGGGGCTCACCGAAGTGCTGACTGAACTCCTGACGGTTAAATTTGGCAATCAGCTCTACAAGCTGCAGTTACCTGCGGGCTGGGAGGGGATCACCTTTGCGCAGGCGGCTCAACGGGTAAAGGAGGACTATGATGCCATCTTGATCGCTTTGGAGCGGCGAGAGAATGGGCAACGGCAGTCCTTAGTGAATCCGTCAGCTTCGATCCCCCTGCAAAAACAGGATCAGATGATTGTGATCGCTCGCACAGCACCTGGGGCACCCTTACGGATAAGGTGATGCAAATGGTGGATCGGGTGTCTCGATTCAGGGATCTCCTGGTAGGCAGTAATTCAGGTGGTAGGGTAGTTTAAAAGCCTAAGCAATATTGTCGATAACTGTATCGAAGTTAACTTTAAATGGAAAGACTATCTTCGCTCACCTCAACGCAAAGTCAGCACTGGAGTTCCCTATGGCAGAGCGCATCAAGACTTGGCATATTCTGGTGATTGACGATGATGATGGTCGGCGAGCTATTGCTCTGGACGCGGCCACCTATTCTCTGGGACGGGACCCTGCCAACCTTATTGTTCTGAACTCTACCTCGGTCTCGCGTCAGCATGCGATCCTCCTGAGAGTGCCAAAACCAGATGGTGAGTACATCTATCGGTTGCTGGATGGCAATCTAGAGGGCCGTCGGAGCATGAACGGGATTACGGTCAACAGCCAGAAAACCCTGGCCCATGATCTGCGGGATGGCGACATGGTGCTGTTTGGCGGCAAGGTGCAGGTGCAATATTGTCTGCGCCAGCTGTCGGCTGATGAGTTTGTCCGCTATCTCCAGTCCATCAATTATCGCAGCATTAAGGCTGAGGTTTCCGATGCCCGTACCACGGTGGCGCGGCAATTAGATGAATTTTACAAAACCACTAAAACCGCCATCAAAGCTGATCCTAAACAGCCCACCACCCCCCTGGACAGCGCTCAGTTTCGCCACTCCCTCGATGTCACAGAGAAAAGCAAGGGTTGGTGGCAGCGGTTACCCTGGGTGGGGCAAAGGCACTCGGATTGAGATCAGAACCTGACATCGCGATCAGGGTCGGTGAGCCCTAATTTATCCACGGCGGACTCATGCTAGGGTGAAGGCTATGGATGAGCTGGAGCAGTGTTACCGCCTGCTGGGGTTAGAGCCTGGAGCTTCACTGGAGGCTGTGAATCAGGCTTACAGAGATCTTGTTTTTATCTGGCATCCCGACCGCTTGCCGCAGGATAACCCTCGCCTGCTGGAAAAGGCGCAAGAGATGATTAAAAAGCTCAATCATGCCCGGGATCAGCTCCGGGAGCGGGCTGGGAAAGGAAGCAGTAGACAAAATGGTCGGGGTGGATCCACCTCGCAACGATCCTACTACCGTCCTCCAGAACGTCCGGCTTCCCAATCCACCTGGCGCCCTCCCTATGAGCAGCACTATTCTCCGCCCCCGCCACCCTCATCCGCGAGGCAACAGGCCGATCGCTCATCTGGGTCCTCTCGTTCTTCTTATTCTCCGCCACCACCGCCTGGATCACCCGACAGTGCCTATCGTTCTGGACGTCAGCACGGCAATATGAGGGGGGCCGATCTGCGCGGAGCTAACCTCAAAGAGGCCTACTTGGAAGGGAAAGATATGAGTCATGCCGACCTGCGGGGAGCGGATCTGAGTGACGCCTTCCTACACCTGGCGGATCTCAGCGGTGCCAATCTGCAGCAGGCCAATCTGTTTCGGGCCAATCTCCTGCAGGCTAATCTCAGGGGAGCCGATCTCCAGCGAGCCAATCTTATCGGCGCAGATCTGAGCGGAGCGGATCTGGAGGGAGCCAACTTAAGAGATGCTCGCATCGGCTATGCTGACCGGATCATGGTCAAGCTGGTGGGAGCCAATCTCACCCAGGTGACCATGCCTGATGGACGTATCTACGGCACCTAAGCCTCCCTTGATTCAGGTAAGGTCAGGATCTCCACCCCGTCATCGGTGACAGCAATGGTGTGTTCAAACTGAGCCGAGAGCTTGCGGTCTTTAGTGACGGCAGTCCATTTATCCGCGAGCAATTGTACCTGCCATGTGCCTTCGTTAATCATGGGCTCAATGGTGAACACCATCCCCGGTCGTAGCCGATCCCCTTCTCCAGGCTTGCCGTAGTGGGGAACCTGAGGCGCCGTGTGAAAAACCCGACCAACCCCATGACCCACAAAATCTCTCACTACTGAAAATCCTTCTGCCTCTGCGTAGGACTGAATGGCGGCACCAATATCCCCGATGTATCCCCCGGGCTTGACAGCTGCGATGCCCCGTCTCAGAGATTCTTCCGTTACCTCCACCAGTTTTCGAGCTTTGGCAGAGGGAGTTCCCACGTAAAAGGTTTTCGAAGTGTCACCGTGGTAACCATCCAGAATCGGGGTGACATCAATATTGATAATATCGCCGTCTTTCAGAACCTGACGGGCATTGGGAATGCCATGACAGACCACCTCATTGATACTGGTACAGATGGATTTGGGAAAGCCATAGTAACCGAGAGGGGCGCTACGAGCTCCGTGAGCCAGGGTCCAGCGCTCGGCTTCATCGTTGATCTGCAGGGTACTGACCCCGGGTTGGACCATGGCCTCTAGGTGATTGAGGAGCTGGGCTGCCAGACGACCCACGCGACGCATTTTATCCAGTTCGCGACGAGACAGAATTTCAATCGTTTCCTGGGAGCGTTGCTGAGCGATCTGGGCTTTTTTGGTCTGGATCGCTCGGGTCAGCCGTTGAGGTAACCCCCCAGAGGGGTTCAAGGATTTGCCCAGATCATTCAGGATGCTACGCGCGTCTTTAGTCATTCCAGCCTCAGTGGTCAGTAGGTCATCTCACCCGCAAGCTCGCCCTTGGCTCAACTCACCCGGACTCTCCGGTGACTTGGCTAGATTAGGGATTGCTACAGCTCCTCATTGTAAATTATCCTATCGGCGAAGCTCAGCCTTCTGCCAACGGATCCAGATCCAATTACTGAACCGGATCAGATTGCGCAATAACCGAAATCGCTGTTGAGCTTGGGTCAGGGTGGCGGCTGTGGTGCGCAGGTTGTCCTTTAACTTCAAGAGCTCTACAGGGGCAGGATGAAGGGCATCTCTGGCGGCATCTGCCCAGTCTTTCATAGAAATCTCGGTGACCTGAAGGGCCTCCTGCAAGCCTTTAATAACGGGTAAAAACCAGATCAGGGCCAGGAGCAGAAGTAGATTAAATCCACACACCAGAATCACACTCAGTTCCATCTTGTCTCCTGACTCAGACTATGCGTTTCACTCATGCTAAGCCACAGCGACAAAAACCTGAGAACCCCTCAACACTCACCTTAAAATTGATTCAGCCCGCTCCCTTATGAATAAGCGTCCCAGTAAACGCGCTACACTATAGTGCTGATGTGCGTGATCAACCTATGCAACTCGCTGCCCGCCTGAGCCAGATCCCCCCCTTATCTGTTTGCTGAGATTGACCGAAAAAAGCAGGCCCTGATCGACCAGGGTGCTGACGTAATTAATTTTGGGATTGGGGATCCAGACAAACCTACTCCTCCCCATGTGGTGGCGGCCATGCATGCAGCGATTGATGATCCCAGTACCCACAACTATCCGCCTTATCAGGGAACTCGGGAGTTTCGCCGGGCGGCTGCAGAGTGGATGCAACGGCGCTTTGGGGTGGATGTGGATCCAGAAACCGAGGTGGTCTCCTCAATTGGCTCTAAGGAGGCGATCCATAACACCTATCTCGCTTTTGTTGAAGCCGGAGATGTGGTGCTGGTTCCTGATCCTGGCTATCCGGTTTACCGCACCTCCACGATCTTCATGGGGGGTGAGGTGTATACCATGCCTCTGAACCCCGAGAAGAATTTCTTGTTTGATCTCTCAGAGATCCCCTCGGATGTGGCCCGACGAGCCAAATTGCTCTGGTTAAACTACCCCAACAACCCCACGGGAGGGCTGGCGGATCTGGATTTCTTCAGGGAAGTGGTGGAGTTTGGCAGATCCCACGACATTCTCATCTGCCATGATCACGCTTATTCTGAGATGGCGTATGACGGCTACAAGCCTCCCAGTATTTTGCAGGTGCCCGGGGCTAAGGATGTGGCAATTGAGTTTCATAGCTGTTCCAAGTCTTACAACATGACCGGGTGGCGGGTGGGCTTCGTCACGGGGAATGCTCTGGGGATTAAGGGTTTAGGGCAGGTAAAAACCAATATTGATTCCGGGGTGTTTAAGGCAGTGCAACGGGGCGGCGATCGCGGGCTTCAGCACCAATGAAGCGGATCTGCAGGAGTTGATGTCGGTGTACCAGCGGCGGCGGGATGTGTTGGTGGAGGGATTGCAATCGCTGGGCTGGCCGATCGAGAAGCCGAAAGCAACTTTATATGTGTGGGCTCCGGTACCGAGTGGTTACACCTCAGCGGACTTTATTACTCTACTGCTGGAGAAATGTGCGATCGTAGCGGCTCCGGGGAATGGTTATGGTCAGGTGGGGGAAGGTTTCTTCCGGTTTGCTTTGACTGTCCCCGAAGAGCAGATCCAGAAGGCGATCCAGAGAATGAAAGAAGCAGGGATTCAATTTAAGGGCTGATCTGGTTAGTTCTTCTGACTCACTGAACTATTGCCTCACCTTTGTGGGGCTTTTTAGTTTTTCTGCAGGTTTAGCAATCAGGCAGGATTCATCAAATCATCGTTTCGGGAACGCTGAGACAACTCCAAAGCAAAACCAGAGATTTGCAGGTACTAGAGGGAATTGCGGTAACCTGTTAGCGCTTGTTAGTTTAGCTTTGATGTGAGGCCATATGACAACACGGGTCGCCGTTAACGGGTTTGGTCGCATTGGTCGAGCCTTGATGCGCGTTTTACTGGACAATCCCAGTGATCTGGAAGTAGTTGCAGTCAATGATCTAACTGCCCCAGAAAACCTGGCTTACCTGCTGGAGTATGACTCGGCCTACCGCTGGTTGGGCAAGCCCGTCACCGTGCAAGATGGACAGTTGGTTATTGGGGATCAACACATTAAGGTTCTGGCTGAGAAAGATCCGGAACAGCTGCCCTGGTCTGAGATGGGGGTTGATCTGGTGATCGAATCAACAGGGTTTTTCACTAAGCGGGAGGGAGCTGAAAAGCATCTGAAGGCAGGTGCGAAAAAAGTGATCATCTCTGCACCTGCCAAGGGTCCGGATCTAACGGTTGTCATGGGGGTAAATCATGAGCAATATGATCCTGCCAATCATCAGATCATTTCTAATGCCTCCTGTACCACCAACTGTCTGGCACCCGTGGCAAAGGTGATCCTGGATAATTTTGGTATTCAGACCGGATTTCTCACCACCTGCCATGCCTACACGGCTACCCAGGGGATTGTTGATCGTCCTGATCCCAAAGATTTCCGGCGTGGCCGAGCTGCTGCAGTCTCGATCGTCCCCTCCAGTACAGGTGCAGCGACCGCCGTTGCCCTGGTGTTGCCCGAATTGGCTGGAAGGCTGGATGGACTGGCCCTACGGGTGCCCACCCTCACAGGATCGGTGGTGGACTTTGTGGTGCAAACGGAGCAGCCTGTCTCGGTGGATTCGATCAATGCCGCCTTTAAGACTGCTGCTGAGGGAGCTATGCAAGGGGTGCTGGGAATTGCTCACGCCAACGCCGTTTCAGCGGATATTGTGGGCAGTTCCTTCTCATCGATTGTGGATACTGCTTCGACGATGGTGCTGGGGGATCGCACTGCTAAGGTGCTGTCTTGGTACGACAACGAGTATGGCTATGCCTCCCGCATCAAAGATCTGGCGGATCTGGTGGCGAGCAAACTCTAAGTCAGGGTTGAGTTCTCATTGCAACAGGTGAAGGACCTTTGCCAAGCCTGGGGGGACTGGCAGCAGTGTCAGGGCCATGAAGAAAAGCGAAAGCAGGGCCAGAGCATCGCGTCCTTCATCTGTTTCGGAGATCTCATTCATGGGAGGGCGTTCCGGTTCGCGTGCGATAAACAGGATCAGGAGTGCCCAGTAGAGGGCTAGAGGATTGGTAATCGCGCCAATGCCAAGAACGATCAGGGTGACAAAAGTGGTACGAGCGGCTGTCTTTCGCCCATAGACGGCCTGGACAATGCGTCCCCCATCTAGTTGTCCCGCCGGGAGTAGGCTCAGGGCAGTAATCGCCAGACTGATCCATCCCACCGCAACAAGGGGGTGAACCAGAACGACACCGGACAGGAGTTGATCATCGAGAAATGTGTGGGTGAGGGTGCCTACCAGGATGGAGGATTGGAAGAAATTGCTACTTAAGGGAATCGATCCCTGGGTGGGAGACAGCCACAACCCTAAGAGGAGAATGGCCAGAGAGAGCAGACCACTGACCACAGGTCCAGCAATGGCAATATCAAACAGGGCTTTCCGGGTGGGGGTGGGGGTTTCCAGTCGGTTCAGGGTGCCCAGAGTGCCAATACCAACACTGGGAATGAAAAAGGGAGGACTGAGTTTGACCCCATAGCGATCGGCCATCCAGCGATGTCCCAGTTCATGAAGCAGGAGGATCCCGATCACTCCCAAGACAAAGGGAAGAGCCTGTAGCCAGCGGGATGGGGTGTTGAAGAGGCTAAACCCCCAGAGATTTGCCCCGATCTCTAAAGTTGTGAGCATGCTGGCGATGGCCAGGATCCCTGCAAAGAATTTTGCCTCAGGCCGAGTTTTTTGATCGGTGGTTGCCCTGGGTAGCACCACGACAGTGGGTCTTTGCTGCTGATCTTCTAATAAAAACAGCTGATACCGATCGCCAAGAGCAGCGGTTAAGCGTTCATTGAGGTGAGCAAGCGCCTCAGCAGGATCTGAGCGAAGATTTCCCTTGAAAATTACACCTTCGTTATAGGGAATAGTTTCAGTAACGAAGAAGCTGTCTAAACTAAAAATACGGGTAACGGCTTTGAAATCATCTAGATCCATGCCAGTGTAAACAGAATTCGGATCCAGGGTTGGAGCATCCATCTGCTCAGATTTTTGATCTGCGGTAATTTCAGGGGATTGATGTGAGCGGTTTGACTCCCATTCCTGAGCTTTTAGTTGTCGAACCTTTTGGCCTAACACTATATAAATTACAGTAAAGACTAAGAGGAGTAAAATCAGGCCCGCCAGGTTAATGACTACGCTAAAGGTTAGTAATCCTAGAAAAATGACCCAGGGTAGGATCAACATCAAGGTTTGTAACCAGATCCAGGTGGCTACCTTTCCTCGGTTACGGGCACGATAAAGCCCCCACCCTAAGAAGCCCGCAGTGGCGATCCAAAAGATGGGGGTTAACTGTTGTGCAAGAGATAGATTCATTGTGGCTGTGAGGCTTACATTTTGCGGCTAACTTTTAGCTTAACAAATGTTGCCTCCCCCTTTAACGGTCAATCCTTGCTGAGTTAAGCTGGCTGAGCCTCTGTATGCATAGACTGCTCGGTTTTCTGATGTGCAGAAACTGCACTTGGACAGGGCTTCATAAAAAAGAGGCGAGCAAACAGGGTCAGATTTTTCAAGTAGAAAGGCAGCTTTCTGAATAGGGTGAATGGTCCAGGATTGCTGACAATTTTACGAAGCTGTTCATTGTTGGCCCGACAGAGCTCTAGCAGACCGATGAAGTCTGGATGATCAACATTGAGAATGATCGGGAAGACTTTGCCCGCATCATGATTGGTGCGACGGATAACTTCCATGTCATAGACTTGCGGATCTAACCCCAGAAGGTGATAGAAATCAGGTCGCTCACCCACGTCATTGAGATACATGGTGGCAAAGACCGATAGCAGGAAGAATCGACACCAGATTTTGGCCACCAATCCCTGCAGAAAATAGTTCTGGCAACGAAGCATGATGGCAAAGAAGTCTCCATGCCGACTTTCATCCTGACACCAGTTTTTAAAGAAGTTGAAGATCGGGTAAATGCGGTGCTCAGGATTCTGTTCTAAATGACGGTAGATCAGAATGTAGCGCCAGTAGCCGATCTTCTCAGACAGGTAGGTGGCGTAAAAGATGAAGCGGGGAGCGAAGTGGGTGTAGGACTTATTTTGGGTCAGGAAGCTGAGATCCAGGGCCAGATTGAAGTCACCCATGGCACGGTTGAGGAATCCGGCGTGACGGGCTTCATCACGACTCATCAGGGAAAAGCATTCCGCCAGAGTGGGGTTTGAGTCCTTGAGCTTGCGGGAGAGTTCTTTGTAAAGGAGGAAGCCTGAAAATTCGGCGGTGCAGGAACGCTCCAGAAAATCGACAAAGAGCTGGCGAGCACCTGGATCCAGAGATTCCCAATCCTGGTTAAATTCTTCACCCCGAACAAAGTGGTGGCGGTTGTAATCAGTCCGGAACTCGGTGAGCAGGGCCTCCAGATCTTCGGCAGATGCGGAGGTATCCATCTTGCCCATGGACTGGAAGTCGGTGGTATAGAATCTGGGGGTGAGGATTGTCTCAGTGGGGACGCGGGCCTGGGTTTGCCCTTTTTCCAGTGTGCTAGTCATACGCAGATCACAACTTTCTAATGAGAATTGCTAGTCTGCAGTCTAACCCCGAGATTGCAAAGTAACAGATAAGAAGTGTTACTCTTCTTCGTTCATCTGATAGTCTGTATTCGTCCTATCCGCAACATACCCTATAAATGACGCTTGATCTCTTGACTACCTACTGGTAGGATGCATGTATGAGGCAAGCAGATACCAAGACCAAGATCCTGGATGTGGCTCAGGCCCTGATTCAACGCTCAGGCGTGAACGGCATGAGTTACCAGGACATTGCCGAAGCGGTGGGGATCCGAAAAGCCAGTGTGCATACTCACTTTCCTCGGAAAGATGATTTATTGATTGCACTGCTGGATCGCTATGACGATCGCTTTTTGCGGGTGGTGGATGGGATCTTAGCTACTTCTGATTCTCCTCAGGGAAAATTGTGGCGCTACTGTCAGCTGTATGTAGGCACTCTGCAGGATGGCGAACAGGATCAGGTTTGTCTCTACGCGATGGTCGGGGCCGAGCTGACTTCTTTGCACCATCCCCTAGGGGAGCAGGTCCGTCACTTTTATCAGGCCAATGAGGATCGCTTAACCCAAATTCTGGAGGATGGCTTGCGCAGCGGGGATTTCCAGTTTTCTGGCAGTCCGCGGTCGATGGCGGAGCTGATCTTTTCTCTGGTGGAGGGCGGCATGTTGATTACACGGGCGCATGGCGGGGCGGAGAAGTTTCACACCATCGTGGAACAACTGATGCTCTTGCTGAAGAACTAATTTTTTTTGATCTCCAAACATCCTACTGATAGGATGCTGGTCAATTTATTCTATTGCGATTCATACAGGAGAATAATGCTCATGCATAATCGATCTTTTGCTTGTGGCTTCCAGCAGATGTTTGCGGAAAATCAGTTAAGCCTGGGGGTGTTTTTTCCGATTGAAGCCTACAAGGGTAGTATCCCCACCATGCAGGATCAGGTCAAACTGGCTCAGCGGGTTGAGAAACTGGGATTTGCAGCCCTGTGGGTGCGGGATGTGCCCCTTTATGATCCCAGTTTTGGGGATGTGGGGCAGATTTATGATCCCTGGGTATATCTGGGCTACATTGCTGCCCATACGCAAAGGATCAGTCTGGCGACGGGTAGCATGATTTTTTCTCTGCGACATCCGTTGCATTTAGCGAAGGCTGCTGCTTCTGTAGATCAGCTCTCGGGTGG
Source organism: Synechococcaceae cyanobacterium SM2_3_1 (assembly GCA_012030715.1). Taxonomy (GTDB): domain Bacteria; phylum Cyanobacteriota; class Cyanobacteriia; order Thermostichales; family Thermostichaceae; genus JAAUUJ01. The sequence continues at coordinate 37,801 of JAAUUJ010000006.1, read as the reverse complement.
GCGGTTGGTGATGGGGATTGCGTCGGGAGATCGTCCGGTGGAGTTTCCTGCTTTTGGGATCGAGTTTGAGTCTAGAGATGAACGGTTTCGCCAGTCGCTGTTTGATTTCAGACAGGTACTCTCGTCAGAATTTGGGGTGATCCGATCTTCGCTGACACAACTGGAGGGGGCGGATGTTTTGCCCAAGCCTGTGGAGCAGCGAATTCCTTTGTTGGTAACAGGGCACAGCCGTCAGAGTCTGGATTGGATCGCCACCCATGCGGATGGTTGGTTGTACTATCCCCGTCATCCCCAGATGCAGGCGCAGATCATTGAGGACTGGCGCAGTCTTGTCCAAGAGGTAACCCCTGGTGTGTTTAAACCCTATGCGCAATCTCTCTATCTTGATCTAGTGGAGGATCCGAATACACCGGCTACACCGATCCATCTGGGGTATCGATTAGGAAGACATTCTCTGATGAATTTATTGCTACATCTACAGGAAATCGGGGTGAACCATGTGGGGTTGAATCTGAAGTATGGATCTCGGCCTGCTGCAGAAGTTCTAGAGGAGTTGGGATCAGAGATCTTGCCTTGTTTTCAGTCTCAGCGATCAGCTTGCCACAGTGTCTAGAAGCAGTGGTCTATCTCCGTTGATAGGGTGATTTTGGAGGAGGCCGAGTTCATCGCAGGAGCATCGCTGCTTTTCCGCGTGCGCTCTTTGGTCCATGAGGGTATTGGGTGGCCTCGACTGCTGCCGCTTGAAGAACCTGCAGGTCAGAACCGATGGGATCTCTGTCATGTCGCTTGCGGTAGGAGTTGCAGAGCTCTAGAAAGAGTGCCCTGGTTTCTTGATTGCCAAGATCCTCTGTTTCTGGGTGTTGATTTGGCTCAGGAGCTGTAGGTGGGAGCATTTCACTAAATCAGCGGTTCAGCTGATCTCAATCCAAACTTGGCATTAGTATAATCAACTCTTGATGATTGATGCTGCAACGGCTTGATGAACGGATTGCAGTGACAAAGTACCAAGGAGACAGTACTGTGGCGATTCCCATTGGCAGAGTCTTGCAGCAAGCGGGGTTAGTCAGTCTTGAACAGATTAAGGCGGCCCGGTCGGATCAGGAACAGAGCTGGAGACCATTGGGCGAGATCCTTGCGGAGACAGGGGTAATCCAGAAGCAAACTGTTGATTTTTTTGTGAATGACTGGCCCAAGATTCAAAGCGGTGTCAAGCGGGCAAAGCTAGAGCAGTGCTTATTGGATGCGGGACTGATCACACCTGAGCAATGGGAAGATTCGGTCAAGGAGAAGCAGCAATCGGGCCTGGGTATCGAGAGCATCTTTATCCTGAAGGGCTGGGTTAACGAAACGACGATCAATTTTTTTCGGGAACACCTGGCTGCTGCTTCACTTTTGGCAAATCAGATCGCTGATGCTTCTTTGCAGGAGGAAGTTAAAGAATCCCTAAATCCGGTGATTCGTGCTCGTGAAACCGCAGTAAACCCGCACGTGGGGGCTCAGCAAGGGGGCAGATCAACAGAGGACGGGGCTTCGTTACTGAAAATCCTTAAGTCTGATGTGACTGAGGTTCCCAAGATAATTCGCTCACTCCTGGCTACGGAGGAGGAACCACCTAAAGGGAAAAACAAATAGGTGTTGGTAGCCTCAACCTTTTCCAGGCCAGTTTCTCCAGGATCTGAACTATGAAGAAATACGGTCCAATTTGGGTGGGCCTGATTCTCTGTGGGGCTGTACTGATTTATGCGCTCAGTCAGTCCTCAGCGGGTCCATCTGAAGACAATCTTTTGGAACAGATCCGGCAAGCAGATACTCCCAATTCTCGGCGATGAGGAGGAGGAACCTGGAAAGTTTCATTTCTTACCAGGATCCTTATAGGGCAAGGGATCTAGGGATTATCGATCAGAAGCAGGATTAATGATACTCCGGATAAGTGCTAATTATCTGGACTATAGCCATCAGACATGAAAGGAGGATCCTGTGCCCCATCAATTTGGTGAAATTGCCTTTACCCCTTCCGTTAAAGCAGTGCAAGCGCGCATGGGGTCCAGGGAAAGCTATGAACGCTTTGTCGCTCGTGGTCCTGAAAACAGTACGCTGACTCCCGATGTAGAAGCGTTTATCACCAGCATGGAGGGGTTCTACCTGGGAACAGTGACCTCTGGGGGCTATCCCTACATTCAGTTCCGCGGTGGAAAACGTGGATTTCTCAAAATATTAGGGGAAAGAACCTTAGGGTTTGCCGACTTTCGTGGCAACGTTCAGTACATCTCAGTAGGCAACCTTTCCGTTTCCAATCAAGCGTTCCTTTTTCTGATGGATTATCGCCATCGTCGTCGCCTCAAAATTTTTGGCCATGCTCACATTATCGAGAACGATCAAACCATTTTGGATCAAGTCCGTGATGCAGATTATGAAGCCACGGTGGAAAGAGCAATCATTATTGATGTGAAAGCCTGGGACTGGAATTGTCCCCAACATATCCCGCGAAAATTTTCTGAGGAAGAAGTTGCGCCTTTACTGCAACGCATTGCATCTCTGGAAGCGGCATTGGCAGCGCAGGGTAGAACCCTCGACTAGTTCGTTGCCCCGGCCTTCGCCATCTCAGGGGATCTCGACCTGGTGTCATGTTCCCCCCACTCGGATGAGTAGCAAGCATTATCTGGACTAAATTATCTGGACTATAGCAATCAGAGATAAATCGTGAGCATCAGCTCAGGCTATCTTTCTCTATAAACCAGCTCTTGAGGGATCACAGGTCGTCTCGATGATGTCTGATTGCTGAGGATGTAAGTTGATTGATTTTGATCCTGTAGCCGCTGGTATGAGAAAACTAGAGTCAAGAAAGCGAAGGAAAATCAGAACGGGAACCGCTGATCATCTGCCCCAGATCCGTCAGCGTCAGGTCTTGGGTGGGTCGAGGGGCCGATATCGCTCCTCCACTAAACACCATCACCCGGTCACTGTAACGCAGGATTTCTTCCAGGTCTGCGGAAGCAAAGACAACCGTCGCCCCTGCTTGACATCGCTTGCGAAGGATATCCCAGATCCATTGGCAAGATTCCAGATCTAACCCTCGAGTGGGATGCTCCAGGAGCAGAATCTGAGCATGTTCTGACAGAAGTGCAAGTTGCAAGCGTTGCTGATTTCCTCCCGAAAGCTGTTCTACCTGAGTCCGGCTCTGCCCCCGAATCTGAAACAAGTCAATCATCGCCTGGGTATGAGTCTGTATCTCCCGCCTGTTGATCCACATCCCCTGCGGACGGAGCAACGCCAGATGATCTGAAAGGGTAAGTCCTGCAACTAATCCATCCGTCAATCGATCCCCAGGGACATACCGGATCCCCTTCTTGAAATATACAGAATAGGGCTTTCCAGAAAGATCGGTTTCCATGTACGTGATCTGTCCGGTAGCTCCTGGCAACAAACCAGCGCAAAAGCGGAGAAATAGATGCTGTCCGTTTCCCTCCAGACCTGCCAGCCCCACCACTTCTCCCTGGTAAAATCCCAACTCTTCGATATGTAGGTGCAGCAATTGATCTGTAAAATCCGCCTGACGGATCTGCAGCCTAGGTATCGAAGATCGTTGACTGGCGATGGGTTCACCAACCTCCAACTCCCGATCAAACATCAGCGCAATCAACTGTGAACGCGCATAAGGTTTTTCCTGCCGAGCAACCACCCTCCCCTGGCGTAGAACCGTAACCTGATCACATAGCTCCTCCACATCCGTCAACTTGTGAGACACAAAGATAATCGTCCCTCCCTGACTGACCAGCCAGCGCAGTGTCTGAAATAAAGCAGCCTTCTGAGGCAGGCTGATCCCAGTAGTCGGTTCATCCAGAATCAACACTTTTATTCCCAGAGCCAGCAATCGCAGGATCTCAAGCTGTTGACGTTCTCCGACGGACAGTTGAGCCAGAGGAACCTCAGGGGATAGGTGAAAACCCATCGGCTCCTGCCAGGCTTGAAACTCTTGGAGAGCTGCTTGCCGATCCCACCTCCAGGATTGCCGTTGCCCCAAGAGAAAGTTGTCCAGAACGGAAAACACAGGTATATCCAACGGATCTTGAGTCAGCATCCCAACTCCCGCTCGCAGGGCATCTGCTGGAGACCGAAGATCCACAGGGTTTTCGTCAAAGAAGATCAGACCCTGATCCGGTTGCAGATTACCACTGAGAATTTTTACCAGCGTGCTTTTCCCCGCCCCATTTTCCCCAAGCAAGCCATGAATAGTCCCCGCCTCTGCCGTAAAAGATACCTCCTGATTGGCCACTACTCCCGCAAAGCGTTTCCAGATCTTACGCAGCTCAACCTTCATGATCTCAACTCTGGCCCGCGCTAGGTGGTGTATTCAGCATTGATCCGCACATAGTCATAGCTAAGATCACACCCCCAGGCCACCCCTTCAGCAGAACCCTGATGCAAATGCAAACGATAAATAACCGGATCGTTTTCCTTCAAATAAGCAGAAGCAGCTGGCCGATCAAACGCTAGGGGTTTCCCTGCGGCCATCAGCTGAAAAGGGCCCAAAAACACATCCACCTGGTCTCCGGCAAAACTCACTCCCGCTCGTCCTGCAGCCGCTAAAACCCGTCCCCAGTTGGGATCACAACCAAACGCTGCCGATTTCACCAATGGCGATCCGGTAATCACGCGGGCGATCCGGCGAGCCTCTTCGGCCTGACCAGCCCCCTGCACCTGCACCTCCAGCAGCTTCGTGGCCCCTTCCCCATCCCGAGCAATCGCTTTGGCCAGTTTGATCGCAGCCGCAGCAAGCATGGCTTCTAGCAGCGCAGCTTGATCCGTACCCGCCTCGATTAAAGGTCCATCCGCCTGCCCGTTGGCAAGAGCCAGAAACAGATCATTGGTACTGGTATCCCCATCCACCGTGATCTGGTTAAAGCTGAGATCCGCCGCTCTCTGGACTATCTGCCGCCAGAGCGTTGCCTCCACCTGCGCATCACAGGTTATAAAAGCCAGCATCGTAGCCATCTGAGGATGGATCATGCCCGATCCTTTCGCCATCCCTCCCACGCGCACTGCCACACCCGCAATCATCGCTTCATAGGCAACCGTTTTAACGGTTAAGTCTGTGGTTAAAATTGCTCTGGCTGCCGTCTCATTCCCCTGGTAGGAAAGTTGATCCACCAGCCTCGGCAGAGCGGCCTGCAACCGATCCAGGGCTAGTCGTTGCCCAATCACCCCCGTAGAAGCCGTCAGCACCTGCTCAGGCGCAATTCCAAGCTGCTCCGCCATCGATCGGGCCATCGCGAAATTGTCCTCAACCCCCTCCCCTCCTGTACAGGCGTTTGCCTGGCCTGCATTACAAAGAATGGCGCGTACAGGGGTTCCCTGCTCCAGGATCTGCTGAGCATAGGTCACACAGGCGGCCTTCACCTGATTTGTGGTCACCACCCCGGCTGCCACCGCCTCCACATCCGAGACAATGAGAGCCAGATCAGGAGCTCCCGAAGGCTTTAAGCCTGCCGCGACTCCCGCTGCTCGATACCCCCTTGGGGCAGTCACTCCCCCTGCGATCTCTTGCCAAGATGGGTTGTCCTGTGATCCCATAATCTCTCCCAACATGTGCAGATTGAGACTCCTCGATGCATTCCTTCAATTCAATCAGCAGCCTGCTCGCAAGGAAAGCCATCAGGAAAGCTATGATGAAATAATAAAACTTTACACTAACCATGGCTGTAACGACTTCAACGATCCCCACCGCTGGCCTCAGCCGTCAGTCCTGGACCTGGAAAGGTCATACCATCTGTTATACCCGCGAGGGATCAGGTCCTCCCCTGCTGCTGGTGCACGGATTTGGGGCTTCCATTGGCCACTGGCGCAAAAATATTCCCGTCCTTGCCGCCGCGGGTTACCGAGTTTTTGCCCTGGATCTCCTGGGGTTTGGAGCCTCAGATAAGCCCCCAGTTCGCTACAGTCTGGATCTCTGGGTGGAGCTGCTTCAGGATTTCTGGGCAGCCCATATCCAGGAACCTACCATCTTCATCGGTAACTCAATTGGTGCTCTCATGAGTTTGCGCATGGTCGTAGAGCATCCCCAGTCATCCGCCGGAGGCATCCTCCTCAACTGTGCAGGTGGTCTCAGTCATCGCCCCAAAGAACTGCAATGGGGACCGCGCATGATCATGACGGCCTTCAACCGTCTGGTTACCTCCCGGATCACGGGTCCCCTCCTCTTCCATCAGATCCGCCAGAAGCACAGAATCCGGGCTACCCTGCAGCAGGTTTACCGCAATCCCGACGCGATCACCGATGAATTGGTGGAAATTCTCTATCAACCCGCCTGTACTCCGGGAGCCCAGCAAGCCTTTGCCTCGATTATTACGGCCCCGCCTGGCAAACCCCCAGAACTCCTCCTCCCGGATCTCCAGCGCCCCCTCCTGGTGCTCTGGGGTGAAGCGGATCCCTGGACTCCTGTGACCCGCGGTCAAACCTTTGCCAGCCATGTCCCCCCTGAGGCCGATTTTCAATTTATTCCCATCCCCGATACCGGCCATTGCCCCCACGATGAACGACCTGAGGTTGTCAATCCTCTGATCCTCAATTGGCTGCAAAAGCTTAACGGCTAAGCCTGGCTCCCTAAATCCCCACCCTCCTGCCAGGATCAGCATTGGCAGCTCTCAATTCTATGCCAAAATGAATTTACGGTAATTCCATCGGGATAGGCGAGATTAATGGTGCTCTCACTGACTCAGGATCATCTGGACGATATCCGGAAACATGGGGAAGCCGCTTTCCCCTACGAGTGCTGTGGTTTACTCCTGGGACAGATCCAGGGGGAACAGAAGCAGGTCCTAGAACTCTGGCAGGTGGAGAACAGCTGGGAAGAGGGCGAAAATCCCTTTGCCGATGGAGAGTCTCGTAATCGGCGGTTTTTAATCGAGCCCCAGGCCTTCAAAGCGGCCCACGACTATGCTCAGCAGCAGGGGCTAGGCGTCATTGGCACTTACCATTCCCACCCCAATCATCCTCCAGTTCCCTCGGAATTTGATCGTCAACACGCATTTCCCTGGGGATTTTCCTGCATGATTGTGAGTGTACAGGAGGGGCTGTCAGGGGATCTGATCAGTTGGGTTTTGGATGAACAGGATCATCCGCAAGTAGAACCTATCCAATTGAGATCACCTGAGCGGGTCGCTTCTCATTAAAGGCGACCGATGGGCTTCACTCCCCTGTCTTGATCTACTCATTTATCTGCAGCTAGAGACACCTACCTATGTCAGTTACTGTACTCATCCCAGCCCCGCTCCGGTCCTACACCGATAACCAGGAGAGCGTTCAGATTGAAGGCGAAAGTGTTGGACAGGTGATGGAAAACCTGGTGGATCGCTACACCGATCTCAAGCGTCACCTCTATTCCGAGTCCGGACAGCTCAGAAACTTTGTCAATGTCTATCTCAACGACGAGGATATCCGTCACCTTGAACAGGGGAATGACACCCCCATCTCCGGTCCGGCCACGATCAGCATTGTTCCATCCATCGCTGGAGGTTTTTAGATTCATGCTTAATCCTGATACCAGTTCAATCACTCTCTCCCGTGATGAGATGGAGAGATTCTCCCGCCACCTGATTTTGCCTGAAGTGGGACTTGAAGGTCAGAAGCGTCTCAAAGCTGGCAGTGTCCTCTGCATCGGGACAGGTGGCTTAGGTTCCCCCTTGCTGCTCTATCTCGCTGCGGCAGGCGTAGGTCGCATCGGCATTGTCGATTTTGATGTGGTGGATGCCTCTAACCTGCAGCGTCAGGTGATTCACGGCACCTCTTGGGTAGGGAAGCCCAAGATCGAGTCGGCCCAAGATCGGATTCTGGAGATTAACCCCCACTGCCAGGTGGATCTCTACAACACCCGCCTTCAGTCCAGTAATGCGCTTGAGATCTTCTCTGATTACGACATCGTGGTCGATGGTACAGATAATTTTCCCACTCGCTATCTGGTCAATGACGCCTGCGTGATCACGGGGAAACCCAATGTCTACGGATCGATCTTCCGGTTCGAAGGTCAGGCCACCGTCTTTAATCACAAAGGCACCTGGACACGTCCTCAGGCCTGGGACAACCTCTCACCACAGGAACGGGAAACCCTGCGCCAGCAAAAGCAGGATTGGGTCTACGATCCCGAGGCTCCCGGGCCCAATTACCGCGATCTCTATCCCGATCCTCCCCCACCGGGACTCGTGCCCTCCTGTGCAGAAGGGGGGGTGCTAGGGATTTTGCCCGGCATCATTGGTGTGATTCAAGCCACCGAAACCATCAAGATCCTGCTGGGGGTCAATACCACCCTGAGTGGTCGTCTGCTGCTCTATGACTCTCTCAAAATGAGCTTCCGTGAGTTGAAGCTGCGTAAGAACCCCAACACGCCCCCGATCACCGAACTCATCGATTACGAACAGTTCTGCGGCATTCCTCAGATGCAGGAAGCTACTCCACAGGTCGCTGAGATCACTCCTCTGGATCTTAAAACTCGTATGGATCACGGCAGCGGCTATGTCCTGATCGATGTCCGAAATCCTGGTGAATTTGAGATCGCTAGCATCCCGGGAGCCACCCTGATTCCCCTCTCGGAAATTGAAAACGGTGAAGGGATCAACCGTGTTCGCTCCCTGGTTAACGGATCAGAGCTGATTGTTCACTGCAAGAGTGGAGCCCGCTCCGCCAAGGCCCTGCAAATTCTGCAAGAGGTAGGGATTCAGGGACTCAACCTCAAGGGAGGAATTCTCGCCTGGGGTGAGGAAGTCGATCCCTCCATTCCTCGGTATTGATCTTGGTTTCAGGGTATCGACCCACTGAGCGCGGCTTTGGCTGCGCTTTTTTCTACTGCAAAACGCCATTGTTCACGAGTTACTCGGATTCCTATCAGGAGAAAACAACAGCTGCCTAGTAGAAAAAGTGCTTGAAACCTCCAACCTGACAAGCATTCAGGGTTACACTATCAGGAACTTGTTATGATAAAGTCAATCCAAATCGGCTCTCTTCACCCCAATTTTCTCTTAGATGGATCTGCATAGTGCTCTGAGGCAACGCCAAGCCAGCCCTGGTAAGGAAGCTGTATCTCCTCTCCAGGCCCTCCGACAGCTGAATGAAACAGTCACAGAAGCATTATTAGCCTGTCTGAAAGAGCAACCTGAGCAAGCGAGCCAGTTCCTCCTCTCAGCTTTACCCCAGTTATATTTGGCCATGTCCAGCCTAGGCCTGGATCCCCAACAACCTCGGGCCTCCCATGATCCCATTGACAAAAAAGGACGCCGAGTGATTTTCATCGATGGCAATCGTGTCGAGGTGAGAGTGAATGATGAAACCCGAGGCAGCTGGAGCATCTGGTCCGTCGCCGATCTCAAAGAAGTCTGTCGTCTGGCAGAAGAGTTTGATTGTGATCTGGTTTACTCGTTTATTGGCAACTGGTCCAGTTCCCCCTCGCCTCAATCCCCCGCCAGGCTCTAATTCTTATCCCCAAAATGGCAGAACTCCAGCGGTTGCAAAAGCTCCTCGCCCAAAAAGGTGTGGCCTCCCGTCGCCAGATCGAACGCTTGATCCGCGAAGGGCGTGTGCAGCTCAATGGCAAACAGGTTGTCCAGATGGGGGTCAAGATTGATCCCGAGCAGGATTGGGTCCAGGTAGACGGTCGGCGTATCCCCCTGACCGCTGCTCCAGAAGATCAGTCACTCCCTCTCATGCTCAACAAACCCTGCGGGTATCTCTCCACCTGCCAGGATCCATTTCATCGCTCCACGGTTCTCGATCTGCTCCCTGCAACTTATCGAGGGCAGGATCAGCGTCTCTATCCCATTGGCAGGCTGGATCGAGACAGCTCGGGTTTGTTGCTTCTCAGTAACGATGGGGATCTGACCCTGCATCTCACCCACCCCCGCTATCACTTACCCAAAACCTATCTGGTGGAAGTTCAGGGGCAGCCGTCTCCCCATGTTCTCCAACAGTGGAAAGAGGGGATAGACTTGGATGATAGTCGCACCCTGCCCGCTGAGGTCACCCTTCAAGACCCTCGGTCCTTACCCGATTCCCTGCTTTCCTCAGATCGGAGGAATTCAGCCTCTGCCCTCACCACCTGGTTACGAGTCGTTCTGCATGAAGGGAAAAAACGACAGATCCGCAGAGTGGCCAGTCGGCTAGGACATCCCGTTCTCACCCTCCACCGCATTGCAGTTGGGTCCCTTCATCTGGGCGATCTACAATGTGGGCAATGCCGGTTGCTACTCCCTACAGAGGTTGCCACTCTCAAGCACGAGTCACAAGCCAGCTATGTCTCTTGACCCCCAGGATCGTTTCACCACCATGGAGACGTTGGAAGCTTTAGGCTCCCTCCTGCGCCAGACAAGGGAAGCACGCGGGCTTACCATTGCAGAGGTAGCCCATGATACCTTTATCCGGAGCCAGTATGTGATTGCCCTGGAAAAAGGGGATCTGAGCAAACTTCCTGAAATGGTCTATGTGCGGGGCTTTATTAAACATTACGGTGAGTATTTGGGTCTGAACGGTCAGGCCCTCGCCGATCGTGCTCAACCTCTGATCACCCAGCGCTCCACTCCCACTCCCGCTCCCACGCTCCCTCCTCAACGCCTGGAGGGTTCTTTTCAGTTCCGCCCCCTGCATTTGTGGACTGCTTACTTAATCCTGGTCATTTTTGCGGTTGGGGTACTCTCTGCTTTTCTGGAAGGACGGGTTTCTCCTTTTGCCGCCTGGTTCAACAACGCCAACCCTGAGACGTCCAGCAATAACCCCGAGACCGTCACCTCTCTACCACGCATTTTTCCTTCCATCCAGGACTGGACCCGAATCGATGGGATCTACCCTTCATCCACCCCACCGTTATTCGGACCGCGTGTGAGCCAGCCAGTCCAAATTGGCATCAGGATTGAAGACAGTCCCTCCTGGCTGCGTGTGGTGGCGGATGGCCAGATTATTTTCGAGGATACACTTCAACCTGGATCCCAGCGCAATTGGACCGCCGAACGTTCGATAGTGATCCGCGCTGGCAATGCAGGGGGTGTCCTCTTAACCTATAACAATCAAAACCTGGGAGTGATGGGAGACTTCGGTGAGGTTAAGGAGCAGATCTTTGAACCCTGAGAGCCATAAACCCCGACCTTCGACTGGCACTTAACATAAATTCAAGCGAGAATAGCGAGGGTCTGATTCGGCAAATTGCGATGGTCACCACCTCTGCCTCCGCTTCCTTCACCCATCAGGATTGGGAACAGGGTTATGCCACCCTCCCAGAAGAATACAGCTATTGGATCGATGAGATTGAAGGTACCCTTCCCCCGCTCAACGGCACCTTATTCCGCAACGGTCCAGGCAGGCTGGAGATCAATGGACAGGAGTATGGTCATCCCTTTGATGGGGATGGAATGGTTATAGCTTTGACGTTTACAGAGGGGCGCTGCCATTTTGCCAACCGTTTTGTCCGCACCCCAGAGTATCTGGCAGAGCAGAACGCTGGCAAGATTCTCTATCGGGGGGTCTTTGGCACCCAAAAACCAGGAGGCTGGTGGAATAACCTTCTCGATCTCAACTTCAAAAACCCCGCCAATACGAACGTTATCTATCACGGGGACCAATTGCTCGCCCTCTGGGAGGCTGCCGCCCCCTACCGCCTCGATCCCTCCACTCTGGACACTCTGGGTCGGGAAACCTTTGGAGGGGTAATTCGCTCAGCTCAGCCCTTCACGGCTCATCCCCGTATTGATCCCCGCAATGGCAATTTGCAGGCCTTTGGCGTGGAAACGGGGCTTAACTCAAAAATTGTTTTTTACACCCTTGATCCTCAGGGCCAGCTGGTGGAACGCCGTGAGCATCCGGTTCCCGGTTTTGCTTTTCTGCATGATTTTGTCTGGACGCCTTCCCACCGCATCTTTTGTCAGAATCCTATTGGCCTCAATCCTTTTCCTTTTCTTCTGGGTCTGCAGCCTGTGGGGTCATGTTTATATCTCGATCCCAAGTCTCCGGCCAGGCTCTTAATCTTTGATAAGTCCTACACCCTGCATACCCTGGAAACCGAGGCTGGGTTTGTTTTCACCATGCCAATGGCTACGAATCCGGAGAAGAACTGATCTTTGATTCCGTAGTTTACGACAGCTTTCCCTCCCTCGATCCTGAGATGGATTTCCGCGATGTAGATTTTGAACAGGTGCCTGCGGGCAAGCTCTACCGCTTTCGAGTCAATCTCGATCGTGGTCAGGTGCAACGGCACCAACTTCTGGAGCGCACTGTGGAATTCCCTGCGGTCCACCCTCGGACTGTCGGTCATCCCCATCAGTGGGTCTATCTGGGTACAACCCATTTGCCCACGGGTAACGCACCTCTGCAGGCCATCCTCAAACTTAATGTCACAACAGGCGAACAGGAGATTTTTAGTTTTGGCCCCCGAGGGTATGTGGGGGAACCTGAGTTTGTGCCTTATCCAGATGCCACCGAAGAAGATCAGGGCTGGCTGCTCACCCTGGTATTTGATGCCAGCCGCCGCCGTTCGTTCCTGGCAATTTTTGCTGCAGATCGTTTAGCTGCAGGTCCGGTAGCTAAATTACACCTGAAGCATCATGTTCCTTACCTTTTGCATGGCATGTTTACCCCCCAGACCTTTATCAGCCCCGAAATGTAACCCATAAGACAAAAAAAGGCCGCTTTCGGCTCGACAGTAGTAGCAGGTTCACTGAGATGGGGTTGCTAATCACCTGTGCGTTTCGAAACCTATGATCCGGGAACAGGCTTTTACGACGAGCTGTTTGCGGCTCCCCAGCAACCGCGCGCCCAAGCCATCTCACTGGTGCAAAGGATCGATTCCCTGCGTGAAGGGGAACTCAAGCAACGTCAAGATGCAGCTCAGGCCGCCTTTTACCGCATGGGCATTACCTTCGGGGTCTACAGCGATACTCAGGGATCGGAGCGCATTTTTCCCTTCGATGTCATTCCTCGCATCCTTTCTGCGGCTGAGTGGCGGCATTTAGAAGCGGGGCTAAAACAAAGGATCTACGCCCTCAACCTCTTTATTGATGACATCTACCACGATCAGAAGATCCTCAAAGATGGGGTAATTCCCCAGGAAATGATTGCCTCTGCCCAGGGCTTTCTGCCCGCCTGTGTGGGTCTCACACCTCCTGATAACATTTGGTGCCACATCACCGGAACCGATCTAGTGCGGGATCGGGATGGTCGCTGGTACGTCCTGGAAGATAATCTGCGTTGCCCTTCAGGAGTCTCTTATGTCCTGGAAAATCGGCGGGTGATGAAAAGTATTTTCCCACGCTGTTTCAGACCCTCGGCATCCAGCCTGTGGATGAATATCCCAGCCATCTTCTGGAAACCCTGCTGCATCTCATGCCCCCCCATCTCACGGATCCCACCGTGGTTGTCCTCACCCCAGGGATCTACAATTCTGCCTATTTTGAACATTCCTTTCTGGCCCAGCAAATGGGGGTGGAACTGGTGGAGGGTCGTGATCTGGTGGTGGCGGATGGCTATCTGCAAATGCGCACCACTCGGGGATTGCGTCGGGTAGATGGGGTCTACCGCCGGATTGACGACACCTTTCTTGATCCACTGGTGTTCAATCCCAATTCTCTGCTGGGGGTACCAGGACTGATGGAAGTCTACCGTTCCGGTCGGCTGGGGGTGGCGAATGCTCCGGGGACAGGCATTGCTGATGACAAGGTGATCTATGCCTATGTTCCTCAGATGATCAAGTATTATCTGGGCGAAGAGCAGTTGCTGGCCAACGTTCCCACCTATATCTGCAGTGATCCACCCCAGCTCGAGTACGTTCTGGCTCATCTGGAAGAACTGGTGGTGAAAGCGGCCAATGAGTCGGGCGGCTATGGCATGCTGATGGGTCCCCAATCCACCCCAGACCAGCGGCAAGAATTTGCCCAGCGCTTGCAGGCCAATCCCCGCAACTACATTGCTCAGCCCACCCTTTGTCTTTCCCGCGTCCCCACATTAATTCCAGATCCGTCAGGAGGCTATACCCTGGAGGGCTGTCATGTGGATCTACGTCCCTATGTTCTCTATGGCAATGAAATTTATGTGCATCCAGGCGGACTCACGCGGGTTGCCCTCAAACGCGGATCCCTAGTGGTGAATTCCTCTCAGGGAGGGGGCAGTAAAGACACCTGGGTGCTTTGTGAGGATCCACCATGCTGAGTCGGGTTGCAAATTCGATCTACTGGATCAACCGCTATGTGGAACGGGCTGAGAATGTGGCTCGCTTCATTGATGTCAATCTCAATCTCATTCTCGATGCTCCCTCGCCAGGCATGACCCAGCAGTGGGATCCGATTCTGGCCACCACAGGTGATCTGACCCTGTTTAAAGAACACTACGGCATAGCCAGCGCCGAAACCACGATTCAATTTTTAGCATTTGATCCAAGTTATCCTAATTCTATTCTCAATTGCTTACATAAAGCCCGTGAAAATGCTCGCTCGGTTCGGGAAATTATCTCCTCAGAAATGTGGGAGCAGCTGAACAGTTTTTATCTATTGGTGAAGGAAGCTACTCAGCGGTTTCCCTTGCCGGAAGTCAGCGCCCTCTTCAGTGAAATTAAACTGGCCAGTCATTTATTTGCAGGAGTAATGGATGCCACCATGTCTCATAGCGAAGGCTGGCACTTTGGCCAGATCGGACGCCTATTTGAACGAGCCGATAAAACTTCGCGTATTCTGGATGTCAAATATTTTATTCTACTGCCATCACCACAAGATGTGGGATCGGTGCTGGACGAGCTGCAATGGATTGCATTGCTAAAATCCACCAGTGCCTATGAAATGTACCGTAAAAAAAGTCGTCAACACCGAATTAGCCCCACTGGAGTTGCAGAATTTTTGATCCTGGATCGTGAATTCCCCCGCTCGATTATGTTTTGCCTCATGCAGGCCGATCATTCCCTCCGCCAGATCACAGGTACACCCTCCGGCACCTGGAGAGATCCGGTAGAGCGATCTCTAGGACGTCTCCAGTCAGAATTGGGATATCTCACCATTGATGAGATTATTCAGCAGGGTTTACATGAGTTTCTCAATGATTTACAGCTGCAGTTGAATCGGATTGATGACAAAATGTTTGCCACCTTCTTTTCCCAATCCACCAGTACAGTGCCATAGATCAAAAACCCATTCATGCATTTTGCATATGTACCAGGGGAGGAGATTGTCGCTGCTGGCGATGAGCAAGAGCTGCTTGCACCAGGCCGTAAAATAGCGGGTGAGGTTTATCAGGACGAGAGCGAAACTCGGGGTGGAATTGGGTAGCAAGGAAATAGGGATGGGAGGGCAGTTCAATGATCTCCACCAAACGGTTATCGGGAGAGGTACCGCTGATCACATAGCCGGACTCAATGAACAAGGTGCGGTAGGCATTATTAAACTCATAGCGGTGGCGGTGCCGCTCGTAGATCACTGACTCCCCGTACAGTTGAGCCGCCAGAGTTTGGGGCTGTAGTTTGCAGGGGTATAGACCTAAGCGCATCGTCCCTCCCAGATCCTCCACATCCCGTTGTTCGGGGAGCAAACTGATCACGGGATTGGGGGTGTCAGGATCAAACTCGGAACTGTTGGCCCGCGCCAGATGAGCCTGTTGCATTCCCCAGTCAATCACCGCGCATTGCATCCCCAGACACAGTCCCAGATAGGGAAGCTGATGTTCACGGACATAGCCCACCGTCCGAATCTTGCCCGCTACGCCGCGATGGCCAAAGCCACCAGGCACCACAACCCCATCAATGCCCTGTAGCAGTAGCTCGGGTCCCTGCCGCTCCACATGCTCCGCGGACACCCAATGGATCCGCACGCGGCAGTTCAACGCCAGCCCCGCATGCCCCAGTGCCTCCACCACCGAGAGGTAAGCATCGGTTAGCTGCACATATTTACCCACCAGGGCAATATCCACCTCGTGCTGCGGATGGTGCAATCGTTCCACCAGCACCTGCCAGTGGTGCAGATCCGGGGAGCGCAGTTCCAGGTTCAAAATATCCATCACCTGATGCGCCAGCCCTTCCTTCTCCATAATCAGGGGCACATCGTAGATACTGGGGGCATCCTGAGCCTGGATCACACAGGATTCTGGAACATCACAAAACTCGGCGATCTTGGCTTTTAAACTGGGCTGTAGGGGCTCCTCACAGCGGCAAACCAGCATATCCGGTTGAATCCCAATCGACCGCAACTCCTTAACTGAGTGTTGAGTGGGTTTGGTCTTCATTTCCCCTGCGGCCTTGATCAGAGGCACCAGCGTCACGTGGATATACATGACATTGCCCCGCCCAGCATCCTTGCGAAATTGGCGGATCGCTTCCAGGTAAGGCAGAGATTCAATGTCCCCTACGGTTCCCCCCACTTCCACAATCACGACATCTGGATGGGTATCCCGTGCCACTCGCTTGATCCGTTCTTTAATTTCATTGGTGACATGGGGAATCACCTGCACCGTGCCACCCTGGTAGTCTCCGCGTCGTTCCTTCAGGATCACCGCCTGGTAAATGCTGCCGGTTGTGACATTGTTTAGCTTGGACATACTGGTGTCCGTAAAGCGCTCGTAGTGCCCCAGATCCAGGTCTGTTTCTGCCCCATCATCGGTCACAAAGACTTCCCCATGTTGGTAGGGACTCATGGTGCCCGGATCGACGTTGATGTAGGGATCCAGCTTCAGGATTGAAACGGAATAGTCCCGCGACTTGAGCAATCGACCCAGACTGGCCGCGATGATCCCTTTGCCAATACTGGAAACCACTCCTCCGGTCACAAAGATGTACTTCGTCATCACAGCTTCCGCCAGCCATCAACTGCCTCTACTTTAGACCCATATACGAGGGGTAGGAATCCTCCTCAGGAAATGAGCGAGAATGAACGAAGCTTGTGTTTTGGATCCCTATGCTCACTCCCCTCCCTAACTCCTCCCCTCTCCCCTCCGGAAAGCCCCCCTGGCTGCGGGTGAAGGCTCCCCAAGGGGTCAAGGTGGGAGCAGTCAAAAATCTCCTGCGGGATCTCCACCTCAATACTGTTTGTGAGGAAGCCTCCTGCCCCAATTTAGGGGAATGCTTCGCTAACCGCACGGCCACCTTTCTGATCATGGGTCCCGCCTGCACACGAGCTTGTCCCTATTGTGATATTGACTTCAACAAACAAACCTTGCCCCCTGATCCTGCTGAACCGGAGCGAGTTGCCGAGGCCATTCAACGGCTCAATCTTCGTCATGCCGTGATCACGTCGGTGAACCGCGATGATCTGCCAGACGGGGGGGCCAGCCAGTTTGTTGCCTGTATTCAATCCAGCCGTGCCCGTAGGCCCCTGACCACCATCGAAGTCTTGATCCCTGATCTGTGTGGGAACTGGGAGGCTCTGCAAACCATCGTGGCCGCAGCTCCTACCGTCCTCAACCACAATATTGAAACGGTTCCTCGTCTCTACCGCCGTGTTCGTCCCCAGGCGCACTACCAGCGCTCTCTGGAACTGCTCCAACGGGTCCATGATCTTGATCCGAGCATCTACACCAAATCTGGCATCATGCTGGGTCTGGGGGAGAGTGCAGCAGAAGTTCTACAAGTCATGCAGGATCTGCGCCAGGTTCACTGTGACATCCTGACCGTGGGTCAATATTTGCAGCCCAGCCCACACCACCTGCAGGTGCAGCGCTATGTGACCCCCGCCGAATTTGATCATCTCCGTCAACAAGGTGAGGCCATGGGGTTTGCCCAGGTGGTGTCGTCTCCCCTAACTCGCAGTTCTTACCACGCTGAAGCCGTGCAGGAATTGATGCGGATCGCTCCTAAAGCTCCTCCAGAATCCGGAACTGCACGTGATTAACCGCTAGCTGTCCGATGGTAAGGGGTGCCGCATTACAGGCCTCAAAGGGGATCCCCTTAGCAATTTCAATATGAGTCCAGGGCAGTCCCATAAAAAACCGCGAAGGGTAGGGCCGATCCCCCAGATCATCGGGATTGGACTCCATGGGCACCCACCCCCAACCCGGCAGATAAAACTCGATCCAGACATGGTTGTATTCAGGAAAGAGGGGCACCTGTCTTGACTCCAGGTAAGGAGGGCATTTGTACCTCCCCACCGTCCGACAGGCGATCCCATTCAACCTCGCCAATGCCAGGATCAACCCCACATACTCCCCACAGGATCCTTCTCCCCGCCGCAACACCATATCTGGCGACTCAATCCGCGAGGTGACCCGGTAGGAGAGATGATCATAGACAAACTCTCGAATCCTGGCCATTTTCCGCAACAGATTGGTCTCGCTCCCAATCGCTTCTCGGGCTGCATCCTGAACGATCGGGCTGTCCATGGCCAGGTTGTCATCATCCATCAGATAGCGGTCCTGCAGATCCTGGGGTAAGGGCAGATCTTCCACATCCTCCGGATCCACCAGGTATTTGATGCTGTAGAGATCAAGAATGGCCCTCCAGCCAAATAGCCGCGCTTCACCACTGTGGATCTCTCCGAGGGTAAAATGGGCCACCTGTTGGCCCTGCTGGTGTTCCAGCCGAAAGGGGACGCCGATAGGAACAACCTCACGCAGGATCTGTCGCGCACTGGTGCAGGGCAACGCAATACTCCATTCCAGGTTGGGAACCGACCAGTCTTCCTCTAGGGCTAGCTCCTCTAGATAAGTGAATTCCACCCGCACACCATTCGATAGCGTATATGTCGCACGCGGACCACGCACCTGCGGATAGAAAAGAATCGGACAGGCAGCAGCAACCGCAGGGGGGGGCATCCTCCTCTTCATCCCCTGGTGTAGACCCCATCGGTTTCAGGCGAAGCGGGGCAATGAAAGTCTTGTTCCGGATCGCGACCGATAACGGATCAGGAGCATTGGGATTGTCGTGGATATAGGACTCATCGGTGGCATAGGCAACCCACAGCTGATCCTGCCAGAAACTCAGTCCAGTAGGAGCAGGAAAAGGGGTGAGAATTCTTCCCAGCTCTCTGCCCGAGTCTGGATCCAGTACATAGAGGGTTTCCTCAACCCGATCACTGATCCAGAGAAATCCATGCTCATAGGTCAGTTGTTCCCGCCCCACCCCGGGAGCCTGAAACTCATGGATGAGCTCACCACTCTCAGGATCAAACCGCAGAATCTTTTCTCGTTGGAAACAGGTGGCAAACAGTCCCACATCTCCCAGCGCCAGACCTTCCAACCCATAGGGAGAGGTAAAGCGGTAGAAGGCTTCCAGTTCACGAGCCAGGCCGATCTCAGTCTGGGGAATGCAATAAATATGTTGATCTCGGGCCAACCACAAGCCATCTGGATTTGCCGCCAGGGCGGTTGTTCCTCGTAACTCCACCGCCAGATGAGGATTCACCAGCTGACAGACCCCGGTCGGCGGTTGTATAGCCAGCAAGTAGCCCCAACTCCGATCCAGAGCCAGCAGTTGATCCTGCCAGTGGGTCATGCCCTCCAGAGCACTGATCCCCAGGGGACGAAAATACGAGGATGCGCAAGGTTGAGAATGGACATGAGACCACCAGTGAATCGGGGCACCCACGGACAGGGAGAAAGGCTGGGGTTCACTCATGTCAGGCATCATGCAGGATAGGATAGTGCGATATCCAGGGTACTGTGCTTTCCTGCTCCTTGGACAGAGGCTGGTCGGAGAGAGACAGGATCGGAGCTTGGGACCCGAGCCAAGATTTGCTACAAAGAAAAGCGTAAGCGTTGCTATCAGGTCATGGATTCTAATTCACTGCTGTCGGAAATCTTCCAAAATCCCATTCCCTTCGCCGCTGGCTTTGTTGCTGGCATTCTCAACGTGGATGTTCATCAGGATCCGGTCAAAGGTTGGCTTGAACAACAGGGGGTGCACATGAAAGCGACCCCAGCCACCCCGTCCTCAAAAGGACCCCAGAACATCAGTATTGAATAGCGGTTTCTGCCCTCACCGTTCTGTACGAGGTATCCATGTCAGTAGCCTGGCAGGCTCGACGGTTGTTTATGGCCACGGTGCTCCTGATTGCCCCTTGGTTTACTGGAGACGCGATCCAGGCTCAGGTACAGCCCCCATCCCCAGCTCCGACCCCAATGGGTCAGCTAGACGGAACCCAACTTCTGACGCAGTATCTTGAGGTTCTACAGCAGTTACCCGAATTACCCAATCTGCAATTTCGCCAGCAGGTGCGTGTCTCCGGTTCCCAGGAATTTCTGGCAACTTTAGATGTACTGCGTCGTCGCGACGGTAGCTGGCAGGCCTGGCTGAATCAGGGAGATCGGATCCGTCTTCTAAACTCTGAAGATCTCAAAATTGTAAACCAGTCTGACATTCTTGAGCTTTACTCGGTCTATGTCACGCAACCCGAGGCACTACTGACTGAAGTGGGGTTTAATCTGACTGCATCCCCCAGTCAGTATCAGATTACCGACGTCAAACAGGAAGGTCTGGGTGACACAGAGGTGTTGCGTCTCTTCCTGGAACCACGTCGCGATGGGCAGATCCGCGAACTGTGGCTGGATCAGGAGACATTGTTACCCAGACAGGCCCTTCTTTTCCTTTCTGGTGTCTGGGGACAGGCGTATGTATTACTGACCTTTGCCGAAGTTGATCAATACTGGTTACCCAGTTCCGCTCGCATCAACGTCGGGTACGGATTCTGGACGCTGGATGGCCTCTCCCGCCGCACCTTCCGGGGCACCCTGAGCATTCAGCACGATTACCAGGACTATCAGGTTCTTCCTGATGGAGTTACCCTCCAGTTTCAAGCTTCCCGCCCGCCTGTGGACGCTCCACCTCAGGTGGTCTCAGCTGGGGAAACTCGAATTACAGCGGGGGATGTTCAGGCCTTGGGACCCAATGCTGAGGGGAATGAAGTATTTAACCTAGATCTCCAAGCCGAGGGAGAAGAAACCCTGCTGGGAGACCGGATCACTGCCTTTAATCTCACCCGTCCTGCGACTCGCAATGCCCTAACCCAATTTGATACGCTGGCCAGTCTGGGTCTGGGGAGTGACATTCTGCCTCTCTATCTTTTTCAATTTGATACTGGTTCACCCATTGCCCCGCTCCAACCCCTGGATCAATCCCCGCAGGCAAATCCCCGCGATGTTTTTGAACAGCGTCCCCCCCGCAGTAAAACTCTTTAGTAACTGACGTTTTCTTCCTAAGGATCAAGCACTATGGCCCGCTTAAATCCCTATGCCATTAAGGTTGAAATCAATCGCCTCTTCCAGCAGGGGCAATCTTTCTTTGCCATCCCCAAAGTGGAGTCCTGGCTGCGGGAACACCAGCAGGATCCCAATCAGTATGAAATTCAATTTGTAGAGGAAATGGCGGATCCTGACGAGGTTGCTGTCATGCACATTCGCATTCACCTCTCCCGCCGTGATGGACAGCCCGTAGATCCCTGGTTAATCGAAGAAATCAATCGTGATCAGACATAGATCCATAGATCCAACTATTCGATGACTCTAAAAATTGTTTTTCTTGCTAAATTACTATTGCCACTTTTGGTTGTTTTGTATGAAAACTTCTGAACTTCTGGAAAGTTATTATCAGGGATGCCGTTCTTTTCCTAATCTTCAAGCTGAGGGGATTGAACTAGAGCATATGAGCTTGGCAGAGAGTAGCCTCCACCAGGCCAACTTTAAGCGAGCAATCTTTTCATATGCAGATCTCAGCTCTGCTAACCTTACACAGGCTAATTTGCGGATTGCCAAGCTGAATTACACCAATCTAGCAGGAGCAGTCTTACATCAAGCTGATCTTGTAGGAGCAGATTTTAGTCAGGCGAATCTGACCCGAGCTGATCTCACAGGAACGCGTCTTGATTTGGCCACTCTAAAAGGAGCATTTTTCACATCAGAAACCACCTTTCCAGAGGGATTTGATCCTGCAAAGGCGGGACTGGTGCCTGCTTTACCTGTCTTGAATGCAAACTGGATCCAACTCAAGAATTTTCTTTCATCTGAACAGGTACAACAGCTGCTTGACTTTATTAATAATGCTCAGCCAGGATTTGTTCCTACCGCACTAGTTAAAGAGTCCACCACAACAGCAATTTATCACCGTAAGTCAAAGTATTCTACTCCTTCTTCTGAGTTCAAATCGATAATTGTAAGCGCGATCCATCAAGTTTTTGATGAAGTAACTCAACAGCTATCAATTCCTACATTTCTTATCGATGAGATTGAAGCAGAAGTTACCTCTCATAACGACGGTGACTTTTATAAAGCACATACTGATGATGGTCCTCCTTCAGTTGCCAGCCGCATCCTTACCTATGTCTACTATTTTCACCGTCAACCTAAAGCATTCACAGGAGGAGCTCTCAAGATCTATGATACCCAAAGTTTTCTGGACTCCCCAGTGAAAGGCGGTCGCTCAGTGACTATTGAGCCTTACCATAATAGTATTGTCTTTTTCCCCAGTTATTTTATCCATGAAGTTCTTCCAATTCAATGTCCTTCCCGTGAGTTTATGGACAGCCGCTTTACAATTAATGGTTGGCTGAGACAAGTAAGGCAATAATAGACATGATCAGCAATTCCATCGATCGAATTCAGTCAACTCCTTTTTTTTCCTTGCAGGAATGTGAGGAGATTTGTGCAGCAGTTTATTCCCTAAAGCCCCAATGGATCCAGCGTCATGCCACAGAACCCTACTATACACTCGGAGCTGCCAGTTATTTAGATGCTGTCCAATCCCCAGAGAACTATTACCAAGAGGCTGCCCGGTTCAACCCGTATCTGTGGGAAACCTTTACTTGGATCTATGAGAAATTGGCAACACATTTTTCCCAGAAACTTGCTACAGCAGTTGAATATGATCCGCAAATGGCCCTGCCAGGATTTCATATTTATCTGGCTTCCAAAGTATTTGAAAAACCGATCGCTTCCATCCATTACGATCTTCAGCATGAGCTTGCAGGTTTTGCTAGACCTGGAGAAGAAATAGCGGGGATCTTATCCTTTACGCTTGTTACAGCTTTACCCCTGCAGGGAGGAGGCCTGAATTGGTGGAACTTACCCCGTCAGAAAGTCAATACCTTGTCCCAAGCTGAAAAACTCTCCTATCTCCAGAATAATAAACAATTTTTCCCTTACCAGCTAGGATATCTTTATACCCATTCTGGAAAGATTCTACATCAAGCAGCCCCCGGAGTTGATCTGCAGCCTGACGATCAGAGAATTACTCTGCAAGGACATGCCTTCCTTCGCAACAATGTCTGGGTTTTATACTGGTAATCCAGTGAATCAGATCACAATTCTACTCGCCTCCAAATTCTTACGATTGGGAGTTTGCTTGCCGAAGTCACAGTGCTGGTATAGGGAATTTGGAGTTCATAATCCTGGGCGGGAGGCAACAACTGTTGATTAGAAAACATCAACTGCCAGTCATTAAGATAATCTGTTGTAAAGAAATTAGGATACTCCTGCATCAGAGGAGAACGGTTCCATGCAAGTGGTTCTGTCTGATCAATAACGACCCATTTCATAAAATCTGGCAGCAAAGTTCCATAGAGTTTTTTTGCCGCAGCTGCAGATAATAATTCTTCTGGTGCAAACTCACTTTTAAAGGCAATGGCAGCACTTTCCACAATGATCGGTGTTGAGATCTGCTCACGGTGGGATTGTAGCCATGCTGCTGCAGCCTGACTGGGGGAGAAAATGACTGCTTGCTTAGGCATGTATTCCAAAGTCTGGAAGGATAGGGCTAGCGAACTAACTAACAATAAGTTGCCTAATCCCCGTCTCCAGCCCACAGGTAGATCTTCCAGCACCCCCCCTGCCACGTAGCAGATTAACGGTAGCGCCACAAGACCCCACTGGGGGATGTTCTGGATCCATAAGTCTTGAGGTTGCTGAATTCCCAACCCAATGATCGGAATCACCATGTAGGTAACAGTGGCCAGCGCAACCAGGGCATGGTGTCTTTGCGTCCAGGGCCAAACCAAACGCACCAGCGTCAGGCCAAAAGGGAGTAAAAGAGGCGCTAAAACCGTGATTAACGAGATCCAGAAAGGTAGAGATGCCGCCTCCCAGCGCGGTATCCCCAACCAAGGAGGAGTTCCTTGCCAGAAGATCACGAGAACAATCGATCCCAGCACCACGTACAATCCCAGGAACCGGAGCCGCGGCCAGGTCTGGCTAGTCCACAATCCGGCCAGCAATAGTGCCAGGGGCCAGGATCTTGCACTCATGCCGCAGGCCAGACCTAACCAAATAAACCGTCCTGGTAAAGCGGTCACACTTCCTAACAGCAGCAGGAATCCACTCAGCAATTCCCCATTGGGTTCCGCAATCCAGGTGGTAACCCAGGGGCTGAATCCCCACAGACCAGCACTCCAGATATTGCCACGCCCCCAACACCAGAGCAGCGTTAACCCCCCCCCCACAAGCATCAGGAGCTGCATCTGTCCCATCTCTGGTAACCCCAATCTTTCAATGGGCAGCAGAAACAGCAGACGATTGATCGCCTCAAATAAGGGTGGATCGGGTGCGTATAACCCGGCGGCAGGATCGATGGAAGCACCTAAGCCTGCCCCATAACTTGCTCGCCACCAGTGGGCAAAACTTTGCGGTTGGATCACCCCCTCCCCCAGCCTCCGCACCACTAGGACCACCATCCCCACCGATACCAGCAGAATTTCCCAAACCTGCATGTACCGAAATCTCTGGGCAGATTTCAGCTTTCGATAAAGAACGGAAACTAGGATTCACCCCCCTGGAGTGGAGGCTTGGGAGGCTTGGAGGCTTGGGTCGATTTCTGCGCATGCCTGTTCCTGGCCATGATCTCAGCGACTCAAGGGTTGGGGATAGCGAGCCAGACACCCCCCCTCTTGCCAAGCACGAATGGCCTGGGCAATCGCACCCTCACTAATATCACGGGGAGGATTCCCAGGTCCTTTCACAGATAAACTCAGCAGTTGCCAGGGAGCCTCAGGGACTCGCTCCCGAGCAACATACCCCTGATAGGCTAGGCGCAGTTCCTGAGTGCGGCGACCCAAAAAATCATCACTGGCAGGTACCTCAGGATCCGCTCCCTGCATAAGGCGACGTTCCAGGGTGGAAAAATAAAGTAGAACCATCTCAGTCTGATTGGGCTCTAAACCGAGATGCTGCACTTCATCCTGAGAAAGGGAAACCACCTCGGGCAAACTGACTAACACGACGCGGTAACGGCCCCCGCTCCGTACAAGTTCCAGATTGCTATAGAGAGGCAGGTTGGTAGTCAGGGCCTGAGACCATGACAGAGGATCCGTTCCACAGAAATTCTCTGCCCTGACTACCCCGGCGTTTGCCCAAACCAGACTGATTCCCCAGAGGTGGGCAGCTATTCGTCCCCAGCGGTGCATCTGCCCTCCAATTGCTTGCATAATCGAGAAAAGGTGAGCGCCGGATCCGCAGACTGGGTAATGGGCCGACCAATGACCAGATAATTTGCTCCCGCCCGCAGAGCCACCTCAGGCGGCACGATCCGCACCTGATCCTCCCCTGGCATTGGTGCTGAGCCTTCCCCCTGCTGCCAGCGAATTCCTGGAGTGACCAGACAACAACCAGGCCCCAGATGAAGACGCAGATCCGCCACTTCCCAGGCCGAACATACCGCACCAGTGATCCCTTCAGCCTGGGCTAACCTGGCCAGTTGCAGAGCATAGGAAGGAAGATCCTGCTCGATCTGCAGATCCTGTCTCAGTTGTTTGGGATCGAGACTGGTCAAAACGGTGACGGCCAGAAGTTGACAGCCACTACCTTCAGCACCAGCCGCTGCCGCTGCTAGCATGGCTCGACCCCCCTGAGCATGCACGGTTAACATGTTCACCCCTGATCTCACCGCGATCCGGGTGGCGCGTTCAACCGTTCGGGGAATATCGTGCAGCTTGATATCAAGGAAAATCTTTTTACCCTGATACTGCAGATACCTGACGATCTCGGGTCCGGCTACAGCAAACAGCTCCAGTCCCACCTTCCACCATTGCACTTGAGGAAGCTGCTCCACCAGAAGCAGAGCCTCCTCCAGGGTAGAAGTATCCAGGGCAACTATGATCCGCTGTTCAGGTTGCCAGGCCATACACCAGGCTCAGGTTGTCTACCTGCGTATCATACTGCTTCATGATTCAAGACAGTGGCTCCAACGCCTCCCTTGCCCGGTTGAAAACTTCATCCAGCATCTCTAGGGTTAAAAGGCGGGTGGATGTATTCCGTTGACTGGGATGGTAGGAGGCAAGCAATCTGTACTTTTCACAATTGACCTGCTGCAGGTGGGCAAAGGTGGGCCGAGGGGATGGAGCTGAGGGCAGGATTCGTAACAGATGGGTAAAGGCAAACCCACCTAGAGCCACGATCACCTGCACATTCGCAAGCAACACCAGTTCCTGCTCCAGATACTTCCGGCAAGTCCTGGCTTCCTCAGGTCGGGGTTTATTCTCCGGGGGAGCACAGCGGACCACAGCGGAGATAAAGCAATCCCGCAACGCCAGTCCATCCTCCCGATCAGAGGACGTGGGCTGATTGGCAAAACCACTCCGGTATAACGCCTGAAACAGCAAGTCGCCGCTGGCATCCCCCGTAAACATCCTGCCGGTGCGATTGCCTCCATGAGCAGCCGGAGCCAGGCCCACCACCAGCAGCCGAGCCTGCGGATCCCCAAACCCAGGTAAGGGACGTCCCCAATACTCCTGTTCTCGAAAGCGAGCCACTTTCTGCTCTGCCATCTGCTGCCGCCACTCCACGAGACGGGGACATTGGCAGCAGGACACTATCTGGTTCTGGAGAGACTCAAGCTGCTCCCTAGAGGTCTTCATCGTCTAGATCAAGATCCTCATCCTCGTCAGGGGCCTCCCCATCCTCCTCCAGGATCTCCAGCATCACCTCTTCATCCAGCTGCCGCTCACCTTCCTCCAGCAGGGGTGGGGGAGGGGTAGAATCATCGATCAGCTGATCATCCTCCAGCAGAATCCGGGGCAGATCTGCCACCAGGGGCGAAGGGGTCTCCTCTTCCTCCGGTTCCAGCTCCACCGGAATTTCCTCATAGGTACTGAAGCCGGTGCCCGCAGGAATGAGACGACCAATGATCACATTTTCCTTCAGTCCGCGGAGCCAGTCGGATTTTCCTTCAATAGCTGCCTCTGTTAGCACCCGTGTGGTTTCCTGGAAACTGGCAGCCGAGATAAAGCTGTCCGTATTCAAGCTGGCCTTGGTGATCCCCAGCAGTACGGGAGTATATTGAGCCGGAGCCCCCCCCGTGATCGACATGGTGGCATTCACCTGCTGGATCTCCCGCAGATCAATCAACTCGCCTGGCAGCAGAATCGTGTCGCCACTGTCATCCACCCGCACTTTGGAGGTCATCTGCCGCACCACCACCTCAATGTGCTTATCGGCAATTTCCACCCCCTGAGAGCGGTAAACGTTCTGTACCTCATTCACAAAGAAGCGCTGGACTTCCCTCAGGGCCAGTTGTGAGGCCTCATCATCCCCCAGCAACTGCCGATGATAGGTGTAGTGGCTTTCCAGCAGATCATGGGGATTGGCGGGACCATCGGTCAGGGGTTCTCCCACATCGACCACCTGTCCATCCGAGACGATCAGGTTCTGACCTGGGAGTGTTGAATAGTCGACAACGGTGCCATCCTGGGCCACCACCTTCAGATCAGGTTCTTCCCCGCGCCAAGTGAGCTGGACTGTTCCGGCCATGCGGTTCAGGATGCACATTTCCTTGGGCTTACGGGCTTCCAGCAATTCCTCAATTCGCGGTAGACCCTGAATAATATCTCCGGTTTTGGCCCGCTCAAACACCAACAGACCCAAAATGTCCCCGCGTTGCACCAGATCGCCATCATCCACAATCAAAATGGCTCCTGTGGACATGAGATAGGGTCGGGCAATCCGAAGTGTCAGGTGGTTGTCACTGATCTCCAGCACCTGCCCGGATTCTGGAATCACCTGCTCCTCCACCCGGTCGCCAGCCCGGAGCATATCTCCCACCTTGAGGGCCCCCTGCCCCTGGTACGGCAGCCGAATCACATCATTGTCGGTCATGATCAGCAGACGACGCACTACTTCAGCGCCTTCCCGCAAACCCCGCACAGTTCCCGCCAGCTTGCACTGGATCTCGGTGCTGGCGATCACCGCTCCCGGGGTGACCACGTCGCCTTCCTGCACCAGCAGGCGTGTGTGGGTACTGCCCTGGGTTAGATCCGCCTCCACATCTCTGCGCAAAATCAGGGTTTCCAGGATCACCATCTGCAGCCGTTTGATCTCCGGTTCTGCGGGATCATTCACCAGCTCGATATCGGCTTTCAGCTGAGGGGCATCGGTATCAATCTCCAGTACCAGCTGGGTTTTGAGGAGCTCCACACCCCCAACGGAGCGGACCCGCTCCCCATCTTTGAAGGGTACTCGTTGGACCGCCCGCAGGCGGATCGCCGTCCAGATTCTTCATTGCGAGACTCCTGACTGGGGACAGAAGGCTCACTTGGAATTTCGTATTCTTCCACGGGGCGGAGCAGGATGGCGGGACCCTCTGGCGTTTCCACCTGTTCCACGTAGACCAGCCGATCCGGCACGAGTTCACTCAGAACCTCCTGCCCGGGATAAATTAGGGTCCCGGTTTTCACCTCCATGTCGGCAGGATTATCCACCAAGTGCAGGCTTCCGGGTTTGACCACAATCTCGCGGAGAATATCATTTTTCTGGATCACCTCCACCACCCCTGAGTTCTGGCAGAAGATGTCCTTGACCACTTCCTGACCTGCTTCGACAAACTGGCCATCCTCCACATTCAGCAGTGAGATGTCCTTATTTACCTCGTGGGTTTCTTCCGGCACCCAGAGCAACGTCCCCCCCCGTGATCACCTCAAAGCCCTGTTTGGCTTTACCGCGGCGGGCCACTTCAATACCAGCAAACTTGACCAACCCCCCAGTCGTGGTGCGGAATTCATTTTCAATCAGTTCCCCGACCACTTCTTCATTCCCCACCTTGGTACCCGGGGTGGTTTTGAGGATAAACGTCTGACCCGCGCTAGTGTCGAGGAGAAACTGTTCCCGTCCCTGATGAGATTCCACCCGTACTCGGGCCGCATCTAGAACCACTGAAGCATTGATGATCTCCACCTCGCGGCCACTCTTGATATCCTGACGGTTGGGTAGGCGGACCACACCCCCATGTTCAGTGGTGATCGTGGTCTGGGCAATCTCAGCGCTCGCCTTGACCCACTGGCCATTTTGAACAACAGGCTCTGCACCGGGAGGCAGGTTATACACCTCTCCAGAGAGGACCCATACCAGACCCTGCCGCTGGGCAATGGAGGTAACGTTACCCTGACGGTCGGTTTTCTCCTCGATGGGCAGATCCGTGAAGCGAACTTCACCTGCCAGGTCTGAAACCACCTCCTTCTGGGCTTTTTCCGTAGACTTACGAGC
This sequence comes from Synechococcaceae cyanobacterium SM2_3_1, assembly GCA_012030715.1. Classification (GTDB taxonomy): domain Bacteria; phylum Cyanobacteriota; class Cyanobacteriia; order Thermostichales; family Thermostichaceae; genus JAAUUJ01. The sequence goes on along the minus strand of JAAUUJ010000006.1, from coordinate 8,413 downwards.
CGCTTTGGCCAGGGCAACCTCCGCAAGCAATTGCCCCTTCTCGACTTTATGGCCATCCCGCACCAGGATCGTCGAGCCCTGCGTCACCGGGAACGTTTCTGACTGGCTTCCCTCCCCCTTGAGGGTAACGGTGTATTCACCTCCACCTGCAAAGCATCATCTCCATGGCGGGTGCGGTAGGAACGAGTTCGCAGAGTCTTGGGAAACTGGATCAGACCCGCGAAGGGAGCCTTCACCTGTCGTGCCACTTCTCCAGTAAACACCCCCCCAGTGTGGAAGGTCCGCATCGTCAGCTGGGTTCCAGGCTCCCCAATGGACTGAGCCGCAATGATCCCCACCGCTTCGCCCATATCCACCAGCCGGGAGTGGGCCAGACTCCAGCCATAGCAGAAGCGACACACCGAGCGATTGGCCTCGCAGGTCAGGGGGGACCGGACCTTTACCCGCTCCACATCTGACTGAACGATGGTTTGGGCCAGCTCATGGTTGACATCGGTGTTGCGGGGAGTGATGATCTCTCCTGTTTGCGGATGCACCACATCCTCGGCCAGCACCCGACCCACCAGCCGTTCCTCCAGGCTGACGATCAACTTGTCGGCATCGCGCAGATTATCCATGTAGATACCGCGGGTGGTGCCACAGTCGATCTCCCGCACGATCACATCCTGAGACACATCCACCAGACGCCGGGTCAGGTAACCCGAGTCAGCGGTTCGCAGGGCGGTGTCCACCAACCCTTTCCGCGCTCCGTAAGAAGAGATGATGTACTCAGTCACCGTCAGACCTTCACGGAAATTGGTCTTGATGGGCAGGTCAATAATTTCCCCCTGCGGATTGGCCATCAGCCCCCGCATCCCCACCAGCTGCCGCACCTGCGAGACATTACCCCGGGCTCCGGAGTTGGCCATCATAAACACCGAGTTCAGAGGATCATTGCGCTCGAAGTTGGAGAGCAATTCATTTTTAATCTCATCATTGGTCTGGTTCCAGGTGTCGATCACCTTCTGGTATCGTTCCACCTCCGTAATTTCCCCGCGAGTGTAGCGATCCTGAGCGGCTTCAATTTCGGATTCTGCTAGAGCCAGTAGTTCTCGTTTGCGTGGCGGCACCTGTAGATCTTCCACACTGATGGAAACAGCGGCCTGGGTGGCGAACTTGAATCCCAACGCCTTCAGCTCATCGGCCATCTGCGCTGTACGGGCAGTTCCGTAATTGGCAAACGCCCAGGCAATCAGTCGGCGTAAGCCCTTTTTATCGATCTTGTAGTTGCGAAAGGGGGGGAGGGACTGCTCAGGTTGCTGCGGGGTTGGAGACTGAAGATTAGCCATCATTACCTCTAAAAAAGCATCGGGGAAGAAGCTGTCAGTGCTATTCGGTCAGAGCCGAGATCACCACTTCGTTGAAGATGATGCGACCGGGGGTAGTGTAGACATACTGGGAAATCAAATTGCCCTGATCATCCAGACGCACCTTCCGGTTCTTGTAGGTTTTGGTTACAAATCCACTAGGTTCCTCACGGATCTCCGGCTCGCCGTCCGGGATTTTCCCCTGATCGATGGGACCGTCGTACCGCAACCAGACGTAAGCGTGCAGGTCCACCAGTCCCTGTTCATAAGCCATCAGGACATCGTTAATATTGGCAAACACCTTGTTTCTGCCTTTTTGCCGATCAGGATTATCAGCTGTCAGGTAGTAGCAGCCCAGCACCATGTCCTGACTGGGGGTGATAATCGGGTTTCCGGTGGCTGGAGACAGCAGGTTATTAGAGGCCAGCATCAACAGCCGTGCCTCCGCCTGCGCTTCCAGGGAGAGGGGGACATGCACCGCCATCTGGTCGCCATCAAAATCGGCGTTGAAAGCAGGGCAGACCAGGGGATGCAGTTGAATGGCTCGCCCTTCCACCAGAATCGGTTCAAAAGCCTGGATCCCGAGACGGTGCAGCGTCGGCGCCCGGTTGAGCAACACAGGGTGACCATCGATCACCTCCTCCAACACATCCCAGATGGCAGGGTCATTGTGCTGAATCAGCTTTTTGGCTGCCTTGATATTATTGACCACTCCCCGCCGGATCAGTTTGTGGATCACAAAAGGTTGGAAAAGTTCAATAGCCATCTCTTTCGGCAAGCCGCACTGGTGAATCCGCAGGTTGGGACCCACCACGATCACCGAACGACCAGAGTAGTCCACCCGCTTACCCAGCAAATTTTGCCGGAAACGACCCTGTTTACCTTCAATAATGTCCGACAGGGATTTTAAGGGGCGGTTGTTGGCCCCCACCACCGTGCGTCCACGCCGACCATTGTCAATCAGGGCATCCACGGCCTCCTGCAACATCCGCTTTTCATTGCGGACGATGATTTCGGGGGCCATGATCTCCTGCAGACGGGCCAGACGGTTGTTGCGGTTAATCACGCGGCGGTAGAGATCATTGAGGTCAGAGGTGGCAAAGCGACCCCCATCCAGCTGCACCATGGGCCGCAGATCGGGTGGAATCACCGGGATCGCCTGCAAAACCATCCATTCGGGTCGTGCTCCGGTGGCCACAAAGTTGTCGATCACCCGCAGCCGCTTGATCAATCGAGCCCGCTTCTGACCGCGAGCCGAGTTGATCTCCTCCCGGAGCTTTTCTGCCTCTTCTTCCAGCTTGATATCCATGAGCAGGCGCTCAATCGCCTCAGCCCCGATCATGCTCCAATCAGGGGGCAACTGCAGATCAGAGCCCTCCTCGTACATCTGATCTTCGATTTCCAGGAACTGATCTTCAGTCAACAACTGCTTGTAGGTGAGGTTCTGGGCATTACCCGGATCAATCACGACATAGGCATTGAAATAGACGATCTGCTCCACATCCCGCAGCGGCATGTCCAGGAGCGTGGCGATATGGCTGGGAATTCCCTTCAAATACCAGACATGAGTTACAGGGGCTGCCAGTTTGATGTAGCCCATACGATGGCGCCGCACCCGTGACTCGGTCACCTCCACACCACAGCGTTCACAAACGATGCCGCGGTGCCGCACTCGCTTATACTTCCCGCAGTGACATTCCCAATCCTTGGCGGGTCCAAAGATGCGTTCGCAGAACAACCCATCCATTTCTGGCTTGAGGGTGCGATAGTTGATGGTTTCGGGTTTGGTTACTTCCCCTACCACCTGACCATTGGGCAGACTGCGTTGTCCCCAATACATAATCCGGTCAGGTGAGGCCAGCCCAATCTTGACGTAATCGAACCGTTGTTCCAGCTTCGGCATCTTCCCTCCTGGCATGTCTGCCTAAAATATGGGTCTTCTGTCACCTTGCAGTGAAATTTCTGAAGGGGTGTCAGCGCACCAGATCTCACTCAAGTTGCCGTTCAAAAACAATCCCCGGACAGCAGTGGGGATGCCTCAGGAAACTGCCAGAACAGCAGCAACACCGGAGACATCCCTGGGGATCAAGATCAAGCCCGCCCTGGCCTAAAACTCCTCATCCTCATCCTCATCATTGCGGCGGGAGAATCCCCCATAATTGCCTGCAGGAGGAGACGCGGTGGCTGGTTGCAGATCTTCATGAGTGACTGATTCATAGGTGGGACGGGAGGGGGTGTGGCGAGAGCCAAGATCCGCCATCAGATCGACCTCTCGATCGCGGGTGTCTCCGTTCTCATCCACTTCCACCTTGTGCACCGAAACATCCAGGCCCAGGGATTGCAGCTCTCGCACCAGCACCTTGAACGATTCTGGTGTGCCGGGACGGGGGATCGGTTTGCCCTTCACAATTGCATTCAGAGCCTCGTTTCGTCCGACCATGTCATCCGACTTCACAGTCAACAGCTCCTGCAGAGTGTAGGCAGCCCCAAAGGACTCCAGGGCCCATACCTCCATCTCACCAAAGCGCTGTCCTCCCTGCTGAGCCTTACCGCCAAGCGGCTGCTGTGTCACCAGTGAGTAAGGTCCGGTTGAACGGGCATGGATCTTGTCGTCCACCAGGTGCACCAGCTTCAGCATGTAAGCGCGACCCACCGTGACTGGCTGATCAAAGGGCTCCCCGGTGCGACCATCAAAGACCTGGATTTTGCCTCGGGTCTTGCCATCATCCCGGTAAACCCAGGGTTTATGAGCCGCTTCTCTGGCCTGGATCAACTTGGCTTCCACCGTCAGGCGAGAGGCCTCCAGCCCGTGCATTTCATCAAAGGGCATGAGCTTAAACCGGACCCCCAGATGTTCTGCAGCCCAGCCCAGCAGACACTCAAATACCTGGCCGACATTCATCCGTGAAGGCACCCCCAGAGGATTGAGAACAATATCCACGGGTCCCCCATCCGGCAGGTAGGGCATGTCTTCAATCGGCAGGATCCGCGAAATGATCCCTTTGTTGCCATGGCGGCCTGCAATTTTGTCACCCACCTGGATCTTACGTTTCAGGGCAACATAGACGCGCACCACCATATTGGCTCCGGGGGGCAGCTCATCCCCCTGCTCCCGAGTGAATACTCGCACATCCACCACACGACCTCGTTCCCCGTTGGAAACCCGGAGCGAGTTGTCTCGCACATCCCGAGCCTTTTCGCCGAAGATCGCTCGCAGCAGGCGTTCCTCTGGTGGCTGATCCGATTCCCCTTTAGGGGTGACTTTCCCCACCAGGATGTCTCCAGCTTCCACCCAGGCTCCGACCCGGACGATGCCCTGTTCATCCAGGTTGCGCAGAGCATCTTCTCCCACGTTGGGAATCTCACGGGTAATCTCTTCTGGACCGAGCTTGGTCTGACGTGCCTCGATCTCATACTTCTCAATGTGCACCGAGGTAAACACGTCATCGTATACCAGCCGTTCACTGATCAGGATGGCATCCTCGTAGTTGTAGCCTTCCCAGGGCATGTAGGCCACGAGAACATTCTGCCCCAGGGCCAGTTCTCCCCCTTCAGTGGCTGGACCATCCGCCAGCACCTGACCAGCCACCACCTGATCCCCGTGAAACACGAGAGGCCGCTGGTTCATGCAGGTGTCCTGGTTGGAGCGCTGGTATTTCTGCAGCCGATAATGGATCGGAGCTTCTCCAGTCTCTGGCCGCACCACCACCTGCTCGGCGTCCATATAAGTCACAGTGCCATTGGTCCGCGACACCACCACCATACCGGAGTCCCGAGCGGCCTGAGCTTCCAACCCCGTCCCCACATAGGGGCGTTCCGGCTTCAGCAATGGCACCGCCTGACGCTGCATGTTCGCTCCCATCAGGGCACGGTTAGCGTCATCGTGCTCCAGGAACGGAATCAGTGACGTCGCCACCGAGATCACCTGGACCGGGGCCACCTGCACATAGTGCACCTCTTCTGGACTGGAAGTAGTAAACTCCTGGCGATAGCGAACCGGCACCAGCTCCCCAATAATCCTCCCCTCCTCATCTAGAGGCACATCTCCGGGGGCCACCCGATACTCATCTTCTTCATCGGCAGTCAGGTAAACAATCCCCTGATCGCGGCGGATCACACCATCTTCAACGCGGTAGTAGGGGCTTTCAATAAACCCATACTGGTTCACCCGCGCATGGGTGGCCAGCGATCCAATCAAGCCTGCGTTGGGTCCTTCCGGGGTTTCGATCGGACAGATGCGCCCGTAGTGACTGGGGTGAATATCCCGCACCGCAAAACCAGCCCGCTCTCGGCTGAGTCCCCCGGGACCTAGCGCAGAAAGTCGGCGCTTATGAGTCAACTCTGCCAGCGGGTTGGTCTGATCCATAAACTGGGACAGCTGACTGGAGCCAAAAAACTCCTTAATCGCGGCCACGAGGGGCTTGGGATTAACCAGAGAAGCAGGGGTGAGGCTCTCAGACTCCGAGACCGTCATCCGCTCGCGAATGATCCGCTCAAGACGGTTTAATCCCACCCGCACTTGGTTTTGTAGCAGCTCACCCACGGAACGGACCCGGCGGTTACCGAGGTGGTCAATATCGTCAATCTGACCAATATCAAATTCCAGGTTGATCAGATAGTCGATCACCGCCAGGATATCGGTGTGGGTCAGAACGCGGATTGCCTCCGGCACATTGAGGTTTAGCTTGCGATTCAGCTTGTAGCGGCCCACTCGTCCCAGGTCATAGCGCTTGGGATCAAAGAAGCGAGATTCCAGCAGTTGTTGTCCTCCCGAAACCGTGGGCGGCTCACCGGGACGGAGTTTGCGGTAGAGCTCCATCAGGGCTTCTTCTTCGCTGTACTGGCCCTCCTTATCTATCGTTCTCTGGAAGTACTCTGGATGACGTAACCCATCATAAATCTCGTTATCACTTAACCCCAGTGCTTTCAATAGCACCGCAGCCGATAACTTACGGGTTTTGTCGATCCTTACCCATACCAAACTGTTTTTGTCGGTTTCAAACTTTAACCAGGCTCCCCGGTTCGGGATCAGGCTGGCACTGTAGGTGCGACGACCATTTTATCCAGATCGGCCTTGTAATAAACTCCCGGGCTACGCACGATCTGGTTGACAATCACCCGTTCAGCCCCGTTGATGATAAAGGTGCCTCGGTCTGTCATCAGAGGTAATTCCCCGATGAAGACGTTCATATCCTTAATTTCACCCGTTTCCTTGTTGATCAGGCGGGTGGGCACACGGATCTGAGCCTGATAGGTAGCGTCTCGACGTTTTGCCTCATCGGGATCATAACGAGGTTGGTGGATCTTGTAGCCTTTAGAGGTATCCCCTAAGCGGAAGTCTGGCAGAAAATGTAGCTCCAGCTTTCCGGTGTAGTCAATAATGGGGGAGAAGCTTAGTAGTTCCTCTTCAAAGCCTTCGTTCAAAAACCACAAGAAACTCTCTCGCTGGATCTCCACTAGGTCGGGTAGGGTAGAAGCGAGAGTTTGATGCGCTAATTGAGTCATGCCTCACTCGAGAAGGTCGCACAGCGGTCAGGTCTAATATTATAGATAGTCTCGGCCAGACAAGTCAATATTTGTTAACATCCTCGTCATGAATGGGATTTATCCTGCGGATGAAAACGGGAAGGCCAGACCCGAAAAGCTGAGAGAAGACTAGTCCCATTCCTGCCAGATCTGGATCGCCTCCTGACCATGGCTGGCCTCACGCACCTGAAACCCAATTGAGGTGAGCAGTTGATTTAAGATGTCGCGGTTATTGGCAACATCGTCACCGACACCTGCCTACCTGTCCAGAGGGAAAGCATCACCGCCCGTTCTGGCAGGATCACAGCTGTTCTGGATTCAGGCCCAGCCGCCGCAATTTTTCTTCCAGAATCTGGATCCGCTCTTGATACTGTTCGGCCCGCTGCCGTTCCAGATCCCGCTGGCGGGTGAGGGTGTCAATCCGCTCGCGGTCTTCCTCATCTCGATGTCGCCACAGATCTTTCTGCTTCTGGACTTCTTTTTGGAGATAGGCCTGCAGAAGATGGGCTTTTACCCTTGCCAGCACTTCATCCGCTTGAAAGGGCTTGGACAGGTAGTCGGAGCCACCCACTTGAAAGGCCTTGACCTTGTCAAAAATATCATCCAGGGCACTGATAAAGATAATGGGAATGTCCCAGGTGGCGGCATTTTTCTTGAGTTCTACACACACCTGATAGCCATCCATTTCTGGCATCGTAACATCCAGTAAAATCAGATCCGGGGGATCCGCTGCCACTGCCCGCAAGGCCATGGAGCCATTGATGGCCCGCCGCACCTCGTAGCCCTGTTCAGAAAGTAATTCATCCAGAACATCCAGATTCTCCAGCGTGTCATCCACCAGCAGCACTGTGCCCTGGGACTCAGAGGCCACGCTTCCCGCAGCCGATGTGTTCATCTTTTGCACCGCCGGACTCCTTCAGTGACCCTGCACCATATCTTAACGAGGATCACGAATGCACCCTGTCTTGTTACATTAATTTTTCTAGAAAGTACAAAGGGGCAGGATCAAAAGCAACACTTCTTCTTCAGATCCCCCGGCAGGGATACTGGCCTCAATGGCGGCTGCGTCCGGGCAGCAGTTCTAGATCGGCGGCCCACTCCAGGATCAGGGTATTCACCCAGAGAGGGAGTTCATCATGAGCGCAATGGCCCACCCCCGGTAGTTTCACCAGCTGCAGTTGCGGTTGCCACTCTTTGAATTTATCCGCCAGAAAACTGGGAACCGCAGGATCTTCTCGACCCCACAACAGCAGGATCGGGGCTTGCACCCTGGGCAAGAGGCGCTGAGGACCATCAAAACGGCGCAGCAGAATCGCTCGAAAGGCATCCAGAAACACGTACTCAGCTCCTGGATCAAAGGCAGGCTGCCTAAAAATCTCCACGAGATCGTCATCCACCTGTTCACGATGCTGATAGACACCCTCGATCCAGCGTCGGAGCACCTCAGGACGTCGCAGCCAGCGAAATAGATAGGGATAGGTGAGGGGGAACCCGACCACTCCCAGAATCAGAGAAAACAATCCCTGCACCAGCCAGCCCAG
>JAAUUJ010000268.1 GCA_012030715.1 Synechococcaceae cyanobacterium SM2_3_1 | reverse complement strand
CAGAAAAAGGCGTTTGGGGAGCACATTAATGCCACACTATGAAAACACTGTCGTCAACAAGCCGGTCGAAAGGAAAAACCCACTGCTGCTATTATTGACTCCCAATCGGTGAAAGGGACTGAAAAAGGGGGTCAGATCGAGGCTTTGATGGCAACAAAAAGGTGAACGGTCGCAAGCGACATATTCTCGTTGATACCCTGAGATTGTTATTGACAGTGGTGGTGCATGCAGCCAATGTAGCCAACTGGATTGAGGGCAAGGCTGTGTTGCTGGAAGCATCAGCCTGTTTGAGCAGGAGGCACCTGGGGCAGGGATCAGTTTGTATGCAACTGCTGTTGGACAGCACCAGGATCTAGAAATTGACGATTCTGGAAGTAATGGAACTCAGCTATTAGGTGCAGTAAGTGGGCGTTCCTGGCTGAACTTGGCAGGAAAAGTTACTTACCTAACAACAGGTAATATTCCTTTTAGTCTGGATACATCCTCTGTTCCAGATTCAGAGCGTATTCCATTCCCATCTTTACTTACTGAGACTGAGACAAAGTCTCCAACAAGAATCATTATTGAGACCACTGTCACAGCAGGAGCATTTCTTGGAGTTGCAGCTGTAGCCGCGCCGGTTGCACCAGTGGTAGGCACAATCATTGTGACGGCGTTCGCTTTAGCTGGAGGGATCGGGATCGTCTTTTATGCTACACCGGTAAATTTGGATGAGGTCGACAGCTTACCTGAACCAGGAGATCCACTCCCAACATCAGATCCTACTGATCCACAAGTGATTGCTGAGATTCTCGATTCCCTCTTGGAACCAGAAGCTGATCCGGGTGGGGGTGGACAATGTACCCCTCCTCCTACACCACCTCCGGTAGATTTATGCAAAGAAAATCAGCCCGTGGAACCATCAGAGATTAATGAAGAAGGTTTTTCTAAAATAGAACGTCATCTAGATGATATTATTGATCAAATAGTGCAGAGAGACGGGATCAGTAGAAGCCAAGCCTTTCAATGCCAGAAGGCCGAACGTGCAATGCTAGAAAGACTTAGGATGGGCCAAAGAACTTCTTTCGATGTAGAATTTTATTACCATGAGATACTTGAGGCTGATTATTTTGTCTGCTTTGATGTTCTCAATCAATCAGATTTAGAATACAATGATGCTGTTCAACGGGCACACCTGTCAGCCTTGCAACAAAGGGGAGCTTCAGGAGGTGACCTGTTTCACCCAGAAGTTATTCAAAGATTTCCAGACATTTTCAGCTCATTTAACCAATCTTGTCTCCTTTAGTCTGAATCACAAGGAAGTAACTATATGACTGCGATTCTATTTCAAGTAATTTGTTCCGAAAAGGACATAAATCACGACATATATACAGTGAAATCAGTTACATTTCATCCTGAGAGAGAAATTGAGTTAGGAAAGGTAATCATTAACAAAAAGATAGCAGAATACGAGTTTATTCCTTCCGAAGAATGGAAATCTTCCGGTTTTAGTTTGCCCCATACCTTTTATAAATTTGAAAAAGACAAAGACTTAGAATCTCTCCCAGAAAACGATAGACCTGAAGGATGGCCTTGGGGATTGTTGATTCACAAAAGAATACTATCTTTGATACGGAGGGAATATCTTGATGACAATAACTGAACAGGATGTGTAGAAGTATTCTATACAGACAATCCTAATCATATTCCTTGTTAAAAGGTAATACTTTCTTTAGAAGAAGAATAAATTCAACCATGCCTTAATATAAAGTGACTATGATGAATGAACGTTCCTTATCGATACTCACAAGCAATGGATATAAAGTGCCTTGTATCCTATATTTCACAGCTAGGCCTCCGTGGAGAATGAAGCTATTCACCACAGGATTTGAGACTGAATTCATAGATGCTGATGACTTATTCGAATGTTTGAGAATCATTAGGCAACAGCTAGAGATAGAAAGAGGATACAAGATCCTTTGCAAGGGAGCCAAGCAGAACGTTCACCCATCAAGCCTGTCTCGACAGATGAATGGTGGTGTCTCTGCATATGAACTTACCATGGGATCTCCAGCCAGGATGGAATGCATTATTAATATTTTTGATGAAGCAAATCCAGAGGAAGTTGATACAGTCGATCATCAAATGGAATTTTATCGAAGATGGGTGGAGAGTCTATGACTGGGAAACAATCAAAAGTGCCTACTAAAAGAGCAATTGATGAAGCGCAAACAAGTATCTTGTGGTTGGGTTTATGAAATTGATAATAGATATCATCAAAATAATGGCAGAGTACCACCTGAAGCTATAATCGGGGCTTGGAAAGTTGATCAGAATGGAAATATTATAGATGAGTTTATTCCAAATCCGAACTACAGGTCAAAATCAGTATAAGTTCCTCTTGTTGTTAGTTAAATTATTCAAATATAATCAGATGAGAGAGAAAAATACAAAGATTTCTGGGGTGAGGCATGGGCTTTATTTATTCTGTAAGAGTTCAGAAAAAACTAATGATCTGCCAGATGATCACACGCGAGGCTAGGGTATAAATACTATGAAACTCAACCACAAATCGATCTTACAGAGCCTGAACTGGGTAAGCAGAGGAATAATTACATTAATCTTATCTTGTGTAGTTGGTTGCGGTGGATCTAGCAGCATGTCGATCCCTCCTAACCAGATCGGCACTACCATAACCTCAGATCAATCAACAACTCTTAACGCAGACATACTCTCAGAAACCGATCTAATCCAGGCAATCATACTTGACTCCAAAGTGATACCAATGCAAGCAGTGGATCAGTACTGGAGCTGAGGTTCTCTATCCCTGTGCAGAAGACATGGATCTGGGCATGCTCCCTTACACTGAGACTGATTTGCTTTTGCAACGAATGTGACCCGTCAACCCCATGACCAATTTGCTAAAAGTCTCCTCAGTGAGGTCCTCTCGCCCTGGGGCGATGTTGAAATCAGTCGTGAAGTCAGTGATGAACCCCGCTCCATTGATCTCTATTTTCAACCCAACCCTCAACAAGATCCGAGTCCTCTGGGATTATTAGGCCGGATGGCTCAGACTCCTTGCCTGCTGGAACCCTACCGCAACCCTGTCACCGTCTCCCAGATCCGAGATTGCCTGCTCAAAGCTTTGATCCTTACGGCTCAACAGGAGCGATCCTCACCTCAGCAGCAGACCCCTTTCCTATGGATCCTCACCCCCACTGCCTCCAAACGGATCTTGAAACAATGCGCAGCTCAACCTCAAGCCCAGTGGCCGCCAGGAATCTATACTCTGGCAACTGCCTTCCAGACCGCGATTGTTGTGATCCATCATCTCCCTAAAGATCCTGACACGCTGTGGTTGAGATTATTGGGACGAGGGCGAGTGCAACAACAGGCGATTGGGGAAGTCTTGGCTCTGGCGGAGGTAGATCCGATGGCATTGAGAGTGTTGGAGCTGTTGCTGAACTGGAAGATAATGTTGGATGAGCAGCAAGAGGCCCTGAAAGCAGAAGAAAGGGAGTTGGTTATGAACTTATCACCCG
>JAAUUJ010000267.1 GCA_012030715.1 Synechococcaceae cyanobacterium SM2_3_1 | reverse complement strand
ATCCCAGCTGATCCTTACTTTGGAGGGATCTATATTCTGCGAACGAAGGAAGGAATTGAGTATGTAGATTGATGGTCAGACAGGGGATATTAATACCATCACAGATCCGAATGGGAATAAACTGACCTTCACGGATGATGGGTTATTTAGTTCTACAGGGAAGAACATTACGTTTGGACGAGATAGTCAGGGGCGGATCACAACAGTGACAGATCCGATGGGGAATGTGATCCGGTATGACTATGATGTAGCGGGGGATCTGGTAAAGGTAACTGATCAGGAAGAGAATGAGACCGATTACATCTACGATGAGCCGAGTCGTCCCCATTATTTAACGGAGATCATTGATCCGTTAGATCGTCCCGCAGTGCGAACTGGGTATGACGATCAGGGGCGTCTGGTGAAACTCACGAATGCCGATGGCGAATTTGTCGATTATATTTATGATCCCGAGAATTCATTGGAAACAATTAAAGATGGCTTAGGCAACCCTACAACATATGAGTATGATCCAAGGGGTAACATTGTTCAGCAGATTGATGCTTTAGGGAATAAGTCATTTGCTGAGTATGATGATAACAATAATCTAACTAAGCTGACAGATCCTAATGGATTAATCAGTCGCTCTACATTTGACCAGAGTAGGAATCTCACTTCGTTACAGATACCAGCTAGCCCAGAAGTAGATCATACTGACTTAGACGTAAGCTACTACACCTACAACAACTTAAGCCAGCTGACAAATCTAGTGTTGCCTACTGGGGCAAACTTTAAGATGACTTATGACCTAAAAGGAAATCTACTGGATATGAGAGATGGTATTGGCAATATAATTCAGTCTTTCACATACAGCCAATTTGGTGATACCACCTCAGAATCTGATGCTTTTGACAGCTATACCTACATTCTGGATGACACTGGTAATATCCTAGAAATTCAGGATAAATTAAGTAATATCGTCACCTCTATATCCTATGATGACAACAACCAAATCAAAACATTTATGGAAGAAGAAGTTACTTCTAGGTTTGGCTATGATCGGCTGGGAAGAGAAGTCAGTGCTGATTTCGGTAATGGTATCTTCGTGAACTATGAATATGAAGTTGATAGAGATGATTGGACTATCTTAGAAGCCCCAACAATCGGTCACTTGGAACGCCACTTTACTAACAACGATAAGCTTGGAGGCTGGACTCTTGTAGATGGTGGAAATTTAACTTTTACCTATGATGAGGTGGGTCGTTGGGAACAACAGATCGATCCTTCTGGAAGAGTCTTAAAAAGCCATTATGATCCAGCAGGACGACTCATCCAAGTTACTGATTTTTCTACTGGAGCTGTCACAACTCGGCTCTACGATGCAGGAGGACGTTTAAAAGAAGAGATTGATGCATTTGATCACTCTACTCAATACACCTATGACAACAAAGGCAGATTGAGAACTGTCACCAATGGTAGGGATAAAACCACAACATATAGCTATACCGATACATCTGTGACAATTACAGATCCTGTACAAAGGAGAACTACTGTAGTTAGCTCAGATTATTATGTGCCTGTACAGATGCGGTATCCCGATGGGACTCAAAAGCAAGTGCAGTACCTGTTTACAAATAACCTACAGGAAGCTAATACTTATCCTGTTCGGTTGATTGATCGTGGAGGCAGAGATCGAAGTTTTGACTATGATACCTTTGGCCGCCTAAAAACTGCCACCGACTTGGGATCTAGTTTGTATACCTTTGATTATGTCAACAATGGTCTTTCTCAAAGTTCCTCCCCTTTGGGAGAAACTTTGGGTTATGCTTATGAGGATACACTTAGAAATCTAACCAGAATCACCTATGGAGATGGTCGCAGCCGAGTCTATGCTTATGGATCTGATAATCGGCTAGCAACAGTGACCCTTCCTTCTGGAGAGACACTTAACTACACCTACAACTCTGCTGGTCAAGAGGAGACCCGTACAGCGACTCAGGGTGGGATAACTACTACAACCTATACAGCTGATGGCAATGTAGATACCATGACAGATTCTACAGGTTTGACTCAGTACTTGTATGATTCAGCTGGTCGTTTAGCAGGAATTGATTATCCTAGTGGCCAAAGGATTCACTATGACTATGATGTGTTGAGTAGAGTGGAGAAGGTAATAACTCAAGCAATGAAATAGCTCTAGAGTCTGTAACTAGTTACACTTACGATGAAGTTGGAAACCTGAAGACTGTGACTGATCCAAATGGTGGAATAACTACGATGGATTACGATGATGTAGATCGAGTTATTGAGAGAGTGCTGCCAAACGGAGTCACAACAAATTATATCTATGACGAACTAGATCAGGTTGTGTCCTTAGTTCACCAGGACAGCGCAGGGTTTGTATTGTCATCAGTAGTTTATGAGCGGAACCCTGGAGGAGAGCCTAACAAGATTACTAGGGAAGATGGCTCCTATGTAGAACTCAAGTATGATGAAGCTCTGAGATTAGAAGAAGAAATCTATTACAACTCAACTGGATCTGTTGAGGAGCGTATTCTCTACGCCTATGATGCTGATGGCAAGCGAATTTGGAAGCAGACAGACTCTGAAGCGTTAACATATTCCTATGACCCTGGATATCAACTGGTCTCAGTTCTAGGGGGAGATCAGGTAGAAGCCTACAGATTTGATATTAATGGGCGAGTGGAAGAGATTACCCGTGAAGGATCAACCCTGCCGTTGGACCATGATTCTTATGACCGTCTAGTCGAGGCAGGATCTGTGAGCTACCTCTACAACGGCATGAATCAAAGAGTAAAATCAACTGGTATAGTGGAGCGTAACTTCTTAGTAGCACCCACAATGGGATCTGGCCTAGAGTCAGTACATCAGATAGTGAATGGATCTGGAAAAGTTACAACGGAATATATCTATGCTGGAATAACACCTCTCCTAAGACTGGAAAATTGTGGTACGGTTTATTATCTCACTGATGCTATGGGATCTGTCATTGGGCTAGTTGATGAAAATGGCCAGAAAGTTGCAGACTTTAGTTATGATGGGTTTGGCAATTTCCGGAGTGGAGCTGGATTGGGGATTCCTGCTGAAGTAGTCGGAGATTTCCGGTTTCATGGGCAGTGGTTTGAGCAAAACACAGGACTTTATCATCTGCGAGCACGAGACTATGATCCTATTTCAGGTAGATTCTTAAGCCGAGATCCTGTAGAGATGATTCAGGAGATACCTGAGAGTTTAGATCCGTACCAGTTTGTGTACAATAACCCAGAAATCAATAGTGATCCCAGTGGATTATTCACACTAATCCAGCTAAATTCATCAAAAGCTGTCAATAATATTCTGAGTGGGATTCCACGCTATGCTAAGCAAGAAGCGTTAGACTACGCTAAAGAAAAGTTAGGCGAAGGAATGGGAGAACTATTATTCAGTGTCTTTGATAAGTTTTGCCAATAGGCTTAGTCCAGTCTCCTCTTACTATGGGGATAAGAAATTCACCTAATAGGAGGCAAGCTGGAATAGATTTTGGGAATAGAATTGGTGAT
>JAAUUJ010000266.1 GCA_012030715.1 Synechococcaceae cyanobacterium SM2_3_1 | reverse complement strand
TTTATCAGTGGTTTCAGGCGTTTCAAGGTAAGCTGGAGGGTTTGCCTCTGACTCGGAGGCCCTGAGTGCTCTGTTACAAAGGGCACAGCAGGCGGTCAGCCTTCCCAGTGAACCCACTTCCACGCAGGCACGCCTGGACGTTCTGGAACTCAGGGTCCAGGATCTGAGCAGCGAATTGTGGCAACTCAAGCAGTGGTTCCAGGCTTCTCCTCAATCGGATCTTCCTCCTTCCCCTGAAGCTCCGTCGGCCCTGGGTCAGGGACAGCAGCCTCTAAATGCAGAGCACATCTATCAAATGTGGGCCCATCTGGCAGAAACGCAAATGGGATCGGATGCGACCACCGGACACCCGATCGAAATCCACACCCTGGCAGTGGCCTTGGATGTGCCCCTGGAACAGTTGCTGGCTTTTTTGTCTGAGACTTCGATTGAAGAACTGCATCTGATCCCTGGGGAAAAACAAAATTATCAAATCGGAGAATCCTGTGCCTGGAGTCTCACCTTTCATCCCCAGGAACCTGCTTCTCCCACCCCTCCCGCCCCAAAGGATCCTCTACGAAATGCACTGCTCCACCTACAGGAACCGCTGGATTATGACCTGTTCGACTATGATCTGACCCACCTTCCCAATCACCAACCCCAGGAACCCCTGACTCAGCGGCAGCTGTCAGAGATCACGGGCATTCCCACACAGACTCTGCAGACCAATAAATCTCGCCAGGATTTTCCCAACTGGATCCAGCAACGCAGCCCCCAGGGCTTTACCTACAGGTACAGCGAGGATGATAATCTCTTTTATCCTATGAACTACCCCACCGCATAGGCGGATACGGTTTTTACACCCTTTCCACCTACCTGGTTGGATTTCTGTCTCTTCTTCTGCCTTGGTTGCTGATTCGTTGCAACGTTGTACATCACCATCACGGATCCTTTATCACTTGGCACCTCAAAGCCACAATCAGAGCAACCATGATGCTGATTGTTGAGTTCTGCCCATTCTTTGTGAACGGCTCCGCACTTAGGACAGCGCTGTGAACGGTGAAGGATGCAAACCACTGGCGTTTAGACGGCTTGTAGACAATGGTGCGGGTGGTTGGTTGATTCCAGTCTTTTGCCTTCCCACGCCTCTTTGAATCGGGGCAAGAGGTTTTGCCGATCAAAATAAGTGACAGAACGGATATTCTGCTTGTACTCAAATTAACGATGTGAAGCGAATGACCATCACACATTATTTCTGATCTAGTAGCCTCACTCAAATCCGCTTCTAGTCGAGTGTTGCGACAACAGTTCAAAGAAGAAATCGATCAAGTCTACTGGGACAAAGCTAAACTCTGGCATGACTCCAAGTGCATCATTTCTTGTGGAGGTGCTCCATTAGAAGCAGTGAAGGAGTATATTCAAATTAATCAGGTGGAAGGTCGTGAAAGATTAGGGCTTGCGCCCTCTTGCTATCCATCTCCACCGTATAGAGGAATCGGGAATTCTGTAAGATTAGTTAAACCTAATCAGTTTTAAATACTATTCTTAGGATCATTTTTACATAGTTAGGTAGAAATCTTTAAGGAAGGCTGGGATCCCCTAAATCCTGTCGTAGTATATTACCGGACCTTGCTCATAAGGTTGTAATTCAGCATGAAGTCGATCTTCATGATCGGCTCACACACCTCTTGCTCTATCTGGGGAACAAAGAACCTATGGCGTTGTCTTCAAGATTGCGATGGCTTGCCCTAATATCCACGATCATCACGGGAATCGTACTTGGTAGTTCTGTTGCTTCCCAAACCAACCCGCTTGAAGATGCTATCCAGGCTCAAGACTGGCCAAGGGCAATCCAGATCCTGGACATCATGATCGAGCGGGAGCCAGATAATCAGGAACTGAAGAACTATAGAGAGAAGCTTGAGGTGCTTAGAGAACGAAGCACGGCACCAGCCCCGCCGACACCTCCACCAACACGTCCCCCGCAATCGCCTTCTCAGCTTATTCCTGAACCTGTTCCAAATTCAGCAGAAGCTGGCATGCCCGAGCCTGAAATTCCTGAAATGCCTTTAGGACTAGGTAACTATCGTTACTCCGAGAGAGACGGGGGCTACGAAACGCTCTTGCAGAAACCTTTCAATGGCACCCCAGTGGTCTGGACTAGGTATCCGGTATTAATTCGGGTTGAGAATGGTTCCGATCACTGGGAATCTGCAGTACGAGATGCGCTCAAGTCATGGAATCGCTATATTCCCAATCGAGTTCTGGTTTCATCACAAGAGACAGAGGATATTTTGATCAAACCTGCAGAAGGATTTGGAGTCCGGGGATTATTGGGACAGGCTTATCATAGTGACTATTATTTTGATGAAGAAGGAAAGCTCCGGCATCGAGTTACACTTGATATTACTGATCCACAAAATATCAGCCCTTTTGCAATTGACGGCTTCTTCCGTAATCAAATGGAGTCTATTGCACTGCACGAATTAGGTCATGCTTTTGGCATTCTTGGACATAGCAATGAGGAGAAAGATCTCATGTATCCTTCTCTAGACTCGCGGCTGAAAGTTATCAAAGAGATCAGTAGAGGAGATCTGAATACCCTCTATCAGCTTTACCAGCAACCCACCTACATTGGGGTTGTGTTTCCGCCTGAATTAAGAAATCAGGTCACCATTATTGAGTTACAAAAACAATAGCTCTCCAGGTAGATTACCCCTGAAGAGATCAAGCTGAATATGAACTTACAGGTGTAGAAATCACTTGGGGATGAGCAAATCCATAATCTCCTGATGGGAGAGGGCTTTGCGGATCCATTCCTGTCCATCCTTAAGACGATCTGGGGCAGTGATAATAAACAGGTTTTGTGGATGTCCTAGGGATTCACAGGTTGTTTGCAGACAGCTTAGGGGTCGCTTTGCCAAACCAGAAAATAGACTGGCTAGCACACCTGCCTCCAAATGACAGGAAGGTTCTTGAGGCTGATCTTTGTCAGCTTTCCTCAGTTCTCCTGCTGCCCTGGCAAAGCCAGAGGAGGTAGTTTCTGCCACAACAATCCCATGATCTGTGTGATTAAAATTAAGGTGTAATTTTCCCCATCCATGAGTAGACCAAAGATCGGAGAGGGCATCAATTAAAAGGCCAATTGGTAATTCTCCCATGGGTAGTTGATGGTAGCTGGAAAGTTCATCTTCAACCCGAGCAACAAATTCACTTCCCCAGTCTCGTCCACAGTTGAAGAGAATTAATCTTGCCGCCTGACCAGTTTCGTAGCGAAGTCCGGAATAGATCGACTTCAGGAGGGTAAACGGAAACGCAGCTAACCTATATCCCCCTCTACTTTCCAGTAAACCGGTGTGAATATCAGCCTTGATATAGTATTGGGGGGTAAAACAATGGCTGGGAAGAATATGTTGATCAAGAATGTCTTGAAGGGTGGCCATAGGTAAACCTCATATCCAAGTGTCCAAAAATATTTAGATTGTTCAACCCATAAAGGTTGTATGGGCTAAGACAAGATAAGGACGGATCTCTGCACAATCCTCAGGACTAAATACCTCAGGCA
>JAAUUJ010000265.1 GCA_012030715.1 Synechococcaceae cyanobacterium SM2_3_1 | reverse complement strand
CAAATCGACTTTTCAGCTTATTCCCTTTCCTTTCATCCCGTTTTGAGAAGAAGTGGATATTGAGTTCGTCTGACAAGTCTCTCGGACTTAGGATCAGGTCATCTGGATACTTTCGCTTGTCGAAGTATCTTTTGCCACTGATCTTATCAATTAGGCTGAAAATCAATCCTTCATAGAACGAAGACACTTTGATTAGAAAACCTGAGATTTCATTCAGGTCCACACAAATTCTGCATTGTGTATAGAGATTGAGTAGAGGATTGTACCCATTAGCTAGGCTAGCGAGGGAACCTAACTGTTGCCTATGCTTTTTGAGAATAGCTTTTGCTTGATTATAGTCCAGGTTAAGAAAGGCAACTCCAAGTTCCAGGGCCTTGGTGGATGACTCAAGATCTACTACATAGTTAGAGATGTCATCTACACCAATATCGTTTAGCTCCCTAACCGTCTTTTCCCATTGTTCGCTAACTTGTCTCGCCCCATCAAAGTCCCATCGACCTAGAAGTAGCCGAGTTGTCAGAATTTTTTGAGTATGAGTATATCTCCAATAAGAAACTAACCTGCATTGAGAATGATTTCCTCTAAGAATATCAGGGATAGATAGCTGTGGATCGATGAATACTAATCGGGCCAATCCTGATGCTATTGCCTGAGCCTGCAAAGCTTGGCGCATTTGAGGAGTCCCTCCCTTTGTGCTAACCAATATCATCTCCTCAGAATCAATACCGGAGAGGAATTCATAAAAGAATTGCATTAATCCATCCTGATCATTGGCTGGTATGTGTTTGGGTATAGTTTGCTCAATGAAGCAATCTCTATCTAGATCAGGATACCTACTTAAAAACCATTGTTTTAAGATTTGGTGCAGATGAAGTGTATCTTTAGGATTGAGAGGTTCTTGATCTGTCACAAGAAAAATGATTTTATCAAGTTTGGATATTTTATCAAGTTTGGATAAGGAAATAGTATCCTCAATGACTCCCCAAATCCGACCAGGACGAATGCGATCATGCCAGTCTTCTAGATTTTCTTCATACCTGCTGAGAAGTATTCGACTAAACTCACGAAAAGAGAACTCAAGATTTCCATTCTTGTCTTTGGTGGTTTCAACTCCTAGTTCGTTACATAAGAAGGTATTAACATAACCATTGCGATGATCCCAAGCATCTCTCTCTTCAGGAGTTAGCTCCTGAACTGTCTTATCTAGGTTGGGCTCTTTGCGGTCAAATGAGACAGGTAAGAAATAGTCTAATCCTTCAATTCTTACAACGAGATCAGAGGTGCCGATGTTGGCGATCAGAATAGCCATAATTCCTCACTCAGAAATAAAGTTGACTTTCTCGTAAATGTCTCGCATGGCCAGTTGGCACTGGATCGAGGGCAGATCAACCAGGGTCTCCCAATCCACAATGTCCACCAGGATCCACTCTCGCTGACTCTGTTTGCGGTAATGCTCTAGAGCTGGAGTGTTCTGGGCCACGATCAAATACTCCTGTAAAGAGGGCAGTTGCCGATAGCGGCTGAATTTCTCTCCCCGGTCGTAGGAAGCAGTAGAAGGCGATAATACCTCTACGATCAGGGTGGGATTGAGCAGGGTATCCAGTTCAGCATCCAGAAACTGAGGATCCTCACAAGCCACCACGATATCGGGGTAGGTGTAGAACTCCGCCTGATCTACCGCCACTCGCATATCCCCCATATAGATCTCACAGGGCCTGGAACGGAGCTGACTATGGAGGCTGGCAAAGAGATTCCCTGCGATCAGGTTGTGTCTGCGGCTGGCGCCGGTCATGGCAATAATCTCGCCATCGATGTACTCGCTCTTGATCTGGGCCTGACGCTCCTGATCCAGGTATTCCTGAGCAGTGGCTTTGGGGTGAGCGTGGGCGATCATCCGATCCCTCCTTGGAAGCTGAGTTGAACTGGATAGGTGAGATTGCTGTAGCTGCTGATGAAAAAGCGGTAATACTCGTTGAGAAGTGGATCCTGTTGGGTGGGGAAGATGCTCTGGGGGATCATCCGTTTCAGGAAGAGGATATCCTGTCGCTGCAGATGTCTCTCACCCCACATCTTGAGGATCTCAAACAGGAAGCAGGTGTAGCCATAGTTCCTCACTCAGCATCAAAGTTGACTTTCTCGTAAATGTCTCTCATGGCCAGTTGACACTGGATCGAGGGCAGATCAACCAGGGTCTCCCAATCCACGATGTCCACCAGGATCCACTCTCTCTGACTTTGTTTGCGATAGTGCTCCAGAGCCGAGGTGTCCTGGGCCACGATCAGGTACTCCTGCAAAGAAGGAAGTTGCCGATAGCGGCTGAATTTCTCTCCCCGGTCGTAGGAAGCAGTAGAAGGCGATAATACCTCCACGATCAGGGTGGGATTGAGCAGGGTATCCAGTTCAGCATCCAGAAACTGAGGATCCTCACAGGCCACCACGATATCGGGGTAGGTGTAAAACTCAGCTCGATCCACCGCCACCCGCATATCCCCCATGTAGATCTCACAGGGCCTGGAACGGAGCTGGCTATGGAGACTGGCGGCAATGTTAAGGGAGATCAGGTTGTGTCGACGGCTGGCCCCGGTCATGGCCACGATGTCACCATCGATATACTCGCTCTTGATCTGGGCTTGGCGTTCTAGGTCCAGGTACTCCTGAGCAGAGGCTTTGGGGTGAGAGTGGGCAATCATGTCATGGTCTCCCCTGGGGATAGCTGCTGAGTGAACCAGGTGGCAGCCGTGACATTGGATCTTTCGCTCATCTGTCTTAAGCTTTCGCTCAACAGGTCAATCCGCAACCCTGTGAGGACAACCGAAACCTCGATCAACTCATAGTACGCGTCTGGTTGCTGATAGAAGGCAAAGACCCGTTGGCCGAGCACATCGATCACCCAATATTCCCGAATGCCCATCTCTGCATAGAGTTTTTCTTTTCGTCCAGATCACTGGCCAGGGTAGTGTCAGAAATCTCTCCAACCAGATCCGGTGGGCGCTGATGATCCAGATCGATCTCTCGACGCTCTCCCGATTGATACTGAGGGATCTCATCTCCCACGTAAACAACCAGATCAGGAGAAGCTGCACGGACTTTGGGTTTCTGGATGATACAGTTGCTCATCATCTCTGCTTTAATGTCAGGTTTCTGCATCAGCCACACTCCCACGATGAGACGAAATAGATCCGAAACCCTGGCATGTTGAATCCCTTCTCCTCCCCTGTTCTCCACCAAGAGTTGATTGTGACTGAAGAAGAGTTGAGCTGATTCGAGGCTGGGATCTTCTTTGAGTTGGACATAGTTTTCCCATACGGCAGGTTGCCAATGAGGGAAGTTCATGTCAAGACGTTGCTGATGACCTGTAAGTGTCATGGGTGAGCCTCCTGTACCCAACTGCGTAGATTCCGCTCGGCCTGGATCTCATCCTCTCTTGCTTCATTTAAGAACTGGTAGAGTCTAGTTTTGGGAAAACCTGGGAAACTGGGACTGATCTCTAACTCCTGATAGCCTTGCGGGGTGAGTTGATAGATCCGCAACTCCTCACCGTTGAACCGCCAGAATTCAGGGATCTGCA
>JAAUUJ010000264.1 GCA_012030715.1 Synechococcaceae cyanobacterium SM2_3_1 | reverse complement strand
ATCCTCTGCATCCTCACTGAGCAGTTCCTGAACTACCTCATCCACCTGATCCGTTAAATCTCTGGCAGGGTCCAGATCGATCAACCCACCCCAAGCCTGGGGATACTCAAGAGAAACAACTTTACCCAGCCCCCACAAACAAGATTGGGACAGGGTGACAGGATCGTTCCCCTCCGTCATAGCTCCGCGGGTTAGTACCCAGATCTTCATAGATAGCGAATTGCTTTGCTGTTGCAGAGCCTGTAAAAATTTCAGCAGACGCAGGGAGATCACTTCTGCCTGGAGCGGATCTGTAGATTGGGGGCTGCAGTAGACAACCTGGACTGTAGATAAATCCACCACCGGAAGCAGATCCTGGGGGATAGACTCCAGCGTCTGACAGGTCTGACCTGCTTGCTGAAGGCCCACTGCTAAAGGTTCCAGTTGCGGGCCAATCAGGATCCATGTTCCCAGTTCAGATCTTGTGAATCCAGACAGGGCAAGGGACTGGTGATGCCACTCCACCTGGTAGAAACAATCCTTGAGGGCTGCCTGAGCCAGAGTCTGGTGATGACGACGAATGAGCTGTTGCAGAGCTTCTTCAACGCTGAGGGATCCGTTTCCTTGCAGAAGCTGAGCCAGTTGTTGCGCGTCTCCTTGATCCAGCAATTGCACAACAGGAGAAAGCGATGTCTGAGCGAGACGGAGATCGGAGCGGTTGTGTTTGGCTTCAACCCAATGGTGTTCTCGTTGAAAGGGATAGGTAGGCAGGCCACTAATCTTAGAGCGCTTGTAATCCTGATCAAATCCCACCCAATCAATTTTGCTCCCCTGCACATAGAGATGAGCCAGACTTTGCAGGATCTGTTCCCAATCGGATAGCCCTGCTCGCAAACTGGGCAGCCAGAAATTTCCCTGATCCTGAATACACTGCCGCCCCATGCCGAGCAAAATCGGTTTGGGTCCGACTTCTAGATAAATATTGATCCCCACGCGTTCTAGAGCTTGCATACCCTCTGCAAAACGAACAGGGTGCCTCACATGGCTAACCCAATATTCAGGAGTGGAAATCTCTTTTCCAGCGAGCGAACCAGAGAGGTTGGAGATTACAGGAATTCGAGGAGCAGAAAACTGGATCTGTTGAGCAATGGCGGCAAACTCTTTCAATATCGGATCCATCAAAGGAGAGTGAAAAGCCTGGGAGACATCCAATGACTTGACCTTGATCCCTTTGGCTTCCAGATCTCTAGCCACAGCTTCCACCGCCTGCCGTTCCCCAGAAAAGACGACACTTTCCGGCCCGTTATAGGCAGCAATCGACACCTGATCTGGATATCTAGCAATTAGTTTTTGAATCGTTTCCGCATCAGTTAAGGCAGATACCATCGCTCCATCTGAGGGCAGGGACTGCATTAATCTCGCTCGGTGAGCAATCAGTTTCAGGCCATCTTCCAGGCTGAAGACTCCGGCAATGCAAGCAGCGACATATTCTCCGACACTGTGTCCCATCAGGATCTGGGGCTGGATTCCCCAGTGCATCCACACCTGAGCCAGGCTGTACTCCAAAGTGAAAAGCGCAGGTTGAGTGTAAGCAGTCTGGTCTAGAGGTGACGTCCCTTTTCCTGGGTAGAGGATATTCAGGAGCGGCGGATCCAGATAGGCATCCAGAATCTGAGCACAGCGATCCAGCTCTCTCTTAAAGATGGGCTGAGTTTCATAAAGCTCTTTCCCCATCCCCACGTACTGAGATCCTTGTCCTGTGAAGAGAAAACAAGTGCGGGGCTGTGTGGATCCTGAAGAACGCCCGCTGACCAAACCTGCAACCTCAGGTTGTCCCTGGATAAATTGATTCAGTTTCTCTGCTAGCTCCGTTGTCGAGGCAGCCGTCGCCCCTAGACGGTGAGGGAAATGTGCGCGGCCAACATGGGTGGTGTAACAGAGGTTACCCAGATCTGGATCTGGATGGATACGGAGGTAATGGCAGTAATTCTCTGCAGCCTGACGCAGTGCAGTCTCTGACTTAGCCGAAAGCGTCAACAATTGCAGTGGCCGATCCACCTCTGGAGTTAATGAAGGTGCTACAGGTGGCTCTTCAACGATTACATGGGCATTGGTGCCACTGATTCCAAAAGAACTGATCCCGGCAAGGCGAGATTGCTCTCCCTGCGGCCACGGGATCAGCTTGGTGGGTACACTCACAGGCAATCGCTGCCAGTCCACCAGAGGGTTAGGAGTTTTGAAATGCAGGTGAGGTGGAATTGCTTCATGCTGAAAAGACAGGATCACCTTCAGCAGACTGGCCATACCTGCCGCCGCCTCCAAATGACCCACGTTGGTTTTGATCGAGCTAATCAGCAGGGGATGATCTGGAGATCGGCCCTGTCCCAGAACGGCTCCCAGAGCTTCTACTTCAATCGGATCCCCAAGAGCAGTGCCTGTGCCGTGGGCTTCGACAAAGCTTATTTGCTGCGGTGAAAGCTTGGCATTGCTGAGGGCCTGTCGCAGTAGCGCCTGTTGGGCCAGACCATTGGGCACTGTCAAGCCACTGCTGGGTCCGTCATGATTGACTGCACTGCCCCGGATCAGCGCCAGGATCGGATCCCCATCAGCCTGGGCCTGGGAAAGACGCTTGAGCAACACTACTCCACACCCCTCCCCCCGACCATAGCCATCAGCGGCTGCATCGAAGGTTTTGCAGCGACCATCAGGGGCCAGAGCCCGTAAGCGAGACAGGGCAATCGTCAGCGTGGGATGTAGGATCAGTTGCACTGCCCCCACCAGAGCCAGATCACATTCCTGGGTACGTAAACTCTGACAGGCCAGATGGATTGCCACCAGCGAAGAAGAACAGGCCGTATCCACCGCCAGGTTTGGCCCCTGCAAGCCTAATACATGAGAGAGGCGACCGGAGGCGAAGCAAAATCCATTACCCGTGGTGTCGTAGGGCCCGATCTCACTGGGGCGCTGGCCGTGAAGTTGCAGGTTGCCGTAGTCGTTTTGGCCAATGCCGACGAACACCCCTGTCCGCCTCTGAGCAAGCTGTGTGGGAGAACACCCGGCATACTCCAGAGCTTCCCAACTGACTTCCAGCAGTAGTCGGTGCTGGGGATCAAGACTGTCGGCTTCGCGGGGTGAGATGCCAAAAAATGGGGCATCAAATTGATCGATCCCATCCACCAGAGCTGCAGAACGGATGTACATCTTCCCGGTAGCCTCGGGATCTGGATCGTAGAAGGCATTCACATCCCAGCGGTCGGAGGGAATTTCCGTGACCGTATCCACCCCCTGCTGCAAAACAGTCCAGAGGGCTTC
Organism: Synechococcaceae cyanobacterium SM2_3_1; assembly: GCA_012030715.1. Classification (GTDB taxonomy): domain Bacteria; phylum Cyanobacteriota; class Cyanobacteriia; order Thermostichales; family Thermostichaceae; genus JAAUUJ01. Next base: position 290 of record JAAUUJ010000264.1, on the reverse strand, counting down.
TGGTGTATTGGCCCTGCCGGGGAAGCGGCACCCCATGCCAATGATGGCGATCGGTTCCGAAGCTTTACTCTTCTCCTTACTCAGCTCGGACTCCAGCTTCTGGATCAGGTAGAAGGACTGCTGTAAAGGGGATAGAGGTGCTGCAGGATCGGGGGATTGGGGGGAACTCACGGCAGGATTCCTAACCATAGGACTTGAGCTTCTCGGCCAGTATAGAGGCAATGTCTTGGTCCGTTAATGCCTCGATTTCTTCTCGGCTGATCTCCTCTGTTGTGCTGGTAGGGATCGGG
>JAAUUJ010000263.1 GCA_012030715.1 Synechococcaceae cyanobacterium SM2_3_1 | reverse complement strand
ACCATTTGATACAGTCCTCCTCGTTCATAACTAAGTTGTTTGAAACGCTCATTACTGTTGATCCAATCCCCAAAGCCTGAATACCAGGGGTGATCTCGTGCTAAGTTTTCAGCGATCAGCTCACGTGCAAAACTAGTAGCTATAAAGCTTCCTTCTTCATCTTTTCTCTTGACAACTATTCGATCAGGCAAAACACCGCGGCTGACTTGGTAGTTTTTGCAAGCACGATAGCGAGTTTCTACGGTAGATAAATCAGTGCGAGACTTTTGCTGGCTTGACCAAGCCACTGTACCTAGGGTCAAAACCTGACAGCGGGGAACTTGATACTGCTGAGAAGTTTCAGCTATCTCCTGATGCGTCAGAAACTTTAGCCCGGCATCGCCTAACCCCGAGGCATGAAAATCTTGATAGCTGGCATTGCGGAGATGCGGATCCTGACGATAGCTGGCATAGGTTTCCAGATGGGTGATATCTGGGATGATCAGGGCAAATTGTGCCCGCTGATCACGCAATCGAGATCTGAGAATATAGTAACAGCAGGCAACTGGGGCATAGAGTAGGACGAAGGCCATTTCGGGGGTTTCTTCAAATCCTGTATCTGAGGTAAAAGCAGTATGTCGAACAGCTGCTCCAGGAGTGAGCCAGCCAGCAATATTGATAGGTTTGTGGAGCCAGTTCCCTTTTTTATCACATAGTTGATTAGCAAAATCTCGATGGGCATAGGTTTCCAGGGCTTTGTATTTGACGATGATTGGAGGCGATTCTTGATCAAACTGGAGAGCTTGTGTTTGGTCCCCAGTAGCTTTGCGGGTTTTGCCATGCTGCAAAAAAGTACCTAGGATCCCTTGATGAACGATCACCTGAGAGTCTTTACGCATTGAGTGGCTGTCCAAGCCTCGCAAACTAATTAATCCATCCTCAACTTGAAAAGATTCTTTTAGTAACCAATCGATCACTTCATAATCCTTGCCCCGCCATCCTAAATGGATCCCCCGTGCAAATAAGTCCCAATTCAAGGATCCCGGACGGTGATCCAGGGGTATCTCCTGCTCCAATTGTTTCAAAGTCATCCATAATCCGGCTAACCCAGCTCGATGGATTAGGGTTAAGCTGGGATCTCCTAAATGAAATTTCAGTTCAGTCATGGTGTGCCTACCTCATCGCTATAGGTGATATAGCCTTGTTCTGTAATTCGATAAAAACCTCGCCGTTGCCAATTCCACCATTCTGTTTTTTCGTGAGGGATCCGAATGGGAACAGCCCAGGCTTGTGCTTCTCTTAAAAAGGCTTGCATTTTCGATAGCATTTCTCCCTTTAATTGAGCCTCTTGTACTCGTTCTTCTGTTGCTTTCCAAATCTCTGGCTCATCTTCATTGAGTAAAACAGTAATGGTATAGCCCCCCTCCCTCAAAGACTTCTGATAGCTACAATAGTCTCCCTGGATCCAGGCTGACTTTATGGGTTCAGGAGTTTCTTGGTTGAGTTGAGAGGCTACTTTAGCTAAATCCTGCTGGGAAACCTTCTGATAGTTATTTAATGATTCCAGAAATTGTTTTCCGGTTGCCAGCTCATCTGATTTATAGGGTTTAGACTGATCCCAATCATAAAATAAGGCCACTCGAGATCCCTGACGTGCATCTATCATCCTACGATTTAAGCGTCCTAGTCTTTGAATCAAAGCGGCTGCTGGAGCCATAGCTGAGACTAGCAGATCAGCACTTAAGTCTAGCGACATTTCACAGACTTGTGTCGTAACAGAAAAAACACCTTGTGAAGACTTAAAGGCTTCAATAACTTGCTCATGTTTCTTGACTCTATCTTTGTACCGAAAACGGCTGTGGTAGATCAGGATGGGCTGCTTAAATTCAGATAGATTTTGTTTGGCCAGATGATAAATGTCAATGCAGGTTGACACAGAATTGGTGACCCATAGAACTTTTTGTCCTGATTGGACAGCTTGCTTCACCTCTGCCCAGATTCTGTCTGACTGAACTGGATCTCCTTCGACCTCGACCGTCTGAAGTTGATAGCGCTTTAACTGCTCTAATTCTTGCGGTCCCTCAATCGGATCTCCCAAAGGTTCACCGATCTCCTCCATCACCTGCTGGATAGCTCGTAACTGTCCTGGAGTAAAGCTGGCACTCATCAGTAGAATTGGTGCACCGCGAAAGGCTTTCAGGAATTGCAATAACGCTCCGAATAGGCTCTTGTCATAAGCATGAACCTCATCAAAGACAAAAGCCGACTGCACCAATGCTGGCCAGGCAAAGAGAGGGCGACGATTGTTTTGGATCAGTCCCAAAATGGAATCCACTGTGCAGACTACTAATTTTTTTCGCCAGGTCTGAAAAGCTTGCAATCGAGCCGGGATCCCTTCAGCATCATCCCCTTCTCCGGTGAACAGAAGTTCTCGATCCATATCCGCCCGCGAGTGCATCAGAAGAGATTCAATCGGGGAATCATTGGCATAATCTAGATACCCCTGAGTTGCAGTTCCTGTAGTGGGATAGCCGAAGAATAACCGTTTTCCCACGGCCCACTGTTGTGCCCAAGCATAAGCTCCAATCGTTTTGCCCGTACCACATCCAGCTTTGACCAAGGTCACTCGGTCAGGAGTAGCAGCGATCTGTTGTTGAAAAGGGCGAAGAGAATGGTTTCCTAGCCGCTGATGGACTAATTCTTGCAGTTCTTCACTAGTCAGAGTAAGGCTCAGAGCATTAGAAATCCAATCTCGTAAATTTTCCTGAATCAAGGGCACAGAGGATCCTGCCAAATCAGCTGCAATCACTGTGGCCTTAATGGCTCCCACCATGACCTGATCCTCAAAGGTCAATCCCTGGGCAACCTGTCTGAATTGATTTTGCAAGTGCGAAAGATGGTCTTGTAAGTCTTCTTTTGCCCAGTAGAATGTAGAAACGTTAGGAATGACTTCGGGTAAACCTAATTTCTGGGATCCCAGTCTCAGTACTGCCTGAAAGTCACTATGACCTGTATAAATCTCCAGCTCGGATCCGGCTCCATCAGGGAGTGTTGTAATCTTATGAGATTCTTTCTCATTCTCATCCACTCCTGCCTTCAGGTGATGTCCTATAGCTGCCCAGACTGCCAGGATTAGCTCTTCTTCAGTAAACTCTGTCCGTAGCCATTCACGGAAGTCAGGTACTTGTAAGGCTAGGATCCCACTCAGAAACTCATGGCGAATCATTTGTTGGGATTCCCGGTTCCAAAGCTTAGCTATCTTTTTCTTTACGTCTCTCTCTAAGTTTCCAGACTTGAGATAAACCATTGCTTGAAAATGTTGATTTGCCTTTCCCCAATCATGGAGATAAGCTCCCAGTTTGATGATTCTTAGCAAGCGACCCAAATAGGATGCTTTCAACCCCAACTGCTTCGGAATTACATGTCCTAAGCTCTCGACGAGTATCTCAGCCGACAACAACACAGCTCCGATATGCCCAGTAAACCTTGCTGCTCCCTTGACCTGGGCGTATTCCTGCTCTGATTGAGTTTCACCCTGCTTGGGTAAAGACTTAGCCAACAGATGCCTAAACACTATTGACTCCCCCTGACTTACTCGGCAAAAG
>JAAUUJ010000262.1 GCA_012030715.1 Synechococcaceae cyanobacterium SM2_3_1 | reverse complement strand
GGACGGTCATTGGGTTTGTTGCTTGTGTGGAAACTTCAGCATCCCATATCGTTCCCCACTCTGCCTCTCCTACCTCTCCCTCATCCTTGCTATATCTCGCTTTCAGGACTTTTCTGCACCACTAAGCTTGGTTGCCTTTCGGTAGCTTGAGATTAACACAATTAGACGGAAAAAGATTTAGTATGTTTACCAAAAAAGCTTAAGACATTAATCATGAAATTGTGTCTGATAGACTGCTGTATATTTCTACTTGAAACGGAGAAAATGGGCCAAACATTATCATTAGATCCTACTCACAAAGATAGACTCTTGGGGGCCTCAAAAAATCGTTATATTCTCAATAGTCAGAGTTGACGGATCCCTATATTGTTGTTGTCTTTTCTCAGCAGAGATCTATTTTTCGAGGCTCCCTGTTATTTAATCCCTTCTTCATTTCAGTTATTCTTCTCAATTGTTTTTGATAAGCTTCGATTGATTCGTCGTCCGCAAGAAGATTAATTAGATGACCAAAGAAAGATTCTGCCTCATTGAGCATTGCATTCATAAAGTCTATGCAGTCAATTGTTTCGCTTACATACTGACGCGGAAGATATATTTCTACTAAGACATCCTTACAGTCATTTATTGGTATGAATGAGAATCTGGTATCGTGACTTGGATAGGTAGTCGAAAACGGATTATTTTTAGAGACTTCAAGATAAAGTCCATTAATGATATATGGCCAAAGCTCTCCAATGTAGTCTCCATACTCTTTTCTGAGAATCCAAGTTTCATTGATTTTCAGATCTATTCCTCCCTTGATATAAAAACTGTCTTCGATTGGCTCGTTATATTCAGATGCTAAAACAAACTGATTTTCTATCCAGAAGTAACTGTTAACTAGGATCTTGCTTTCAGTAATATCCATGAAGATCGCTCCGTTATCACTAATTGCGTAAATTAGTCAGTGTATTTTCATTTAATCAATCGGACTTACTCTGAGTTGGACTAGTCTAGGGTGTAGACCCCCCAAAAATGGTACATATTCCAGGTTGCTCTAAAGGAAAGAATTGCCCTAACCTGTAGTTGAAAAAACCAATCCGATAAGCCTTGCCATCAGAGGCTGTAAATGTAAATTGGCCAGCACCATCTTGTTGTTTGCCGATTCTAATCATCTCATCACGGTTAGATTTAATTCCTGTGTCAATCATATCGATTATCTCATCAATAGTTTGACTTCCAATGAAGAATGAATGTCTTGCTTGATTTGGATTGGGTGGATCTGTGTAATACGCAGGGTGATGATGAGAAAACACATGTTTTAATCCTCTTTTGTCAACTAAGAAATTGTATCCGTCAATGCAGTAATGAATGCCTCTGAAGGAACTAAGTGCGTTATTAAGCGGTTGATCATTATTTAGTAGAATGGGTGGGCAAGGATAATTTACTAAGCTTATTGATTTGTCTGAGCTTAGAGTAGAATCTGGTATTTCTACAAATCCTAGGCTGGTTTCAGATCCCACAAAAAATCCTGTAGAGGGTGATGTAGGACAACTATCACCTACGCACTGACATTCATTATTTAGTTCACCACCACCGATCGTTATATCCAAACCCCCAAAGAACTCTAGAGTTGGCGGATCCTCCAATCCCATATGAGCGACTAATTCTAGAGGTTCACTACCTGAATAGCTCTCTCCTTCATCAAATGAACTGATAGTCACCTTTTGTTCATCAGATAGCTGCAAAACCGCTTCACCTGTAATTTCTACTCCTACACTCGGTAAGATCAGACCAACATCTAAAGGATCATCAAGATTAAACCAGGGAACTCCAGGAAACTCTATAGCCTCAATCGGTAAAACATCCGCCCAAATCCCAAACCCAATTTCTGGACGAACCTTTGCCCTCAAGGTTCCGGTGATCAGCCCATTGATACCCTCCCATAAAGGAATAATTTGAGGTGGACTGTTCTCATAACTCGTATTCCATCCTTGCTCACTGCTATACCCCATCCTTACAAGGAGATTTGACTGCTCATACCTCAGGCCCAGTTTCTCAAGAGTAGCTTGCGCTTCTAGGAATGGAGAAACTGATAGCGAAATCTGTAGATCCGTAAACCCTATATATATGCCTACAGGGAGTGGACCAGCAGTAATCACTCCGACTTGTAGGCGCTCTGGCAAAGGAACAGGGATGATGATCGGGTTGCCTTGATTGTTGAACTCTGTGAGGATCTGACCTTCTACTTTTCCCTTGGCATATAATTCTACAAACTGATCTTTAATACCATTCTCAATCTCAAATTGCTTGAGCTCTCCTCCCTCAAACTTGATATGAGGATTTGCGAAGACAGGACAAAGTCCCCCTTGAATGTAGCCATTGAGGAACGATTGACCACTATACTGTATATTCTCTTGCTTAAAGAATTCTGACCATTGCTGTTCTTCCGAGATCACGATCTCACCTGAGAAAGATTCCTCTGGCAAGATCTCAAACTCATAAGGATCACCAGCAGGCCACTGAGCTGGCAAAATAGGGATGCCAAAGACTGAGCATCCTCCCTCGGGCACTACCTCAATTAGTGAGGTTGATTCACCCTCGGCTCCTACCTGCCCAACTACATTTCCCTCCAGATCAATCACCTGCATCTGCCAGAGTTCTGGTGGAAAATCACCCTCAATGATCACTTCCCCAACTTCAGCAGGCTCCACCTCTAGTACCAGCTTTTCCGGTTGTGGATCAATCTGGATCACTTTCATAGGAGGCACCTTAAACCGAGCCCCCACTAAAATGTCTCCCACCTGGATCGAGGGCAGATTCCCGTCCTCCTTGAGCTCTAAAACTCTCTCCAACCAGTTCCGCCGCAGGACTACGGTCTCATCCGACAACCCTTTGACATGGGCTCCCAAAATATACCCAGGCTCAGAAACTGAGAAAGACACCTTTGCGGTTTGTGATCCGACCTTAGCTGTCAGGGTCTCCATCACCACCTGATCCGCCTCATACATCAGCACCGGACCCGTTCCCCGCACTGTTCCCGCCTGATCCACCCACTGGATCTGAGCCGAAATATCCTGACCCTGTTGATCCCCTGCCACTGCCGTCAAGGTCAAACTCTGCCCCACCTGCAATGGAGTTCCATCCACCTCATCGGCGTTGGTGATGATCAGGGCATTCGTTGGTATTTCGACAGGAGGAGTTGGAGAAGATCCTGGAGAAGGTTGAGGGGATCCATTGGGATCTGGTGATGGTTGAGGGGATCCACCTGGATTAGGGGTCGGGATCGGACTGGCAGGCAACCCATTACAGAGCAAGCCATTCAGACGAAACTCTGTAGGGGTCACCCCTCCCTCGGTGTATGTCGCCTCAAATCCCAGATCCATCTGTTCCTGGTGATCCAGGGTGGCGTTCCAATCCAGATTCGTAACCTTGACTTCACTGCCATTCTGAGCAAGCTGACCATTCCAGAGATTGGTGATCTCTACCTCATCCACAGGAAAGGCCCAGGACAACTCCCAATTGGTGACGGGATCTCCTAAGTTCCTGAGTTGCAGATCTGCTACAAGCCCTGATCCATTCGGATCGGATCTTGTAATCCACGTCACAAGCAGCTAGGTAAGGGGA
>JAAUUJ010000261.1 GCA_012030715.1 Synechococcaceae cyanobacterium SM2_3_1 | reverse complement strand
GAGATATGGCTCAACGAAAAAAAGGAGAAAATCATTCTCAGAGAGATAAGAAATAATTAATGAGGAATTGATTGAACATGAACATGAACCATGCCATTTTAATCTGGGACTGGGAACCTCTGGTTTCAGTAGCTTCTATCCAGTTTGGAGCACCAGCTAGTCCTGTTATAACTAAATATAATTTACAAAAATTAGAACCGGCCTGTGAATCCGCCGATTGGGACAGTTATGAATTTCCTGATACTGACACAAGAATATATGTTGAAAATGGTTGTATTGAAAGATTTAGTTGCTATGATAATTTATTTTATAAAGGCCAGAATCTCTTGGGACTATCACTAGATGATATTCGCCAAATCTTAGGTCCCGAAGAAAAAATTGATACAATGGTAGGAGCAAGTATTCCAATTGAATATGAATCTCTTGGTCTAACACTATGGATGGAAGATGACGTGATAGCTGGAGCTACCTGTAATGCAATGATTGAGGATGATTAAGAAATCAACAAGCAAATAATGATACTCAACCATAGAACCAGACATAAATGTTGAATGAAGAGCAATTAAAGAATGCTACAACCAGAAAAGAAAAAGTAAAGATCAATACAAAAATTCAGTACGATCGCCGATCTTGTAGGATACATTGCTGAACAGCGATCGCACCATTAATTTAGCATCCAACAAACATTGAATGGCAATTTTCAAGTGTGCATCGGTTGATTGCTTAAGGGATTTATCCTCCAAATTGGGGTAAATACCCACTTGAGTTTGGGTTCGATGGTAGATGGGAGTGATGGTGCGTTTGCTTGTCGCAACGCACCCTACAAGATCGGCGATCGTACTGAGAAGCTTGTTCAAAAGGGTGAAGCTGAAAATATTGAAAAAGCTCTTGATAAACTTATGAGAGACGCAATTCAGGCGAATAATGGCAAAGGAGATACTGAGAGAAAACAAAGAATTAAAAAGGAGCAAAAAGAACAACAAATTAGGAAGAGTCGTCAGACAAAAGATAATAAAAAAGAAAAAATAGTTTACAGTAAATTAGGAAATTAAGAATTTAGGTTTTTTATGATTAATAGTCTCATTAAAAGTCTGCTAGAAGATTGCCGTTCTAACGATCCTTCTAGACAAACACCAGCAATTATGGAACTACAGAAGATAGAACTACAAGATATGGAACTCTATGAAGTTAGTTCAACTTTAATTGAACTTCTATCCTCATCTGAAGAGAACGTAAGAGGTCAAGCAGTAGAGGCATTGGGATGGATAGGTGACAACGAAATAGAGACTGTTGGCCCAGCACTCATGAAAGTGTTAACAGATCCAGAATGGCTAGTCAGATCGGAAGCAGTTGAGGCGCTGTATCTGCTGAGGTACAAGAGTGCCAAAGATGCTGTTAATTGGATGCTTTGTAACGATCCAGAATGGGTTGTTCGGGCTTCAGCAGCAGAAGCACTATCCGATATTGCTGATGTAGGGGATGTAAGAGTTTTAGAAGCACTTAAATTAGCGTTGGAAGATTCTTTTGATCCTGTTCGCTGTTATGCGGCTTTCTCTATTGGTGTATTAGGAACATCGGAGATGATTCCCACACTTCAAAATTATTTGGAATCAGAGAATGATCTGGATACAAAAGCTTCAATTTTGGCAGCCCAATATATCCTAGGTGATCGCAATGCTTTATTTACATTGTTAAAATTAGTTGAAGAAGCAGATCAACATTTAGGGGGAGTCATTCTTACCATCTTTGAAGATTTGGCATATCGTAAAATTCCTTCAACTCTTGCAAGCGACTCTTCGATCATTTGTAATAGTTTATCTAGAATCGGGCAAGAATTTTTTATTGAGCGCTATCATGCTGAACAAGTTATTGCTCAGTTAGAAAATTTATCACTATAAATTAATTTTTTTAGTAAGAGTAATCTTGAGTAAACTTACAGACAAAAATAGGCTTAATTTATTTTTATCTGCTCACAGGGCAGTATTAGTAATTGTCACACCAAATATTCGCTCTATATATATCAGAGACACTGAAGATAATGAAGGGTTAATAGATATTTCTCTTGTAGCATACTTTACAAGTGATCCCACAGAAAATGAGCGAGAACTCTTTAGCATTGCAATGGCGGAGATTATATCAGATATCCCTCCAGACTTACTACAAGGACTAACATATGATGAGGAATTGATAGTTCTTGAATCTCCCCAACAATGGACTTGCAAGGAGAATGAAAGACCAATTTATATTAGATACGAACCATCAAGTGATACATAGGTAAGTACGATTGCTCCTGTGTAGTCTGATCGCCCACCCTCCCAAATAAATCAATGAAACATAATTCATCTTTTTTAACTAACAACTACCAACCATGAAAAGCTCGATCGCCCCCACCCAAATTTGTCCCAACCTCCAACCCCACTGGCAACTAGAACACCGGGAAAATAGTGATCAATGGGTACTACAGGCAGGCGACATCCAACACCCCCTCACTCCCGAAACTGCCTATATCCTCCAGCACTTTGTCGGTAACCTCGGTAGAGTGATGGTGCGTTTGCTTGTCGCAACGCACCCTACAAGATCGGCGATCGTACTAGAGGATATGCGAGGTAATCAAGATGCTTCTGCTGCACGTACTCGTGTTCTTGAAGAGCTTTATAAAGAGTACGATAATACAAACAGCCAAGATCAGACGCGTAAGAATGTACTAAGGAAGATGTTGGATAGACTTTATAGAATGTCAAATAATGTTCACTGGTCACCAGTCAAACGGAAAATCTTGATTATTGATATGCAATAAGAACTTAATAATACTAAAGAAATATGCGTAAATTTATTGATATACAACAGGAACTTGAGCTAAAAGAGTTTCTCAATAGTGTTCCGGGAACACTCTACTGTAGCCCCTCTGCTCCGATGTCTCTTAAAATGATGGTTCGTTACTTTGATAACGATTTCCTAATTACCCTTGTAAAGCCATTTGCCGATATTGTGAGAGCAATACAACAGTGGATAGAGCAGCGTCCAGAATTAGCTCGTCTAGTTACGGTTGAGCAGCCTATTGAAGTGGGATATGACTTTATTGCTAGACGATTCCACATTTATGGCACATCAACTAGATCATATCTAGACTGGGATAATCCTCCTAAGCCTCCTGAGGAGCTTGAACAAATGCGAACTATATTTCGTAGGGAAATTGGGAATTCAACTAACCCAAAGAATATTTTAATTGAGACTGTACTAGCAAAAAGTCTTCTTGAGCCAACAAGTAAAACCTATTTTGCTAGAAGTAAGGGGCAATTCATTGTAATTGAGCCAAAGATAACTTGCGAAGACATTAAGCAATGGAATACTCTTTCTCAAATCTCTGAGGAATAAAAGAGCAGATATATTTAATTTAGAAGTCAGAGTTGAGAATTGAATATATCTACTCTGTAAATATTAGAAAAAAATATTAGAAAAAACCTTTTTTATGTCGATCAAATAATTTAAGAGGCTATTTATAAAGTAAAGATGAAGTGGAAAAAGGAGCGCAGAGAGTCAGGATAAACTTCAAGAAACAAAGGGAGGCAAGTAAAATGACAGAACCGAGATACCCCAGTGACCTGAGTGATGA
>JAAUUJ010000077.1 GCA_012030715.1 Synechococcaceae cyanobacterium SM2_3_1 | reverse complement strand
GCATCGCGGGGCGGTGGGAGCCGAGCCCAATACTGGAGATGGAGCCCGGGATCCTGCTGCAAACTTCCCCATCGGTTTCTAGATAAGGTCGCAACAGGAGAGGGGATGCAACTGCCTGACCCGGGCCAATACGGTGTGGGGATGATCTTTGCTTCACCGGATCCTGAGGTGCGAGCTCAGGGGCGCAGGATCTTTGAATCCCTGATCGCCGAGGAAGGTCAAACGCTGCTGGGGTGGCGAGATGTGCCCACCAACAACTCAGAACTGGGGGAAACCGCCCGAGCCAGTGAACCCTTCATCCAACAGGTGTTTATTCAGCGCCATCCTGATCTCACCGATGATCTGGCCTTTGAGCGCAAGCTCTATGTCATCCGTAAACGGGCTCACCGTGCGATTCGCGAGCCAGAGCTGGATCCCTACTGGTATCCCACCAGCATCTCCTGCCGCACGATTGTTTACAAGGGCATGTTGATGCCAGCTCAGGTAGCCTCCTATTTTCCGGAGTTAAGTGATCCGGATCTGGAAAGTGCTCTGGGTCTGGCCCACTCCCGCTTCAGTACCAATACATTTCCCAGCTGGGAACGCTCTCACCCCTACCGCTATGTGGCCCACAACGGCGAGATCAACACGCTGCGGGGCAACATTAACTGGATGCATGCTCGCCAGGCTCTCTTCAAGTCGGATTTGTTCGGTGAGGATCTGCAGAACATTCAACCGATCATCAACACCGAGGGCAGTGATTCTGCCATTTTCGACAACACCCTGGAACTGCTGACGCTGGCGGGACGCTCGCTTCCCCACGCGGTCATGATGATGATCCCGGAACCCTGGACCTCGCATGAGTCGATGAGTGAGGTACAGAAGGCTTTTTATGAGTACCACGCCTGTCTGATGGAGCCCTGGGATGGACCCGCCTCCATTGCCTTTAGCGATGGCACGGTGATCGGGGCGGTGCTGGATCGCAATGGTCTGCGTCCTTCCCGTTACTATGTCACCCGTGATGATCGTGTGATCATGGCCTCAGAAGCTGGAGTGTTGCCTGTTGCTCCCGAGGAAGTAGTCCAGAAGGGTCGCCTGGAGCCCGGGCGGATGTTCCTGGTCAATATGGCCGAAGGTCGGATCATTGCTGATCAAGAATTAAAGCAGGCCATCGCTACCCAACAGCCCTATCGAGACTGGCTGGAACAGCACCGAGTGGATCTGGCGGATCTGCAGTTGGACTCCCCCAGCGAAGCTGAGCCCGAAACTATTCCCCTGCTTCAGCGTCAGAAGGCTTTTGGCTACACCTTCGAAGAACTGCGGTTACTTCTGACCCCCATGGCTGCCAATGGCGTGGAGGCGGTCGGGGCAATGGGCAACGATGCCCCCCTGGCGGTGCTTTCCAATCGTCCCAAGCTCCTCTATGACTACTTTCAGCAGCTCTTTGCCCAGGTCACCAACCCCCCGATCGACTCGATTCGGGAAGCGATCATCACCTCGGCAGTCACCACCATTGGCCCTGAGGGGAACCTATTGCAGCCTGAGCCTGAGAGTTGCCACCTGATCCGGTTGCAAACCCCGATCCTCTCCAATGCCGAACTGGCACGGCTCAAGCATCTGGATGGAGACCATGGATTTCGCAGTGTCACGCTGCCGATTCTTTTCCATCCTCAGCAGGGGGCTGCAGGGCTGGAAGCGGCTCTTGAGGATCTGTGTATCCGTGCCGATGCGGCTATCGCGGTGGGGGCTAACCTGATCATCCTCAGTGATCGGGAACTGGATGCGGAAAAGGCGGCGATGCCTGCGTTGCTAGCGGTTTCAGGATTGCATCACCATCTGATTCGTCAGGGCACTCGCACCTGTGTCGGCCTGATCCTGGAGTCTGGAGAACCACGAGAGGTGCATCATTTTGCCGTCCTGATGGGCTATGGCTGTGGAGCGATTAATCCTTACCTGGCCTTTGAAACCCTGGAGGCCATGATTGCCCAGAAACTCCTGACCGATGTGGATCATGAGCAGGCCTGCAAGAATTACATCAAAGCGGTGACCAAGGGGGTGGTCAAGATTGCCTCCAAAATTGGCATCTCCACAATTCAGAGCTATCGGGGAGCCCAGATCTTCGAAGCAATCGGACTGCATTCCTCCGTGGTGGACAAGTATTTCACCTGGACTGCTTCCCGGCTGCAGGGCATTGATCTGGAGGTGATCGCTCAGGAAGCAGGACAACGGCATGCCAGTGGGTTTCCCCCGCGCGCGGGTCAGATCTCCCCTTTAGAGGTGGGCGGAGATTATCAGTGGCGGAAAGAAGGGGAAGCCCATCTCTTTGCTCCCGAAACCATTCACCTGTTGCAACGGGCGGTTCGTGAAGGGGACTACGACCTTTATAAACAGTACGCAGCTCAGGTCAATCAACAGGGCAAGCAATGCTTTCGGCTCCGAGATCTATTGAGTTTCAAGTCTCGCTCTCCGATCCCTCTGGAGGAAGTCGAACCCGTATCCGCCATCACCCGCCGCTTTAAGACGGGAGCCATGAGCTACGGATCCATTTCCAAAGAAACCCATGAGGCCCTGGCCATTGCCATGAATCGTCTGGGGGGCAAGTCCAACACGGGTGAAGGTGGAGAAGATCCAGAACGCTACACCTGGACCAATGCGCAGGGCGACTCCAAAAACAGCGCAATTAAACAGGTGGCTTCCGGACGCTTTGGGGTGACCAGCCTCTATCTCTCCCAGGCCAAAGAGATCCAGATCAAGATGGCCCAGGGAGCCAAGCCAGGAGAAGGGGGGCAGCTGCCTGGACTGAAGGTGTATCCGTGGATCGCCAAAGTGCGTCACTCCACTCCCGGGGTGGGCCTGATCTCGCCTCCCCCTCACCACGACATCTACTCGATTGAAGATCTAGCGGAACTGATCCACGACCTCAAGAATGCCAACCGCGACGCCCGCATTAACGTCAAGCTGGTCTCAGAAGTTGGCGTTGGAACCATTGCAGCGGGGGTGGCCAAGGCTCATGCCGATGTGGTTCTGATCTCGGGCCATGATGGCGGCACGGGTGCTTCTCCCCAAACCTCAATCAAACATGCGGGACTCCCCTGGGAGCTGGGTCTAGCGGAAACCCATCAAACCCTGGTGCTCAATAACCTGCGCAGCCGCATTGTGGTGGAAACCGACGGTCAGATGAAGACAGGTCGAGATGTGGTGATTGCCACCCTATTGGGGGCAGAAGAATATGGCTTTTCCACCGCGCCCCTGGTGAGTTTGGGCTGCATCATGATGCGAGTCTGCCACAAAACACCTGTCCGGTGGGGGTGGCCACCCAGGATCCGGAATTGCGCAAACACTTTGCGGGCGATCCGCAGCACACCGTTAACTTCTTCACCTTCCTGGCCCAGGAAATGCGGGAGATCATGGCAGAGCTGGGATTCCGTTCTGTAGATGAGATGATCGGGCGGACCGAGGTGCTGGAGCCCAAATCAGCTGTGGATCACTGGAAGGCCAGAGGGATCGATTTATCCCCATCCTCTATCAACCCCCCGTGGGCCCGGACGTGGGACGCTACTGCCAGATGCCCCAGGATCATGGGTTGCAGCACTCCCTGGATCTGCAGGTGTTGCTGGATCTGTGTCAACCCGCCATTCAACGGGGAGAAAAGGTGCAGGCCACCCTTCCCATCCGCAATACCCATCGCGTGGTGGCTACCATCCTGGGGAACGAGATCACCAAGCACCACTGGGAAGGCCTACCGGAAGACACGATCCATCTCCACTTCCAGGGAACCGCTGGCCAGAGTTTTGGCGCCTTTGTGCCCAGGGGAGTGACGTTGGAATTAGAGGGCGATGCCAATGATTACTTTGGCAAAGGTCTGAGTGGTGGCAAGCTGATCCTTTATCCTCCCAAAGGTAGCCAGTTTGTGGCCGAAGAAAACATTATTGTGGGCAATGTCGCCTTTTATGGAGCCACCAGTGGGGAAGCCTACATCCGTGGTGTGGCCGGGGAGCGATTCTGTGTCCGCAACTCAGGGGTGCAGGCGGTGGTGGAAGCAGTTGGCGATCACGGCTGCGAGTACATGACGGGTGGCAAGGTGGTGATTCTTGGACCTACCGGACGCAATTTTGCTGCAGGCATGAGTGGCGGCATCGCCTACATTCTGGATCAAGCTGGGACATTTGCTTCCCGTTGCAATCGCGAAATGGTGGACCTGGAAACCTTAGAGAATCCAGAGGAGATCCGAGAGATCCACGACATGATCCAGAAGCATCTCCATCATACGGGCAGCCGCAAAGCCCATCAGGTGCTGGAGCAATGGGAGCGCTCCATTCCCCTCTTTGTCAAGGTGATGCCCCGAGATTACAAACGGGTGCTTCAACATATTCAGGATGCCCTGGAGGCTGGGCTCAGTGGTGACAATGCCCTATCAGCAGCCTTTGAAGCCAATGCCCGAGATGTGGCCCGTATCGGTGGCAGTTAGACATCAGGTTGATTTCAGCCCTACATACGTTCAGCGAATTGAGAAGCGATCATGGGAAAAGCAACAGGATTCATGGAGTATTTGCGGGAAGTCGCTGCTGAGGTGTCCCCTCGAGAGCGAATCCATAATTGGGACGAGTTTCATTTACCGATGCCGGAGGAGAAACTCCAGCTCCAGGGGGCACGGTGCATGGATTGTGGTACCCCCTTCTGCCATACCGGCCTGGAAATCAACCGCATGGCCAGTGGCTGCCCGATCAATAACCTCATCCCCGAATGGAATGATCTGGTGTATCGAGGCTTGTGGCAGGAAGCTCTGGATCGCCTGCACAAAACCAATAACTTTCCGGAGTTCACCGGACGGGTTTGTCCTGCACCCTGCGAAGGGGCCTGTGTGTTGGGGATCGTGAACCCGCCTGTCACGATTAAAAATATTGAGTATTCCATTGCGGAAAAAGGTTGGGAATCTGGTTGGATCACCCCCCATCCTCCCGAGAGCCGCACGGGCAAAAAAGTGGCGATTGTGGGATCCGGTCCGGCAGGTTTGGCAGCGGCAGCCCAACTGAATTCCGCCGGACACTGGGTTACCGTCTATGAACGGGCAGATCGTCCAGGGGGACTGCTCATGTATGGGATCCCCAATATGAAGTTGGATAAGCAAGCAGTGGTGATGCGCCGCCTGCAGGTGCTAGAAGCCGAGGGAGTGGCCTTTGTTTGCAACACTGAGATTGGCAAGGATCTGCCTGCCGAGAAGCTGATCCAGGACTACGATGCGGTGGTCCTCTGCACCGGAGCCACCCAACCAAGGGATCTGTCGATTCCAGGTCGTGAGCTGCAAGGGATCCACTTTGCCATGGAGTTCCTCACTGCCAATACCCAAACCCTGCTGGAGGGTTCGCCCACTCAGGGCTACATTTCTGCCGCAGACAAGGATGTGGTGATCATTGGGGGAGGAGATACAGGCACCGACTGTGTAGGGACTTCACTTCGGCATGGCTGCAGGAGTCTAACCCAGCTAGAAATTATGCCCCGACCCTCGGAAGCTCGTGCTCTCAACAATCCCTGGCCCGAATGGCCCAAGATCTATCGCCTGGATTATGGGCAGGAAGAAGCTGAGGCTCGCTTCGGATCTGATCCCCGGGCCTATCTTCGGACTGCCACTCACTTTGAAGGGGATGAAAACGCTCAGGTGAAGGCAGTCCACACCGTCGAAGTGCAATGGAATCGGGATGAAAAGGGTCGCTTTACTCCACAACACATTCCAGGCACAGAAGCAGTGATCTCGGCTCAACTGGTCCTACTGGCGATGGGCTTTCTGGGTCCAGAACCGTCCTTACTTGATACGCTGGGTCTGGAAAAAGATCCCCGCAGTGCGATCAAAGCTGAACATGGATCTTTTCACACAAATATCCCTGGTGTATTTGCGGCTGGGGATTGCCGTCGTGGGCAAAGCTTGGTGGTCTGGGCCATCAATGAAGGTAGGGGAGTGGCAAGAGAATGTGATCGCTATCTGATGGGAGAAACGGTGTTGCCTTGAGAACGCAGGGTGCAGATCATGGGGCATCATTTCCCACTGGCAGCCGGTAACCTACAGATAGAAGATCCCAATAATACTGGGAGAAGTATAAGCACAAGGCTGAGGATGAATCGTGTTCCTCTGTCCAGAAAAATGTCATTCCTGATCCAATCACGACAATAGCTATAAATACTACTGGCAGACCATAAGAAGCGCCCACGAATGATCAGGGGTCTTGCTATCACGATATTGAAGCGAAGATGATCAATTATAGGAATTGTAGGCTTCCTTGGAGCCCAGTTTTCCTTCGGTTTCCAGGGAGCAGATAAGTTCTACCTTATTGCCAAACTCCTGCAGATTGGAGTTAAAGACAATGTTGGCTGCCATGGCGGTGCCGTAGTAGGGAATGATCAAAGGTAAAGGAGGTAAAGTTGCAGGAAGGCGAGACAATCGGTTGTACCATTACTCCCGGACCACCTGAAACTCATTGGAGGAGAGGGAGAGCAACACCTGTTCATGTACCAGCTTCACTAACCAGCGAGAGGAAGCTCGGGCAGAAGGAATTCGCTCTTTAGCCATCAGCACTCCCAGTTTCCCGGCCACATGACGGGGCCGCAGAATCTGCACCACTACCTGAGAGGACGAGTCTGCTTTTGCTTGCATGCAAACTCCCTAGCTGATTCAGGCATAGACTTCTCTTAACCCTTCGATTGTAGGTGTTGCCTGCCCATGAGGTGTGTTGTGTAACACATATGTGATAGGACATTTTAGAGGAAACTCCATATCAGATACCAATACACCTACTTAATTATTCATCTCTTCTAATGCCATAAGTGACTCGGGTAAAACTTGTCCACCATCAATCACTAGAGTTTGGCCTGTAATGTAAGCTGCTTCCTCTGAGGCAAAAAAGAGTGCTGCGTTGGCAATATCATCCACACTGCCTAGTCGTTTCATGGGGATTGAGGCTGTCATTTTATCTAAATAATCAGCACCTAATCCATCTAATCCCTCCGTGAAGATGTTGCCAGGCATAACAGCATTAATCGTAATGTTCCAGGGAGCTAACTCAATTGCAGCAGTGCGAATAAATCCAAGTTGTCCGGCTTTAGAAGCTCCGTAATGAGTCCACCCTGGATAGCCCGTGATCGGTCCGGTGATCGAAGATGTCACCACAATTCTTCCCCAATACTGCTGTTTCATCGTTACCAAAACAGCTGAGACACTCAGAAATAATCCCTTGAGGTTTGTGTTGAGGACCAGATCAAAATCCTCAGAGGTCATGACACCTAGTTTGGCTGCAGGGAAAATTCCTGCGTTAGCACATAGAACATCTATACATCCATACCTTTCAAGTGCTACAGAGGCAAAGGCCTCACAAGATTCCGGATTGGCTACATCAGCAGCATAAGCAGATACGTTGCCCCCTACTGCGGTTGCTAGTGATTCGGCTTGCTCAAGATGCCGGGAGACGATAAGAACATTGGCCCCTACGGCCGCGAAGCGTTTGACCAGCCCCTTCCCAATACCACGACTTCCTCCAGTGACAATTACTGTGCGTCCAGCAAGAGACTGAAACATCTTCTTTCCTCCTCAATTCCGTTGTCCAAAAATCAAGAAAGTAATAGAGATTACCACTTTTAGATTTCCTTAATACTGCGCAGACCTAGGCAATTGTTGAAGTTAGGATAAATATTAAACTTCGAAAAATATGCGTCTGAAGATACAGATTATTCATCATCACAAGAGATAAATTAAGCGGTATCTAATTTGCGTTGTTTAGATATGAGTATTCGTCGGAGATCCATACTTAAAGGCTTTGCTGCCAGTGTGGGCCTTAGTCTCAGCAGCGGTTTTGTAGGTAAGCGTCAGCGAGTGTTCGCTGCTCGTGAAAAGGAAATGAATATCCTTTGCTGGGAAGGCTACAACTCTGCTCAGGTATTAGATCCCTTCCGGCGTCAGCATGCTGCGACGGTGAAAGCCGAAAGCTTGACCAATGACCCTACTATGATCAACCGCCTGCGAGCAGGTGAGACTAATGTTTGGGATTTGATCAACGTGAATAATCCCTGGGCTCGTGATGTCATGTACCCAGAAAGTCTGATCAAACCTCTTCCTCGAGAGGAGTTTGAGCCATATTTTGAAAACATGCTTCCAGAATTTAAGCCTCCTTACCGCTGGGCAATGGATAATTCTGGCACAGAGTTATTAGGGATGGCCCAACGTTTTGGTCCCTACTCATTTGTAGTCAATACTGATAAAGTTAGTAGAGAAACCGCCGAGGAAACTGGATGGGATCTCTTTAATGATCCAGCTCTGGCTGATCGGTACGGCATCCTGGAGTCAGACGACTGGAATGTTTTTAATATCTTCCTGGTGGCAGGTATTGACCCCTTTAAGGAGCACTCGGAAGCTGAGATGGCCAAGTTTGAGGAGGCAGCCAAAACCTTGTTCCGCAATGCCAAGTTAATCGGTGATATTGCTGCGATGAACCAGGCGCTGGTGTCAGGAGAGATTGATCTTCAATTTACCGGAGGAACCTATTCAGTCTCTCCCGCGAGAGCGGATGGCTTCCTGGAGCTGAGAGGAATTACGCCCCTCAAGGGGCCAATGCCAGATGGCAAAGGGGGAATTGCCTGGATTGAGATCACCTCGGTTGTAAATAATCCTGAGCTCTCTCCCCTCGCTATTGAGTTTCTCAAGTACATTCAGGAACCAGAAACTGCCCACCGTGTGGCGTTTGCAGAGGGAACTTTTAATCCGGTCACACAGATGGGAAATTCTGATTGCTTTAAGTTATTCACAAAGGATCAGTTAGAGGCAATTCAGTGGGACAGTCTGGAGGAAGAGATGGCTCGCTCCGCAGAGTACAACATTGTTCCCGACTATAACCAGGCCCTGGATTTGATGAATGCCGCCAAACGACTGCGCGCCTAGAGCCGAGAGGTAGTACCCTGTGGAGACTGTCCGATTACAGAGTCAGGGGGTACGCCCCCAGAGTAGTCAGTCATTAGCACCCATTCTGCAACTGGTGGGAGTGACCAAGGTGTTTGGGACATTTGTAGCTGTCCAGAAAACTGATCTGGATGTCTACGAAGGGGAATTTCTAACTATAGTGGGTCCTTCGGGATCGGGAAAGACCACGTTATTGCGGATGCTTGCCGGAATGGAAGCCCCCTCAGAGGGAGTGATTAGTTTGCGCGGCCATCGCATCAACGATCTCCCTCCCAACCTGCGTCCTACTTGTTTGGTATTTCAATCTCTAGCACTGTTTCCCCACAAAACTGTGGGTGAGAACATTGAATTCCCTCTCAAAGTTCGAGGTGTGGATGCTGCTGAGCGCCATCGTCGCGCGCTAGAGTTGATGGCGACAGTACGTTTGCCAGAGAGCTATTACCACAAAAATGTCATGCGTTGTTCAGGGGGGGAAAAACAACGGGTGGCTTTAGCCCGAGCCCTGGCTTTTGATCCCGAGGTCCTTCTGTTTGATGAGCCCCTGTCTGCAATTGACTACAAACTTAAAAAGGTCCTGGAAAAAGAACTTAAGGATCTGCATAAGACAACCGGTAAAACCTTTATTTACATTACCCACTCTCTTGAAGAAGCCATGGTGATGTCTGACCGCATCGCTGTCATGCGCCAGGGAAAGTTGATTCAAGTGGGTCCTCCAGAGGAAATTTATGAGCGCCCAGTGGATCGTTTTGTGGCGGAATTCATGGGGGAAGTCAATGTCATTGAGGTCAACCGCAACGAAGCTAACTCTCTCTGGTCTGGTGTGGATGTCCCTGGCTCTTTTCATGTCCTCCCACCTCACAATAATCCAGATGCCTGCTCTGCATATATCGTTATCAGACCAGAATATTTAAGACTGCTGCATCCCCATGAACGTGCAGATAACATCATCATCGGAGAAATCTGTAATGAGTACACCTTGGGCTCCCGCATCCAATATCAGGTGAGGGTGACAGGCAAGTTGATGCTTGTGGAAGTATCCCGTTCCCAAGCATTAAATAAGTTAAATCGAAGCCGGATTACTTTAGGTTGGGATGCTCGTGATGCGATCACTGTAGTGCATTAATCATGACACAGACTTTATCTCCTTCAGATCTTTCCGAGAAGGCTTTCCCCTTACCTCATTTCTCTCCTGGCCAGATCTGGTCATTGCCAACCGTGGTACTGCTGGGGGTGGGGTTCATCTTACCTTTGGGGGTGATTGTGGCCTACTCATTAGCAACACCCCGCAGCTTTGAAGTACTTCAATCCTTTACTCTTACTAATTATCGAGAACTCTTAAGACTGGAAAATACCATTTGGAGATCTTTTCTCTGGTCAAATGGTTTTGCTCTCGCTACCTGCTGTTTACTAGCCCTGATCACCTATCCCATTGCCTATGGACTGAACCGCGTTTTCGGTCGCTGGGCTGCCCTGGTTAGTAACCTCTTTGTTTTTCCTCTCTTTATCTCTGAAAATGTCCGACTGCACGGTTGGGTTCTCTTTTTCATTAGGGATGGGGTGCTAGACGGGACTCTCAAAACAATGGGACTGGAGGGGGGACCGGAGGTTCTCTACCAGGCAGGGATGACTCTGGCAGGGATGGTCTATGCCTATGTTCCATTCATGCTTTTTCCCATTACTCTGGGGTTGGCGATGATTCCCCAGGATCTGTATGATGCCGCCTCTGATCTGGGAGCAAAGCGCTGGCAGATCTGGAGGGAAGTCGAACTGCCTCTGGCGATGCCTGGGATTCTAATCGGGATGTTGCTCACCTTTGTACTGGCTATTGGGGCCTTGACTGAGGCACGAATTTTAGGGGGGCAATCTGTGATCGTGATTGCTCATGACATTGAAAATGCCTTTACCTATGCTCAGAACTGGCCTTTAGGTTCTGCCCTTTCGGTTCTTCTTACGTTGTGGATTGGGGGGTTAATTATCGCCATTTTTTCTAAAGTTGATCTGGATCGTCTACTAGGAAGGCACTCATCTTAACAATCACGATAGCTGGAAATCGATAAGCTATGAAATCCCTGAATCAGCAACGGACAGAATTCCTCATCTGGTTATGGACAGGTGCAGTCATCCTGATTCTCTATTTGCCGTTGATCTGTAGCGCCCTAGCAAGTTTCTCCAAAGGCCGATATTTCATTTTTCCCATCCGTGCATTCTCTAGCCAGTGGTGGAAGCAAACTCTTGATTCTATAGAAATCCGAACATTATTAATTAATTCCCTTCTCATCGCCCTGTTTGTCACGCTCATTTCAGTCATCATTGCCTTCTGCGGGGCTCTGGCGTTTGCCCGATATGAGTGGAGAGGACGAAAGCTCTTTCAGAAACTGCTGATCCTGCCCATATTTTTTCCACAACCTGTACTGGGGCTGGCTTTGCTTTTATCCTTTAATGCTCTGGGAATCGAAACCTCTTGGCGAACTGCCATTTTTGCCCACCTGGTTTGGATCGTCCCTGTGGCAACCCTGGTTATGGCGATCCAGGTCTATGGTTTTGACTCCAGTTTAGAAGATGCCGCCTATGATCTAGGTTGTTCGCGCTGGCAGGTATTGAGAGAAGTGACTTTACCTCTGCTCTGGCCAGGTGTTTGGTCCGGAATTCTGTTTTCATTTCTCCTGTCCTGGAGCAACTTCCCACTATCGCTGTATACATCTGGCGCTGATTCTACTATTCCTAAGTGGCTGTACAGCAAAATGGTTGCCGGATATACCCCTATGGTCCCAGCCCTCGGGACGATGTCAACTTTAGGGGCTGCAATAATTCTTCTGGCCAGTGGGCTTGTGTTCGCTCTGATCCGACGTTATCAACCCAATCATTCCCATTAACTGATGATCTAAAAACTTTTTGAATACATCTTGGAGTTGACACCAGATAGAAGTGAGCGTGAGGATGAGTTGCCGATGTACAATACAGATTTTCTTGAGGAGATCCAAGACAGTCTCCATAAAGCATTACCTGCTTGGGGGGTTAATCCTTCAACAGAAGTGACCCTTCTGAATATCTCAGAAAATGCTACATTTCTGGCGAAAAACACAGGGCTTGACCAGGATCTGGTCTTTCGTATCCACCGTCCTGGGTATCATAGCCGACAGGAAATTGAATCAGAACTATTATGGATTGATGCAATCCGAAAAGAGAATAAGATCAGAACACCAAAAATTATCCCTTTAAAAAATGGCAAGCTCATTGGAGAAATTAAACATCAGAATGAAGTTCGATATGTTGTGGGTTTTGAGTTTCTAGATGGTGAAATGCCCTCTGAATCAGGGGATTTGGTCAGTCAGTTTCGTGATCTTGGAGGGATCACCGCTAAATTACATTCCCACACCCGTTCGTGGTTGTTGCCAGCGTCTTTTAAGCGTAAGGTCTGGAACTTTGATACAACCCTAGGAGAAATCCATCTGTGGGGTGATTTTCGAGAGGGGTTAGGCCTCACGGGTCATGGAAAGCGACTCTTAGAATACACGGCTGAGGTCCTGAAAAGAAAGTTAGAACCTTTGAGTCAACCAGAGAACTTTGGGCTTATTCATGCTGATCTTCGACTTGCCAATTTATTAGTGGCTGGTGATGATATTCAGGTTATCGACTTTGATGATTGCGGGTTTAGTTGGTTTCTATACGACTTTGCCGCTGCAGTCTCGTTTATTGAACACGAACCTTATCTACCTGAGCTACAAGCTGCCTGGGTAGAGGGCTATCGAACTCAGCTTCCCCTTTCAGATGAGCAGGTTGCACATCTACCAATCCTTGTAATGCTACGGCGCATCTTACTGACAGCCTGGATCGCATCTCATGCTGAGACTCCAACTGCACAGGAGATGGGAGAGTCATTCACCTTTAGAACTCTGGAACTGGCTGAACAATTTCTCCATCAATACACCTGAGGATCGTGATCATGATTGATAAACAGGAAATCCTGGCACTTAATGCCTACGGTTTTGGAGTAGTAGATACTGCCCCATTGGGAATTGGTGTAGATCAACTGTTACAGCGGCGGCAACAGAGCTTTGGGGCTACCTCAGTCCTTTTCTATCAGCGTCCTCTACATATTGTCAGTGCCTCAGGCTGCTCTATTTTCGCAGCTGACGGTACCCGCTATCTGGATCTTTACAATAACGTTCTTTCGGTGGGACACTGCCACCCTGAGGTTACCAAGGCAATTTGCTCGCAGGTGCAAAAACTAAATATCAATAGTCGTTATCTTTTCGAAGTAGTCCATGATTATGCTGAGAAGTTACTCTCTCTCTTTCCCTCAGAACTATCGAATGTCGTTCTCACCTGTACTGGTAGTGAGAGCAATGACCTAGCTCTGCGCATCCTTCGTTGTGTAACAGGAGGCTATGGATTGGTTGTTACCAGTAACGCTTATCACGGCAACACAACAGCGGTTACAGAAGTTTCTCCCTCTTCTTACCGTCAGGGATCGCTCCCAGCTCATGTCCGTACCGTACCTCCACCGGATCCTATGTACTATGGAACGGATGTGGGAAGGGGGTTTGCAATTGCAGTAGCTAGCCAAATTGATCATTTGCGGAAGGCGGGAATTCCTTTTGCAGGACTCTTAGTGGACACAATCTTCTCAAGTGATGGCGTTTACCCCGATCCGCCCGGATTATTGCAAGAGGCTGTAAGTGTTGTTCATGAGGCAGGGGGATTGTGGATCGCTGATGAGGTTCAACCGGGATTTGGCCGCACGGGAGTGATGTGGGGTTTTCAACGACATGAAGTAGTGCCAGATCTGGTAACCCTGGGCAAACCTATGGGAAATGGCTTCCCCTTATCAGGGATCGTGACTCGTCCTCAATACCTTCAGCAATTCAGCGAACAGTTTGGGTATTTCAATACATTTGCGGGTAATCCTGTTGCTGCAGCAGCTGGTCTGGCTGTGCTAAGGGTGATTGAAGAAGAACAACTCATGGATCACGCAGGTGAGCTTGGGACCATACTGCGTTCACAAGTACAGGAGCTATCGACTCATTGTCCGGTTATTGGTGGAGTCAGGGGTACGGGTCTCTACCTGGGAGTGGATATTGTTGATCCCGAAACACACCAGGCAGATTCAGGAAGGGCTACCCGAGTGATCAATGGTCTGTGCGAAAAGAGGCAGATCCTGGTGGGGGCTGCAGGAAGTTTTGGGAATACCTTGAAGATTCGTCCCCCCCTCTGCTTACAACCATCAGAAGGAGAAGAATTCATTGAGGCTCTGGAGGAAGTCTGTCAGGCTGCACTTTATTGACATAAGGAAAACTCTATGTTTTCTCTACTCTTGCAGCCGTTTCTGCAGCCATATTCCCTGCAACAATGCCTGGACATTCAATCGCAATCCAGCAAATTGATGACTACAGAGGATCCCCTCAGCATCGAGGCCCAGTTTTCTATAGATCCCATTTTCCAGTACAAACCAGTCAATCTGCTGATCTAATGTATGCCAGACTATATAGTCCTTAACTCCATTTCGTTCATAAACATTTTTCTTGCTGTGCAGATCATTTGAAGCACTGCTAGCGGCAATTTCTGCATCTCAGACTCTGCATAGCGCTGCTCAAAGACTTCACGGCTCAAGCGATCTCCGCTTTCCAGAATCTTGGAGGGAGAGAGGTGAATCCTATTTGTCATGGGTTTTCTTCCGAAGATTGGGTTCACGACATGAGTTCAAGTCACGGATGATCCTCTCCAGTAGCCGTCATCGCTACAATATAACTGTGCCATCAGCAAAGTGTGGAGGGGTGTTGTGAACAAGCTATCGTCAGCCGTTCTTTCCAGCGTCATCGCTCTGGGGTTGCTTTCGGGTTGTGGAGACGATGACTCAGATGCACAGGTTGGCATTGTTCCACCGGGAGCCCCAACCGTGCTTTTACCTGCGACAGGCCCGTCCCTGCGGGTGGGAGAGACCGTCACCTTTCCTGTCGAGGTGAGGGCACCCAGCGGGATCCGCAATAGTGGTTTCTTGATTGTTACTCAACGACAACCCAACGGAAACACCTCTGATTCGGTCTTTAATCCTGCCGATTTTGGATGTGTTACTGGCGACACCTTTTGCAGGTCAGATGATTTTGTCTTTCGGGTCGGGGCTAATGCCGATGCCGGGAATTATCAACTTACGTTCGTTGCCGTAGATACCACCAATCAAACCTCGGTTCCTTCCACCCTAACGATCTTTGCCTTTCGCTAGGGAATCAGCCCTACAAAGGTCTGTTGAATTAATGTGGTGTGGATTAATTGAGCAAGCGCCTCAGTCCCCGCAGTTCTGTCTGAGGGGGCAAATCCAGCCCTTTCCCCTGGATCATGACGTAAAACCCCCCCAATCCCAGGGGATCGATGAGCAGATGCAAAGCCTGTCGTTGGGCCAGAAGCCAGTGGGGATCAGCAGCGGTGACTGTAGCCAGATTGCTGAGATGATCGAGGATCCCTAGGGCGGAGAGAAACTGCTCTTGAGTCACCAGCCCCAGGGATTGGAATCCCAGCACCTTGCCATACTCCGCTAACGCTGAGAAGTTAACATGCGCGGTTAAGTCCTGCTGCCCAATCTGTTCACAGAGATCTGCCTGCATTTGATGGCGACGGTAGGCCATCAGGGTGCCCTGGGTCCGGGTGGGATGATAGTAGCGGCTGGTGGTGTGACCATAGTCGATGGTGAGCAGATATCCTTTTTGCAAACGGATCCCACCGAACGGAGCCAGTCCAGCGCCGCCAACCCTACCTCAGTTTGGTAGCCCTCAGGATAGGTGGGGGCAGAAAAATCAAGGCCCAGATCTTCAAGGTATTGCCGCAGCCGCGGAGTAGACAGATCTCCAACTTCCTCCCGAAAGCGAATGCTGTCCCCTTCCCAGCGGGCTGTGACATAGATCTCCTGAAGCTGCCCCTGATGGAGGGTTACCCGATGCACAGGCAGGGCATCCACCAGCTCATTGGAGAAAATGCACCCTGTCAGGGTGTTTGCAGTCAGTTCATTCAGATCCACCCAGGAGACCCCTTGAGACTGCAGTTGCTGCTGCTGGGATGTCCGAAGTCCTGCGGATCGTTCTGCAATCCGGTAGGTCAGTACCCTGGCAAACTCAGGATAGTGTGTCTGGATCGCGATCAACAGGTCTCGGGCCAGTACCCCCGAACCCGCCCCCACCTCTAGCAATGTGAAATCAGACGGAAAATCCAGCAGCTGCCACATTTGCACAAACTGCGTTGCGAGCAGAGCCGCAAAATCGCGGCTGACATGGGGAGAAGTTATAAAATCTGAGGGCAAAGCATAACGGTCGGCCCGACTGTAATACCCCAGTTCCGGTTCGTAAAGGACCCAGTCCATGAAATCGGCAAAGGTGACCCTCTGATCCGGTTGGGCTGCAATCCGGGCCGCAATTTGCTGGGTTAAACGTAGAGAAAGCGGGTCTGGTGCCTCAATAGGCATCCTGGATCTCGTAGAAATCAGGGGTGATGTAATCCTTGCGCATTGGCCACCCGATCCAGTCCTCAGGCATCAAGATCCGCTTCAGGTTGGGGTGACCTTCAAAGACAATGCCAAACATGTCGTAGGTTTCCCGTTCTTGCCAGTCGGCGGTTTTCCAGATCCAGTAAACGGAGGGGAGGCGAGGATCCTGACGGGGCAACTCTACCTTGAGGCGCACCTCTTGAGGTCGATCCGCCTGATCGGAAACTTTAATCAGATGGTAAACACTCATCAGCGGTTGACCCGCCCCCAGGTCGTAGCCACACTGGCATTGCAGGTAATTGAACCCGTAGGCATAAAGGGCCGTGGCGGTGGGAAGCAGAAAATCCTTGGCCACCTGGATCAGCTCCACCCCCATAACATCCCGTCCTAGGGATTGATGCTCAAAGCCATTCTCCTGTAGGAACGTAGAAACAGGGCCTCGCTCGGCAACTTCAACCGCGCCAGCGTTTTTGCCGTTTTCCTCTGCCATCCTACTTGCCTCCCTGCAGGGCTTTAATTTCATCCTCAGCCAGCTTCAGGTCAGCGGTTTGTAGCGCCGGGGGTACGGGTAGACCCATTGCTTCTGCCAGAGCCGCAGGCGGTGCCACCCGAGTTTGACTCTCCAGGTACTGCCCTGTCAGGATCGGTGCCACTGCCTTAAGACTGTGCTTGACGGTGTGGAAGCGGTGGGTAGGCTGAAGCTGGCCACGTTCCCGCATATCTTCTGCTGCAATCTTCTTGCGCAACTTAATGATTGCATCCATGATCGCTTCCGGTCGCGGCGGGCATCCAGGAATGTAGACATCCACAGGAATGACTTTGTCAACTCCACGCAGAGCCGTGTAAGAGTCGCTGCTGAACATCCCTCCAGTGATCGTGCAGGCCCCCATGGCCATGACATATTTGGGTTCGGGCATCTGCTGATAAAGCTTGACCAGAGCAGGTGCCATTTTCATGGTCACTGTGCCAGCTGTGATGATCAGGTCGGCTTGGCGAGGAGACATGCGCGGCAATAATCCAAAGCGATCAAAGTCAAATCGGGAGCCGATCATCGCCGCAAATTCAATAAAGCAACAGGCAGTGCCATACATGAGTGGCCAGAGGCTAGACATCTTGGCCCAGCTGTACAGATCATTGACGCTGGTCAGAACCACATTATTGGAAAGTTCAGTGGTGACGGTAGGATCCCCGACGGGAAACATGATGCCGTTGGGATCGTTGGGTTGGGTTGGTTTATCGGTGCTCATGACCATTCCAGAGCTCCTTTTCTCCAGGCGTAGACAAGACCAATCACAAGGATGGCAATAAAAATCAGGGCCTCTACAAAGGCCAGCAGCCCTAACCGATGAAAGGCAACCGCCCAGGGATAGAGAAAGACGGTTTCCACATCAAAAATGACAAAGATCAGGGCAAACATGTAGTAGCGGATATTGAACTGGATCCAGGCTGGGCCCAGGGGATCAATGCCTGACTCGTAGGTTGTGGTGCGTAGAACCCGACGACGGCTGGGACTCAACACGCGAGATGCCGTGAGAGCCAGAACCGGGACGAGGCCACAGATAAGCAAGAAAGCCAGGAAGCTGTCGTAACCAGTCAGAAGAAACACAAGGGCTGCTCAACATTTAGATACAGTTACAGTATAGAATCCTTTCCTCCCTGATCGACCCTGAACGGGTTCATACTTCCTGCAAATTGTAGGTATAGACATCCTCAGGCTCAGCCAAGGAATGGATACGATAGAGAACAACACAGACAAGGAAGCCAGGTACCCTCTAATGTTCGAGATTCCGTTGACAGCAGTCCCTTTACTCAGCATTGCCGCAGCAATTTTACTGGTCTACCTGCCTGTTGGGATCGTGGTGCAGGAGCGGCAGAAGTTGGGGTATGACAGCAGTGCTCCCCGTGCCATGTTTGATCAGCTTCCGGATCGAGCCAAACGAGCCACATGGGCTCACCAAAATGGATTTGAAACCCTGACCCCCTTTGCGACTACAGCCTTGATCGCCTACGTCACCGGACCTCATAGCTCACCTGTCCTGTTGGGTCTGAGTGGCGATTTGCTGATTGCGCTATTCTGCACCCTATTTTTGCTTTTTCGGATTGTTTACAGCCTGGCCTATATCAATGATCAACCCCTGCTGCGTTCGCTGGCTTTCGGGGTGGGCAGTCTGTGCACCATGGGCATTCTGGGGATAGCTCTCCTGCCCATGCTTTGGGTAAGCGCTTCTGCTGCCATTTAAGATGGAAAGACGTTTTGGGTTGGGTGTGCGAGCGTCCCTGGAACAAGAGTGAAGCTGAGTGTCGAATGCAACGGGGAATCCATTCATGAGTTATGTGCTGATTTACGACGGTCTCTGCAATCTTTGCTCCACACTGGTGCAGTGGCTGGAAAAGCTGGATCATGGCAACAGTTTTCGCTATGTGCCCATGCAGGATAGCCAGGCTTTAGCCACCTGGAACATCACCACCGAAGACTGTGATCTGGGCATGATCCTGTTGGATGAAAACCATCCTGAGCAGCGTTGGCAGGGTAGTGCCGCTGTTGAAGAAGTGGCAAGGATTCTTCCGGCAGGTGCAGCTGTGATTGCTGCCTATCGGTCAATCCCTGGGTTGAAGTGGGCAGGAGACAAAGGCTACGAGCAGGTGCGTGATCACCGCTATGACTGGTTCGGAAAGCGGCAAGACATTTACCAGTCCAATTATCCTTTCTTTCCGGAAGACTGCCAGGTCTGCCAGCATTAGCCTCCAGCCGCCTTGGTGGGGTATCCGAGTTGCTGAAGTAGCGACACCACCTTATCGCGGTGATCCCCCTGAATCTCAATCGTGTTCTCTTTTGCGGTTCCACCGGAGCCACACTGAGCCTTCAACTGTTTAGCCAGAGCGGTCAGGGTAGCGGGCATAACCTGAAATCCTGTGATCACAGTCACCGTCTTACCTTTACGGCCACCGCGTTCGCGCCGCACCTTGAGTTGATGCTCCTGGGGAGGGCGATCCTGGAGTGGTTGATCAGTGTCTGGGTCCAGGGGAGAGCCCCACTCAGAATAGACGACTCGATAAACCTTGGATCCAGCTTTTTCCGGTTCAGAGGCACGTCCTTTCATAATGATCCCTGTGATCCCTGGAGGGTAAAAAATCTTAGTAAACAATGGAGGGTTAGTGCAATCCTATCTGTTCTTTGGATTTCTCAGCGAGAGCAGGGGCGAATCACCAGTAGAGTCCACGGTATGCTGACCCTAGCACTCCGCTTGCAATCTCCCATGAAGGCTCAATTTCGAACGCTGCGTAGCTGGTTGGGAGTGATCCCGGTCAATGGCTGGATCCTGGCGGTGGGGTTGGGAGCTATCCTTGTGACGCAGGTATTGGGCTCGGGGTGGATGTGGTTCTCTGACAGGTCTGGCATTCCTGATACCGATGCTATGCAAGGGTTTATCGGCACACTAGCGGAGG
The DNA here is from genome assembly GCA_012030715.1 of Synechococcaceae cyanobacterium SM2_3_1. Taxonomy (GTDB): domain Bacteria; phylum Cyanobacteriota; class Cyanobacteriia; order Thermostichales; family Thermostichaceae; genus JAAUUJ01. The sequence goes on along the minus strand of JAAUUJ010000077.1, from coordinate 347 downwards.
TTCTCTCGGGGGTGCTGGGTTTCACCATTTCAGTCGTGGCCATCGTGGTGCAGCTAAGTGCCGATCGGTTTACCCCCAAAGTCACTGAGCTATTTTTGCGCGAGAGAACCAATTTTCTGGTGATCTTTTTTCTGATCATCACCACGCTGGTAGCAGTCTGGACCACGCTTGCCTTCAGCATTGTGAGTGAACCTTCGCTGCTGGTGATTCTCAACCTCACCCTGGGGACGCTAGCGTTTGTGATCCTCATTCCCTATTTCATTTTTGTTTTTAACTTCTTGCAACCCGCTTCCATTATCCGCAAAATTGAGCAACAGATCCGTCAGGCAGTGATCTCTTCCTTCTCC
>JAAUUJ010000076.1 GCA_012030715.1 Synechococcaceae cyanobacterium SM2_3_1 | reverse complement strand
CGAAACTAGAGCACATCTGGGCGGATCAGGGGTATCAAGGAATGGATAAATCAGCCCCAATCGTGTGGGGAGTGACTCTAGAGATTGTAAAACGTCATCAGCCAGGATTTGAGGTTTTGCCGCGTCGCTGGGTGGTGGAGAGGACGTTTGGGTGGTTAGATTGGCAGAGGAGATTGAGTAAAGACTATGAACAATTACCGGAAGTCAGTGAAGCGGTGGTCTATGCAGCCATGGTGAGATTAATGCTCAAACGCCTGACTTCTTAAGCCCCATTTAATCAATACCCTCTAACCCCACCCAGATCAAGCCGCCACCGGCAGATAGCCCATGGTTTGCAAAGCCTGCATCACCTTGGCCACACTCTCCTCCAGCGTTTCTTCAGCCGTATTGCAGATCACTTCTGGATTAAGAGGCGGTTCGTAGGGATCACTGATGCCGGTAAAGTTTTGGATCTCGCCCGCCCGCGCCCGCTTGTACAGACCTTTCACATCCCGCGCCTCACACACCTCCAGGGGGGCGGCCACATGCACCTCGACAAAATTGCCCACCTTCTGGCGCACTTCCTGTCGGATATCGCGATAGGGGGAGATGGCAGAGACCAGCACGATCACGTCATTGCGGGTGAGGAGGTGAGCCACAAAGCCAATGCGGCGAATGTTTTCATCTCGATCAGCACGGCTGAAGCCCAACCCTTTGGTCAGGTTTTCCCGCACGATATCGCCATCCAGGATCTCCACTTTGTACTGTTCAGCTCGCAGTTTGGCCTCCACAGCACGGCTAATGGTGGTTTTGCCTGCGCCACTCAGGCCTGTAAACCAGACCGTTACCCCTCTCTGCCCCATGATCCTGCTCATCCTGATAATTTTCACCACTGTACGCCGAAACCCTTGTGATCAGATCATGTGGGTTCCATCCTTGTCAAGGGTTCGCTGAAACTGCAAAGGTTGTTCCAGACACCCGGTATCGGACTCACCTGTCCAGCTTGATCAGAAGCTCAGGTCTACCCAGTGCCTGGACTGAAGCGGGGGCTAATTCTCCGGTTCAAACACCTGAACCGTTGTGATTTCACCGTTCTCAATCGCCCAGTGGGCAAAGGTGCCCGCCACATCTCCAGCTTCATCGAAGTTGATGGATCCCGAGGCCCCGACGTAGTCAATGTCTTCGCCCTGCGCCAGTAGATCTCTGGCTTTGGCCCATTCTCCAGGATAGATCTCGGTACCGGGGGCATTGGCCACCTCCCGCAGAGCATCGCGAATGGCGGATCCTTCTGTGCTGCCTGCTTTTTCCATGGCCAGAGCCAGAATCATGGTGGCGTCATAGGCGGTGTCAATGTAGGGCTTGGGCGGCAGTTCTCCGTAGGCGGCTTCGTAGGCCGTTTCAAAGGTCTGATAGCTGTTACTGTCCGTCAGGGCTTGGGGGGCCGTCCCAAAGGATCCATTTAGAAACTCCGCCCCGATCTGCTCAATGATCTCGGGGGCCTTCATGCCATCGGTGAAGACAAAGCGATCAAAGAAGCCCTCCTCCAGGGCCTGCTTGAGTATCGTGATGCCATTCTCGGGATACCCGATCAAGACCAGCGCTTCTGGGTCCCCCTCCCGCAGTTGCGAAAGTTCACCTCGGTAAGAGGCTTTGCCCTGCTCATAGGGGACTGAGCCAGTGATCGTCCCGCCACGGGCGGAGAAGGCTTCCTCAAAGCTCTCGGCCAGCCCCTGACCATAGTCGTTGTTGATATAGATAATGGCCAGGTTACTCAGATCGGCTTCTCGCGTCACCTGAGCCAGCGCCACCCCCTGATAGGCGTCGGAGGGCACCGTGCGGAAGAGGAAGTCATTGTCTTCCAGAGTGGTGATCACTGGAGAAGTGGAGGCATTCGAGATCTGGGGAATGCTGTTGGTGCTGGTCACACTTTGGGCCACGGGAATCGTGTTGCCACTGGAGAGCGCCCCAATGATGGCGGCCACGCCGTCCAGAGAAACCAGCTTATTCGCCGATTCAATCGCAGCCTGAGCCACGGTCTGGGTATCGCCTACCACCAATTCCAGCGGCTGGCCCATGACCCCGCCATTCTCATTGATCTGGTCCAGTGCCAGGTTAATCCCATTTAGACTGGTCTCTCCAAAGGCCTGGAGATCACCCGTCATCGCCATCAGGGCCCCCACCTTGAGGGTGTCCTGGGCCAGACTGGGGATGGTGAATGCAGTCAGAGCGGTCAGTCCTGCCGCCAGTGGCATCAACTTCTGGAAAGGGATCTTAGACATACAGACCTCCACTTCGTGCTGTACTTGGTTTGACAACCAGCGATAACTAGGCTCATTTAGACGTGTGACCTGCTCGCTCCGTTCCCTATATTGCTGCCTGTTGGGAGTGAAGCGGATAATTAATATCTATGATCTTTTTAGGTCAAGGATGGTTCGGGTAGAGGCAAATTGTGCTCACAATTCACAGTATCAGCAAACATTTTGGGGGCATCCGGGCGGTGGATCGATGCTCCTTCGAGATCGAAACTGGCAAAATTACCGGGCTGATCGGTCCCAATGGCGCTGGAAAAACCACTCTGTTTAACATCATTGCCGGATCCCTGAAACCCACAGCGGGTCAGATCCTCTTGGCAGGAACCCCGGTGACGGGTCTGACACCCCATCAGCTCTTTCAGCGAGGGTTGGTACGCACCTTTCAGATCCCGCGCGAATTGAGCCACATGACGGTTCAGGAAAATTTGATGCTGGTGCCTCCTGCTCAGATGGGTGAAAACCTGTTGGCCTCCTGGTGGCAGTGGCGGCAGGTGCAGCGCCAGGAACGCAGAATTCGGGAACAGGCTGATGCCGTTCTGGAGCAGCTCAACCTCACGCAGGTTCGCCATGAATTGGCCGCCAATCTCTCGGGTGGGCAAAAGAAACTGCTGGAACTGGGCCGGATCCTGATGTCCGAACCGCGGGTGATCCTGCTGGATGAGCCGGGTGCAGGGGTCAACCGGACGCTACTGAGTCAACTGACGCAACTGATCCAACAGCTCAACCGCGAACGGGGGTACACCTTTTGCATCATTGAACATAACCTGGATCTGGTCAGTGACCTCTGTGATCATGTGGTGGTGATGGCTGAGGGCAAGGTGATTACCCAGGGCAAAATGGACGAGATCCGGCGCAATCCTTACGTACAGGAGGCCTATCTGGGGACTGTTGCCATACCAGACGCCAGTTCCGTAGAAGAGGTGCATTCATGAGCCAGTTGCAGATCCGCGATCTCTACGGAGGTTACGGGGACGTGGATATTCTCAAGGGTGTGCATCTGCAGGTGGACCCCGGCGAAGTCGTGGTGGTGATTGGCCCCAATGGAGCTGGCAAATCCACGGTGCTGAAGGCCATTTTTGGTTTGATCACGATTCGGCAGGGAGAAATTGTCTTTGCTCAGCAGGATCTCACGCAGTTGCGGACGGATCAGATGGTGCGCCAAGGCATCTGTTTTGTTCCCCAAACTGAGAATGTTTTCCCCTCCCTAACCGTGCAGGAAAATCTGGAGATGGGGGCCTACTGTCGGCAGGACAATTTCCTCTCGGCTTTGGAGCGGGTCTATACTCTATTCCCCCCCCTGAAGGAAAAACGCTACCAGCCTGCAGGAGCACTCTCGGGGGGACAACGGCAGATGGTGGCCATGGGTCGCGCCCTGATGGTGGATCCGAAACTGCTGCTGCTGGATGAACCAACGGCAGGCCTGTCTCCGCTTTTTATCGAGCAGATCTTCAGGATTGTGCAGTCGATTAATCAGCTGGGGATCAGCATTTTAATGGTAGAACAGAATGCCCGCCAGGCTCTGCAACTGGCTCACCGTGGCTATGTGCTGGTCACCGGAGAAAACCGCTTTGAAGACACAGGGTTGAATTTATTGAGCAACCCCGAGGTCGTAGAGCTATTTCTGGGGGGAGGACGATAGGTTTCTTAACGGGTGAGCAGAGAGGAACCGACTAGACTACAACTATGGCGATCTGGCCGCGTTCATGAAATGTGCAAGGCTGCTGCCTGTCCAAGTCAGGCGTGATCAGCTGGTGTTGCCTGATGTCTGAAGGTCGGATCTCTATACAGCTGTGAATCGCCCAAGGTGCTGATATGTCTGCCACCCCTGCGCCCCCACCCATTACCCCGCACCAGATGAATATCCTGCGGGCTGTGACTGCCATGGCCTGGAGTGATGGGGTGCTGGAAGCAGCAGAAGTTGAGGTTATGGCCACTCGCTTGTCCCAGGGGTTTCACCCCAATCCCGAAGGTCAGTCTGAGCTAGCTCGACACATACGCGAATATTTTACTCAGCGCATTCCCCTGGCCGAAGTGTTGCCCAAAGTGCCCAATCCTGAGGATCGGCGTCTGATCTTGAAGCTGGGGTATCTGGTGATTACCGCCAGTGCCCGGACCCCGGAGGAGCCTCGGATCAACATGGAGGAGCAGGCAGCGTTTCAGCAACTGGTCAGTGCTCTGGATCTGCCCGACTCTGTGGTGGAATCGGTGTCAGAAGAGGCCAGCCAGGAACTGGGGGATGTGCAGGTGGAGCCAATTGAGGTGCTGATTTCCGGATTTACGCAGCATTACAGCTGCACCCATTGATTGGATCTATGCCTGCAGGGGCTATACTTTGGGCATTATCCGTGTGAACCGTTGGGTTGCTCAACCTGGAGAGCATGCGCACGCTTATACAACCGCGTCTGATCATCGCCGTAGCGCTGGGGCTCGTGGGTTGCGGGGCCGCCAGTGATCTACAGCAATTGGTGGTCATGAAGCAGTGTGTTTCCTGCAGCCTCAGTGAGTCAGATTTGAGCGGGGTACAGTTGATCGGCGCTGACCTCAGTCGTGCCTCTCTCTGGCAGGCCAATTTACGCGGGGTGGATCTGCGCGGGGCCACCCTTACCCAGGCGAATTTACGGGAGGCCAATCTAGCCGGAGCCGATCTGGGAAATGCCGATCTGCGGGGAGCCAACCTCAGCCGTGCCAATCTGGTCGGGGCGAATCTGCGCGGGGCCAAGCTTATGGAAGCCACCCTCACCCAGGCCCGGTTCTGGAATGCCGATCTCTCGGAGGCAGATCTGCGCGGGGCCCTGCTCTGGGGAACCTTTTTCCGCAATACCCTGTTGATCGATACGGATCTGCGGCTGGCCAATTTAGGGGAAGCCGATCTGCGCGGCACCGATTTAACCGAAGCGCATCTGGAGTTTGCCCTGCTGGAGGGAAGCCTCTACGATACCACCACTCTTTTTCCTCCTAATTTTGATCCTGTGACTGCAGGAATGAAACAAGAAGCGCAGTAGACCGCTGTATGCTGGGTACTGAATGGCAAGGGCATCACCATGGATGAGATCAAGACAGTAGCAGATCTATTGCGGCATTACCGTTCCGGTGGCATGGATTGCACAGGTGTGCAGCTCCCTGAAGTTGATCTTCACGCTCAGGAATTAACTGGAATTGATCTGAGTCGAGCGGATCTGCAGCGAGCCAACTGTACTCAGGTGAACTGGGAACGGGCCTACCTTTCGGAGATTAATCTCAGTGAAGCGGATCTGAGTGGTGTGAATCTGAAGCTGGCGATTCTTTCCCGTGCCAATTTACAGCAGGCCAAGCTGTCTCAGGCGCATCTGCGCGGGGCTGATCTGCGCGGGGCCAATCTGAAAGGTGCCAATCTGGATGGGGCTGACCTGACGGGGGCCAGGCTGGGAGAGGCAGAGCTGGCAGGGGCTCAATTGGGTACAGCAGTTTTGAAATTTGTGGAATGGCAAGGGGCCATCTACGACGATACCACCCAATTTCCAGACGGGTTTGATCCAAGCAGTGCTGGATTAAAGCAGTAAGCTTTTTATTGTCAGCATAGGGATGACTGATGTTTGAGAAAATAGGCCACTGTTAGCATCAAGTTCGGGATATGCCCGAATATTTTCCTCCCCAAGAGGCAAGGATGCTAGCAGAACCACAGACAGGTCAATACCACACCCTCTCTGTTGAAAAAACGATTGAGGTTCTCAAGAGTCACCTGGAGCAGGGCTTAACCGCAGAAGAAGTGGCACATCGTTCCAGCATCTATGGCTGGAATCAGCTCCCTGTTTCTCCCGGCAAGCCATGGTGGCAGCGTTTTCTCCTCCAGTTTCATCAGCCTCTGCTTTACATTCTCCTGATTGCAGGTGGAGTCAAAGCCTTTCTAGGATCCTGGACCCCTGCTCTGGTGATCTGGGGTGTGACAATCATTAATGCCCTGATTGGCTATGTGCAGGAAGCAAAAGCCGAAGATGCCATTGCCTCCCTTGCCAAAACCGTAACCACAGAAACCACGGTGTTACGAGATGGGCAACGCCTCCGAATCCCCTCTGCGGATCTGGTCCCGGGTGATATCGTCCTGCTCACCTCCGGTGATAAAGTTCCTGCTGATCTGAGATTGATGCAAGTCTGGAGCTTGCAGGTGGATGAATCAGCTCTCACTGGTGAATCTCTGCCTGTTACCAAATCCATCCTTCCCCTTGCCGAAGATACACCGCTGGCAGAACGCATCAACATGGCCTATGCGGGCAGCTTTGTCACGGCTGGGCAAGCTCTTGGGCTGGTGGCCGCCACCGCAGCTGCTACGGAAGTGGGACAGATCTCCCGTTCCATGGAACAACGGGTGAATTTGAACACCCCCCTCACCCGTAAATTTGCCAGTTTTAGCCGCATGCTTCTCTACGGCATCTTAACCCTGGCAGCCCTGACCTTTTCAATTGGTCTTTTGCAGGGAGAATCCTGGATCTATATGTTTGAGGCGGCAGTGGCTCTAGCGGTCAGTGCCATTCCCGAAGGGTTACCCGCAGTTGTCACCATTACCCTCGCCATTGGGGTCAACCGCATGGCTCGCCGTCACGCCATTATTCGTAAGCTGCCAGCAGTGGAAGCTCTGGGAAGCACCACGGTGATTTGCTCTGACAAAACCGGAACCCTAACCGAAAACCAGATGACCGTGCAGGCTATTCAGGCAGGTGGACAGGCTTATCGCGTCAGCGGGACTGGTTATGGCCCTGAGGGTAAGATTCAACCCGAGACCCCCCCAAACTCCCCCCGCCTGTTACTTGATGATCTGCCCCCCGCCTTATCGGAATGCCTGATCGCCGGTGTTCTCTGCAATGAGGCTCAACTCAAGCACACAGGTGAACAATGGTCGGTTGTGGGAGATCCTACCGAAGGGGCGCTGTTAGCAGCTGCAGCGAAAGCAGATTTTAGCCAACCTCGGCTGCACCTCTCCCACCCCCGCCTGGATGCCATTCCCTTTGAATCGGAATACAAGTACATGGCAACGTTGCATGATGCCACCCCTCGGGTCATCTATGTGAAGGGCTCTGTCGAGGTCTTGTTACAGCGGGCCACCCTGATGCTGGATCCCGACGGTCAGGAGATCGGGCTGGACTCAAAACCCATTGAAAAGGCAGTGGCAGAGATGGCAGAGCAGGGACTGCGGGTCCTGGCCTTTGCCAAAAAGCATGTTGCTCCCCATCAGCACACCCTCAATCACGAAGATATTGCAACCGGACTTGTCTTTCTGGGCCTGCAGGGGATGATCGATCCGCCGCGACCCGAAGCTATTGCCGCGGTACGGGCCTGTCATTCCGCAGGCATTCAGGTCAAGATGATCACCGGCGATCATTTGGGAACAGCCAGGGCGATTGCTGGGCGCATGGGACTGCACCGAACCCAGGAGGTCAAGGCTTTTGCAGGCCGTGAACTGGCGGCGATGGATCAGCAGCAGCTGGTGCAGGCGGTGTTAGAGGGGGATGTTTTTGCCCGAGTTGCCCCCACCCAGAAACTGCAACTGGTGGAAGCGTTGCAATCTCAGGGGGAGATTGTGGCCATGACCGGCGATGGAGTCAACGATGCTCCTGCCCTGAAACAGGCGGATATTGGTATTGCCATGGGAAAAGCAGGAACCGAAGTCGCCCGTGAGGCGGCAGACATGCTGCTTACCGATGATAATTTTGCCTCGATTGAAGCTGCTGTTGAAGAGGGTCGGACGGTTTATCAGAATCTGCAAAAAGCAATCGCGTTTCTGCTGCCCGTGAATGGGGGTGAGTCCATGACCATTTTGATCAGCGCCCTCCTGGCCCGTGATCTGCCCATCCTCTCCCTGCAGGTCCTCTGGCTGAACATGATCAACTCCCTCACCATGACGGTGCCGCTTGCCTTTGAACCGAAGCCGATGGGATTGATGCAACGAGCGCCCCGCAATCCTCAAGAGCCTTTAGTCACGGCCAACCTGCTGCGCCGGATCGGCCTAGTCTCTCTGTTTAACTGGATCTTAATATTTGGCATCTTTGAGTGGGCAAAATCCGCTACCGGAGACATTGCCGTGGCACGGACGATGGCGATTCAATCTCTGGTAGCAGCACGGGTGATCTATTTGCTCAGTATCAGTCAATTGGGTGCGAATATCTTGGCCTATGTAAGCCGTCGCTCCACCACCTTTGCCAATGCCCCGATGTTAATGTGGGGAATTGCCGCGGCTGTGATCCTCCAGATTTTATTCAGTCAATGGCCCGTAATGAACACCCTCTTTGAAACGGCACCGCTGACCGCGCAGCAATGGCTGATCTGTCTGCTGCCTATGTTGCCCATGCTGCCGTTTGCCATCCAGATCAATCTATTGGAGGCCTCACCGAAAAAGATCTAGCGGATCGGGCCAGGGATAGATCCCAGGACAACAACCCGAATCTTGGTCATTATGCTCAAACTTGTTGAAGTCTGCGCAGAAATTCTTGGGGATCCTGAGACTGGAGCCCCTGTTGCAAAACGGCTGTCACTTGAAGCAGATTATTCTTCAATAAAGCTTCAACACCCAACCATAAACCTGGGAACGTAGGGCTACCCAGGATCCGGTGGCGGTTTATTCTCCAGATCCAGGCCGATCAAACGGCAGCCGAGAGTTTAACTGGGGTCCAGCTGCTGTGGATCGACTGGGCAATCCGTTCAGCTTCCCCTCGATTCACCAGTTCCGCCACCACCTGCAGGGCAAACTCCACCGCGGTTCCCGCCCCCCGACTGGTGATCACCTTTTGATCCACGACCACGGGTTGCAGACGGTAGTCAGCAATCGGCCCCGTCTCCAGATTGAATGGAGGTCCCCCCTGGATTGCCTGTTGATAGGCTTCTGGGCTGAAAAAGCTGGTGGCAGCTCGATCCTTGAGAATGCCTGCCTTGGCCAGTGCCATCGGAGCAGCACAGATGGCGGCCACCCAACGCCCTTTTTGCTCAAACACCTGGATCAGGGTCTGGACTCGTGCATCCGTTTGCAGACTGCGGGTTCCGGGTCCTCCGGGCAGCACCAGGGCATCAAACTGATCCGCCACCTCTGCAGGCGTGGCTTCCACCAGAACCTGAGCCAGGGTCATATCCGCAACAACTGAAATTTGATGACTCCCCGTGGTCAAACGCTCCGCCCCGATCCCTGCCACCACCACATCCATCTGGGCTCGCCTGAGAATATCAATGGTGGTAACGGCCTCAATTTCTTCAAAACCGTGAGCCAAGGGCAACAGGACACGTACCATACGGATCCCTCCTGATGGGTCTGCGCTTTTAGCCTAGCAGGGTGTTCGGTGGCCTGCGCTATCTTGGAGGGGCAGCGTGTGTTGGGATCTGGAATTTATGCAAAACCTCCGGCAGCTCACAGGTTGGTCTGGGCGTACCCTTTTACCCCTCTTCATCATCGGCACCATCGGATTGACAGGGTGCAATCAGCTGGCCCGCATGGGTGTTGGTGTCACCGAAATTCAAGCGGTGGTGGCTGATCCCACGGCTCGAGAGACCGTTACTATTCAGGGCAAGGTCGTGAACCAGGTGGGCCTCTTCGGTCAGGGAGTCTATGAACTTCAGGATCCAACTGGAACGGTCTGGGTGGTCACACAAACTGGGTTACCCGCCATGAACAGCACAGTGATCGTTAAAGGTCAGCCTCAGGAGGGACTGAGTTTGGGGGGCCGGAATTTTGGGGTCACGATTCGGGAAGCAGAACGCCTCTAGCTCCATCTCGTCCAAAGACTCAAGATCTCATCCCTGTGATTGCTGCTGGATTTCCTCTCAGAGACAGCTGTGGGGCTGCTTGTGCTCTCTGTGCTATGATTGGAATGTTTTTCAGGCCTTGAGCGAAAACCCCTGGTTAGAAGTCATTTTTCCTCGAGGTTGCTGCGCAAAAAGAGTGGAGCAGAGCATGGCCGATCAGTACGGTGCTGAGCAGATTCAGGTCCTAGAAGGACTGGAAGCCGTCCGCAAGCGACCGGGGATGTACATTGGCTCCACGGGTCCCAAGGGTTTACACCACCTGGTCTTTGAGGTTATTGATAACTCTGTAGATGAAGCCCTCGCTGGCTATTGTGAGAATATTCAGGCCATTCTCAACCCCGATGGATCGGTCTCTGTTCTGGATGATGGGCGGGGAATTCCAGTTGACATTCACCACCAGACGGGACAATCTGCCCTGATCACCGTGATGACGATCCTGCATGCGGGCGGGAAGTTTGGCGGCGGGGGCTATAAGGTTTCTGGAGGATTGCACGGTGTTGGGGTTTCCGTGGTCAATGCGCTCTCCGAATGGTTAGAAGTGCAGGTGTGGCGGGACGGCAACCGTTATCTGCAGCGCTTCGAAAAAGGCGCGATCGCCGGATCGCTGCAGCAGGAACCTCAGCCCTCCAAGCAAGAGCAGCGAGGGACCCAGGTGACCTTCAAACCTGATCCGGAGATCTTCACCACAGGCACCACCTTTGACTCTGCCCGCCTGGTTGTCCGCTTCCGGGAGCTAGCATATCTCAATGCTGGGGTGCGCATTAGCTTTGCGGATCAGCGATCGGAGCCCGTCCATGAAGAGGTTTATCAGTACAACGGGGGCATCAAGGAGTATGTCGCCTTTATTAACCAAGAGAAGACCCCGATTCACGCTGAGATTATTTATCTCCAGGATGAACGCGAAGGGATCCAGGTGGAGGCAGCGCTGCAGTGGTGCTCGGATGTTTATACGGATACCGTGACCGGATTTGCCAACAATATTCGCACCGAAGAAGGGGGCACCCATCTGGAGGGATTGAAAACCGCCCTGACTCTGACCATCAACAACCAGGCACGTAAGCTCAATCGTCTCAAGGATGCGGACAGCAAACTGGCTGGAGAAAACGTGCGCGAAGGACTGACCGCGATCATTTCCGTCAAAGTGCCCAACCCCGAGTTTGAAGGACAGACGAAAACCAAGCTGGGCAACACTGAGGTGCGCGGCATTGTCCAGACGCTGGTGACGGAAACCTTGACGGAATTTCTGGAGTTTAATCCGGCCATTGCCAAAGGGATCGTGGAAAAAGCGATCCAGTCCTACAGTGCTGCAGAGGCTGCTCGTCGGGCGCGGGAATTGGTGCGGCGCAAGTCTGCCCTGGAGTCCTCCACCCTTCCCGGCAAACTGGCGGACTGCAGTTCCCGCGATCCGAGTGAATCTGAGGTCTACCTGGTGGAGGGAGACAGTGCCGGAGGTAGTGCCAAGCAGGGACGGGATCGGCAGTTTCAGGCCATTTTGCCGCTGCGCGGAAAGATCCTCAACATCGAAAAAGCAGATCCTACCAGGATCTACAAAAACACCGAGATCCAGGCGATGATCACCGCCCTGGGACTGGGGGTGAAAGGGGATGATTTTGATGCCAATCAGCTGCGCTACCACCGCATCATTATTATGACGGATGCCGATGTCGATGGCAGTCACATTCGCACCCTGTTGCTCACCTTCTTTTACCGCTATCAAAAAGCCCTGCTGGAGGAAGGATATGTTTACATTGCCTGCCCTCCTCTCTACAAGGTGGAATGGGGACGCAACAATGTCCAGTACTGCTACAGCGATCAGGAACGGGAGCGAACCGTTCGTTCCCTCGCCCCCACCGCCAAATACTCCATGCAGCGCTTCAAGGGTCTGGGGGAAATGATGCCTGAGCAACTGTGGGAAACCACGATGAATCCAGCAACGCGCACCCTCAAAAAAATCACCATTGAAGATGCAGTGGAAGCGGATCGGATCTTTACTGTCCTGATGGGAGATGCGGTCGCCCCTCGGCGGGAGTTTATTGAGTCCCATGCAGCGAAGCTGGAACTGACTGCTCTGGATATTTGATCCTGGTCCCGTTTCCAGGGCCAGAACTGCCTAGAATGAGAGAATAGAGACCAGCAGGTGCCCCATGAACAAGACGGTTGCTGAAGTCATGAGTTCAGATCCTCTGGTCGTTCGTCCTGAGACACCTCTTAAGGACGTCATCCAGTTACTGGCAAAGAACCGGATCAGCGGCCTGCCGGTTGTCGATGCGAAAGAATCCCTGGTGGGGGTGATTTCAGAGTCGGATCTGATGTGGCAAGAGACGGGAGTGTCTCCTCCAGCCTTTGTGATGCTCCTGGACAGTGTGATCTTTCTGCAAAATCCTGCCACCTACGAGCGGGAACTGCACAAATCCCTGGGTCAAACTGCAGCTGAAGTGATGACCCCCCATCCCGTGACTATCCATCCAGATAAGAGTGTGAAGGCCGCAGCCAGGCTCATGCATGATCGCAAGGTGCCACGTCTGATTGTCCTGGATGATGATAAAAAGGTGGTTGGCGTCATTACCCAAGGGGATATTATTCAGGCAATGGCTGCTGAAGAGGCGGACTGAGCTTCTGTGCTGGCAAAGGTCGATCAACGGTGAGGAAGTGATGCGCAAAGAACAACGGCGATGGCCGATGATTTGCTCTGGGGTCATCACTAGCCTGGGTATGCTATTCTCACCAGTCCTGCTGACCGCTCCAGCCCAAGCCACGGAACGGATCACTGCTTTTTATCCGCCGCTTTTCGAGCGATCCCTGACTGTTTCTGCCCTGGAAACCTTCGCCGCAGATGGGGTGATCACCGGAGAACTTCTGTACTACTCCCGCTTCTTTAATGAACGAGAGCTGGCTGATTTTCGAGAACTCTTAAATAGCCGCTTTCAAGTGGATCATGTGGCGGTGAGTCAGCTGGCCAATTCTCCCATTGGCGAACGCTTTCTCACCAATTTGGGACGGGCGATTCTCACCACCTCACCGGAAACCAGTTTAAAGGCATTGCGGGGAGCCCTGATCCTGGCGGCAGCCGAACCAGAAGGCTTCTCGATTCTGGGATTTTTGCGGGCTTTACCCCAGGAACAGATCCGTGTTGATCTGCAGCTGAGTATTCAAGCCTTCAATGCCGCCGCCGCGCTCCTCAGTACAACCCAGGATGTGGTGGCCTCCCTGGCCCAATCGGTGAGTCCACTGGAGTCTCGTGAGGCTTTGCTGAGATTCAGTGAATCCGGTGGGCAGCAATGGCAGAAAACCTCATTACAGTTTTTCAATCCTCAGCGACAGCTGCAGGTGCCTGTTGATATCTATACCCCCCTGAAGGCTGAAGCTCCCCCTCCTCTGGTGGTGATCTCGCATGGGGTGGCTTCAGATCGGAATACCTTTGCTTACCTGGGACACCATTTAGCTTCCTGGGGATATGCGGTGGCAGTTCTGGAGCATCCGGGCACCAGTATTGAACGCTTTAAGCGGTTTCTGGCAGGGTTTGATACATTGCCCACCACCACCGAGTGGATTGATCGCCCCCTGGATATCCGCTTTCTGCTGGATGAGTTACAGCGCCTCACCACCTCGGATCCAGCATGGCAGGGACGGTTAAATCCAGAGCAGGTGGCCCTGATCGGCCAGTCATTGGGGGGGTACACCGTTCTGGCCACCGCAGGCGCACAACTGAATCTGGATCTGGTCAGCCAGACCTGTCGGCAGGATCAGGACCTGACGTTAAATGTCTCATTGCTGCTGCAGTGCCGTGCCCGAGATCTGGCCAGGAATCGGGAGCAGCTGGAATCTCTGCGGGATCCGCGAGTCAAAGCCGTGATTGCGGTCAATCCTGTTACCAGTGTTGTCTTTGGAGAAGCGGGGTTGAGTCAGTTGCAGATCCCCACGATGCTCATCGGAGGAGCCGATGATGTCATTGCTCCGGTGCTGCCAGAACAGATCCGTCCCTTCACCTGGTTAACCCAACCGGAACGCTACCTGGTGGTCACGGAACGGGGGACGCACTTCTCCTTTTTGGGGGGAGGCGGTCAGGGAATATTTACGGTGCCGGAGAGTCTGGTGGGGCCTGAGCCAGCAGTAGCACGTACAGGCCTGACGGCTCTCAGTACCGCGTTTCTAAAACAGTATTTGCCGGATAACACCGACAGGGTAGAAGCTGATCCTTCCTTGCTGGTAGACACGCGGCTTGTTCTTGAACCTTTTCGCTTTGATCTGATTGAGACTTTATCAACTGAGGAATTGGAGTCTGCCATGGCACCAGATCTGTGAGCGGGCCAACTCACTGGAACAAAATATCCTGCAGTGCTGGTTTGAGTTCAGGATAAGCAAAGGAGAACCCTGCTGCTTCTGCCTTTACCGGAATCACCCGCTGCCCCGTCAGCACCACCTGAGCCGCCTCCCCCAGCAGGAGTTCCAGAGCAAGAGACGGAACCGGCAACCAGGAGGGTCGTCCCAGCACTTGTCCCAGTGTTTGGCAGAACTTCTCCATTTGCAACGGCTGAGGAGCGGTTCCATTCAGCACGCCTTCCACAGAGGCATGGGTGAGGGCATACTCGATCAATTTCACCAGATCCTCCACATGGATCCAGGAGAGCCACTGCTGTCCACTGCCAATCGGGCCGCCGATAAACACCTGGAAGGGACCCACCATCTGCTCCAGGGCTCCCCCCCCTTGACCCAGCACAATCCCTGTCCGCAGAATCACCAGCCGCACCCCCAGATCCTGTACAGGTTGCGCCGCGGCTTCCCAGTCCCCACAGACCTGAGCCAGAAAATCCGAGCCTGCTTCTGAGGCTTCCGTCAGGGGCTGATCATCTCATGAGGACCGTAAAAGCCGACCGCAGAGCCGCTCACCATCACACTGGGTTTTTGTTCAAGACGTTGAATCGCCTGGACCAGGGCCTGCGTTCCCTCAATTCTGCTGCGCCGGATCTCAGCTTTTTTGGCAGCTGTCCAGCGGGATCCGGCCAGGGGCTCTCCGGCCAGATTGACAACCCCCTGACTGCCCTCCAGACGAGCGGACCAGGAGTGCGATTTGAGGGGATCGTATTCCACCAGTTCCAGTCCAGCAGGGGATCCCAGAACAGATCGGGCGTGAGCTAGGTTGCGGGTCAGCACCATGACGGTGTGCTGCTGCTGCAGTAAACTTGCCACCAGACGGCGACCCACGAATCCCGTCCCCCCCGTGATACTGATATGCATGGTTCCCAACCGTTCTGATTCTCTTCTGTTATCAGCCTAAGTCATTGTGGGCATGGCAAACGAGGCGGCTCCCGCAGGGCTGGCGGGCCAGCGACAGGTAATCGTCTTCAACTTCGTGTAAAAGCGGACCCCATCCGGACCATGGACATGCAGAGATCCCAACAATGAACGTTTCCAGCCCCCAAAACAGTGGAAAGCCATGGGCACCGGAATCGGAATATTCACCCCTACCATGCCCACCTGCACCTGGCTGCAAAAGCGGCGAGCTGTGCCCCCATCACGAGTAAAGATGGCAACACCATTGCCGTAGGGATGCTGATTCACCAGTTGTAACGCCGCCCCCAGATCCGGGACTCGGACCATTACCAACACTGGACCAAAGATCTCCTCCTGATAGATGCGCATCGAGGCAGTCACCTGATCAAAGAGGCATCCCCCCAGAAAAAAACCCGCTTCATGGCCAGGGATCTTGAGGGCGCGGCCATCCACCTTCAGCTCGGCTCCCTCCTGCAGGCCCAGCTCGATGTAGTTGAGAACCCGCTGGTAATGGGCTGGGGTGATCAGGGGACCCATCTCCACCTCAGCGTCCAGACCGGATCCAATCTTCAAGTTTGTGATTCTAGGAATTAAGGTTTCTAGCAATGGTTCCGCCACCGCTCCCACGGCCACCACGACCGCCACCGCCATACACCGCTCCCCCGCCGAGCCAAAGGCAGCACTGATCAACCCCTGAGCCGCCTGCTCCAGATCGGCATCGGGCATGACCACCAGATGATTCTTGGCTCCCCCCAGCGCCTGGACGCGTTTGCCATGTGCAGATCCAGTGCGGTAGACATACTCCGCCACGGGCGTGGATCCCACAAAACTGATCGCCTCCACCTGGGGATGGCTCAGGAGCGTATCCACCGCCTCTTTATCCCCCTGGATCACGTTGAACACTCCTGGGGGGAGCCCCGCCTCCTGCAACAGTTCTGCCAGAAGTAGCGACGCAGAGGGATCCTTTTCTGAGGGTTTGAGAATAAAAGTGTTGCCACAGGCGAGGGCAATCGGGATCATCCATAGCGGCACCATGGCGGGGAAATTAAAGGGAGTAATTCCGACACACACCCCCACAGGCTGTCGCAGCGACCAGCTATCCACCTCTGTTCCCACATTCTCGGAAAACTCCCCCTTCAGCAAATGCGGAATTCCACAGGCAAACTCCACCACCTCGATCCCCCGTTGCAGGGCCGCCCGTGCATCCGCCAGGATCTTGCCATGTTCGCGTGTGATTATCTGGGCCAGATCGTCTTGATGCTGAGTTAGCAATTCTCGCAAGCGAAAAAGAATCCGGGCACGGCGGAGCGGTGTCACGGCAGACCAGGAGGACAGGGCCGCTGCAGCAGTGTGAATGGCCGTTGTGGTTTCGGCAGCTGTGGCCAGAGGCACCCGAGCGATCACCTCTCCGAGGGCAGGGTTGAAAACATTCCCCCAGCGATCGCCGGTTCCTGCCACGTGTTGGCCCCCGATCCAGTGATCCAGTTGCGGTATCATCCTCACCTCCAGTTGCCCTTACAAGGGATACAGGTTCAGAGCCTAGAATAAAGTATCGACGTTGTTAGTGTGTCCAGTCATGGTCCAGTCCCCTGCCCCCGAGGCTTCCGAGTCCAAGATCCGGTTGCTGCGCAGCCATGAGTCACCCCAGTTGGAGCGGATCCGTCACACCTGCTCCCATGTGATGGCGATGGCCGTGCAACGTCTGTTTCCGGGCACTCAGGTGACCATTGGACCTGCCACCGATTACGGTTTTTACTACGACTTTGACAGCCCGCAACCCTTCAGCCCCGAAGATCTGAAGGCGATTAAGAAAGAGATGATCGCCATCATCAAAAAGAAGCTACCCTTGATCCGCGAAGTAGTGCCCCGCCAGGAGGCAGAAACACGCATCCGTGAGCTGGGAGAAACCTACAAACTGGAGATCCTGGCTGACATTCCTGAGGATGAGCTGATCACGCTCTACCATCTGGGGGATCAGTGGTGGGATCTCTGCGCCGGACCCCATGTGGAAACCACGGGAGATATTCATCCCAAAGCCTTTGATCTGTTGAGTGTGGCGGGAGCCTACTGGCGGGGTGATGAAACCAGGCAGCAGCTGCAACGGATCTATGGCACCGCCTGGGAAAAGCCGGAGGAACTGCAGGAATACAAGCGCCGTCTGGAGGAGGCCAGATTACGGGATCACCGCAAACTGGGGCGGGAGTTAGGTCTGTTTTTGTTTGCGGAAGATGTGGGTCCGGGTCTGCCCCTCTGGACTCCCAAAGGCACGATCCTGCGCTCTACCCTGGAGTCGTTTTTGAAGCAGGAGCAGGTGCAACGGGGCTATCTACCTGTGGTCACTCCTCATATTGCGCGGGTGGATCTGTTCAAAGCCTCTGGTCACTGGCAGAAGTACAAGGAAGATATGTTCCCCATAATGGCGGAGGATGATCAAGCGCGAACGGATGAGCTGGGGTTCGTGATGAAGCCCATGAACTGTCCTTTTCATATTCAAATTTACAAAAGTGAGCTGCGATCTTATCGAGAGCTGCCGATCCGTTACTCTGAGTTTGGCACAGTCTACCGCTATGAACAATCGGGTGAATTGGGGGGCTGACGCGGGTGCGGGGTTTCACGGTGGATGATGCTCACCTATTTGTCACCCCGATCAGCTGGATGACGAGTTTTTGAAGGTGGTGGATCTGATCCTGTCCGTGTTTGACCGTCTGGGGCTGAAGGACTTTTCGGCCCGGCTCAGTTTCCGAGATCCCACCTCCGATAAGTATCTGGGATCGGATGAAGCCTGGGAAAAGGCCGAGAACGCGATTCGCCGCGCCGTCGAGCAACTGGAGATGCCCCACTTTGAGGGGATCGGGGAAGCGGCTTTCTACGGACCCAAGCTGGACTTCATTTTTCGGGATGCGCTGGAGCGGGAGTGGCAGTTGGGAACGGTGCAGGTGGACTATCAACTACCGGAGCGGTTTGATCTGGAGTATGTGGCTGAGGATGGCAGCCGTCAGCGGCCTGTGATGATCCACCGCGCCCCGTTTGGATCGTTGGAGCGGTTGGTAGGGATCTTGATTGAAGAATATGCCGGAGATTTTCCCTTCTGGCTGGCCCCCGAACAGGTGCGGATCCTGCCTGTCTCAGATCAGGTGCTGGACTATGCCCTCACCGTTAAGTCTCAACTCCTCAGTCAGGGAGGCGTGCGGGTGACGGTGGATGCGGCCAATGAGCGGCTGCCTAAGAAGATCCGCAATGCTGAGAAAGCCAAGATCCCCTACATGCTGGTGGTGGGTGAAGAGGAGAAGCAGGCAGGCACGGTCAGTGTGCGTAAGCGCCATGCCAGTGAAGGGGGAACTCCACTGCTCTCAGATCTGGTGGCTGAGTTAAAAGATCTGATGGAAACGGGTCGCTGATACTGAGGCTGGTTATTGAAACTCGAAAGGATGATCCTCAGTAGAATTGGGCAAGCAGAGGACTGCAAGGAGGATTTTATCCGGTTGCGCTGAGTTGTAGCCTGATTGAAGAAGTACCCTGTTTTACAAAGCAGCTGTTGGAGCAGTTGCAGCAACTGCCGTTATACAGCACTTCCCAGCCTCTTAGGGTACACTGCATAGGCTCGATCCCCTTCAGTACCTAGGCTGTCTGTAGCTCACTAGATTGGGAAATGCTGTGATTCCCACCACAACTAAGTTTAATTCTCCGACAAGGTGCTGAAAGTAGATCCCTGAGCAGTGAAGAAGCTGCTTATTGCCTGATAAGTTGACGGATCAGTGGATCAGGATCGTCATGCAATTCTGAAATGGCAGCTACAGCTTCTCTATGATCCATTCTGGTGAGGATCTGTACTGCATGGACTCTAATTACTCGTTCCTCATCCTCCTCCGCTACTTTGATGAGTGTTTGGATAGCAGCAGAATCATTATGCTGTCTGAGAGCTGTCACTGCATGCCAAGAGACTGTGGGCTCTGGGTCCTCAACAGCTTTGATGAGTAAAGGCAAGGCATCAGGAGTTGTTATTTCTCCAAGGAGTTGTACTGCTTTCTCGCGGCTGAATTCAGATGAATCTTCGATCCCCTTTGCCAGAACAGGGAGCATCCAGTCAGGCTTTTTTTCCTGATTTTGGAGAGCAACTAAAACAGCATGTCTCAGCAGACGATTATCTGAGTCCATAAATGCTTCCAGCAGCGATAGAGATTCTTCTTCTTTCAGTTGGATAAGAGCTTGCAAGCAAGCTTCACGAGTTTTCTCTATCTGCATACCATCGGGAGCATTCAGTAAAAGTTCTACTCTTCTCATTCCTGATTGCAGCAAATCGTCCCTGGTTTGGAGAGAGTCTAGCCTGGTAAGAGTTTCCAGAATAGGATCCACAGCTCTGAGATCCCTCAGTGCTCCTAACGATTGAATGGCAGCAGTTTGGACTCTGATATCGGGATCTTCTAGAGCTTTGACAAGTGGAGTCAAAGCTTCTTGGGGCTCAGCTTTCCCCAACGCTACCGCAGCAGTGAGTCGAGCCTGAGGATCAGAGCTGTTGACTAACTTCAGCAAAGGAGGAAGTGGGATATTCACCTCCATACCCTCCAGAGCTGTCACGGCAAGTAAGACCAACTCATAATCACGCGAGTCCACTAGTGAAAGCAGTGGATCCACTGACTCTAGAGCGTTGATCTTGGCCAGTGCTGTTGCTGCTGCACGATGCCGGTCTTGCTTGAGGACTTTGAGAAGCTCAGGTATAGCCTCTGGATCCCCAATCTCTCCGAGAGCGTTGAGAGCAGCATTGGCTGGATCTGACCCAGAATTGACTAGACGACCAGGTTGGATCCCAGTGATGAACGTTTCTGATACTGATACTTGACTGGATGGCTCAGGTTTATTTCGGGCTAAAAGTAACAAAGGTTTCACTGCGCGAGGATCTTGCAACATTCCCCAATGCATGTGCAGCTCTTTTCCCTGGA
>JAAUUJ010000260.1 GCA_012030715.1 Synechococcaceae cyanobacterium SM2_3_1 | reverse complement strand
CCCTTGTAGGCCAGGATCAGAGGCAGCAGCAGCAGCAGCCCCCCCTCAGAATATTGCTGCCCACCAGCACCACCTTCTTGGACCAGCGGTCTACATAGACTCCGGCAATCGTGCCAAAAAGAATCGCAGGCAGGGTAAAGGCGGTCATGATCGCAGACACCCACCCACTGATGGACTCTCCTTCGGCTTGAAAGTGGCTGCTCACCAACCCGATCAGGAGAACTAAACAGACTTTATCTGCTAGCTGTGAGAAAACCTGACCACTCCAGAGGGTGAGGAAGTTGGGAATACCCAGCACGTTGAGAAAATTCTTGAGACCTGCTTGTGAGACGGCCTCGGGCGAGGAAGGGTCTCGATCTGGGGATGGATCCCGTTGCAAGTTTTCAACTTCAGGGGTGGTAACTGGGGATGGATCCTGCGACATGAATGGCTCAGAGCTAGACTGCAGCAGGCTCGTAACAATTTTGCAGTCAGCATTCTTTTCAGAAGGAGTCCAAGTCCAACGCTTGATCTGATCTGTTTACATCCTGCAAAGGAGATGTTGCTGGAGATATCCGACTGACATCTCTCAACGGTGGAGCCTGCTTTCCTATCCTAAGCCGAATGGTAAGTCGATCTCCCACCAGGTCTAGTGGAAACGATATATGATTTCAGCTCAAGAAGTTAAAATCAAACCGGTTAGATCTTTGCAACGGTAAGCAGGTGCTCTGGGAGTTAAGCCTGGTATGTGTGGACGATTTAGCTTAGCTGTATCTCCAGAAGATCTGGCGTCCCATTTTAGTGTGGCTGAGGTTCCCACCCTCTCTCCTCGCTACAACATCGCCCCGTCTCAACCTGTGCTGGCAGTGCAGGAAGCTGACTCAGGCGCAAGAGAGATCACCCATTTTCGTTGGGGACTGGTGCCCTCCTGGAGTAAAGCGTTTGGACAGGGGTGGATCAATGCTCGGGCAGAAACCGCTGCGGAAAAACCCTCCTTCAAAGCAGCACTGCGACGGCGACGGTGTTTGATCCCTACCGATGGGTTTTATGAGTGGAAAGGATCTGGGAAGAGAAAGCAGCCCTATTTCATTCACCTGCATACCCGACCCCTGTTTGCCTTTGCCGGTATCTGGGATCACTGGCAGGGGGCTGATGGGTCAGAATTCAATTCCTGTGCAATTCTCACCACCCAATCTCATGGACCGATCCAGGAATTACACCCGCGGATACCCATGATTTTGAATCCAGAAGCCTATACTCAGTGGCTGGATCGCCAGGTGCAGGATCCGCGAGACCTTGCGTTCCTCTGGGAGACTGCTTACCCCCAGGAGTTGAAGTTCTATCCTGTTTCCACGCTTGTGAACAGCCCAAAACATGAAGATCCCGAATGCCGTCAGCCTCTGGATCCGGGATTATTGCAGAATGCGCTGGAGTAGTTTTCATCGCTGCAGGCGCAGGGAATACTATTGAAAGGATCTCTGATCACAGCCCCAATCCACTTTCTGGAAGGACCCATGAGTCTACGACCGCAAGCAGAGTCAATCATTCGGACCCATGTGCTCTGGGCGATGGGTGGAGGTTTGATCCCCATTCCCCTGGTGGATTTCGCTGCCGTCACCGCGATTCAATTGGAGATGCTGGAACAACTGGCGCGGTTGTACGCTGTTGATTATTCCCGTAGTAAAGGAAAGGTGTTTGTCTCAGCTCTGACAGGAACGACCCTAGCGCGGTTGGCGGCCAGTTTTGTGAAGGCGATCCCTGGTGTGGGCACGATCATTGGCGGGGCCTCCATGTCTCTGACCTCGGGGGCATCAACTTATGCGGTGGGGCAGGTGGCTATTGGTCATTTCAGTAACTCTGGAAACCTGAGTGACTTTGTGGAAGAACAAGTGAAAAGCGCCTATGAATCAGCATTCAAGCAAGGAGAGGCCTACGCCTCAACCCTGAACAAGGAAAAAGGCAATGATGCGGCTTCTGTGTACCAGGCTCTGGAGCGCTTGGGTAAGTTGAAGGAGCAAGGAGTATTGACGGAAGAGGAGTTTCAGGCCAAAAAAAAGGTGCTACTCGCTCGCCTCTAAAAGGCTAGGACCTGATCTTTCAACCGCTGCCCGAAGTAAGAAGGGGGAGTTGTTGTTGCAGGACCGTTTGCAGACTAAGCAGAAGAGAATCCTGGCTACGGTGAGCTTCCCAGGGGCCAGAGGTGTTGAGGGTAATGAAACCATTCGCCCCAGATCTGGTTTCCCTCTTCCGAAAGGGTGCCTGTGTAATGGATCTTGTCATCAATGCCGAAGTACTTTTGGTAAATCGAACAAACCGTCCTGTCACCTGTCCTGAGATTTGCGCATCCCCCAGGTAGCCATCATCAGTGATCCGGCCACTTAGCAGTGCTTCACTCTGGACGAAAGTGGCTTCAAAACGGGTGGGCTGGCCATCCTGCCAATAGGTTCCCAGCCAGAGTCCTGTTAGATCCATGATGCCGTTGATAGTTCTGATCCTACATGCAACTTAACATTCGCATCCATTGACGGACTACTGCTAATCTTCTTCCTCTGCCTCCAGTTCTGGATCAGGTGGGGACAAGGGGTTGCGGGCGGTGATCGGGCAGGCGCACATGAAAGCAGATCCAGCCCTGGCAGTAGGTAACAGAGTTGGCGCTTGCAACTACTTCGATACACTGATTTGCCGTCATGTTACCCTTGTGTACTTGTCAGTTTTAGGGCAACAGATCGATTACGGCAATCCTTGACTCCGGAAAGATCAGTGAGCTTACCCTGTCTTCAGGTGTATAAATTATTTTCTCTCTATACTGAAATTTGTCGACTGTATCTGCTACCTGCTCCGGAGATCGATAGACCTCCAGGCATCGGTCCCCCAGATTCAAGATCCAGTATTCCCTGACTGCTGCTTCGGCATAAAGGCCACTTTTCGTCTGGCGATCAAACCTCAAGGTACTGTCAGATACCTCTACCACCAATAAAGCTGTCCTGGGGTGATCTTTGGCATAATCCCGAATGCTTCCAGAAACAACAGCGACATCGGGTTCCGGTTCCGAGAGTTCGCTCAACACTAAAGGCTTTTGCTCGCGGACAAAGACCCCTGATCCCAGTACCTGCCTCAGGGCAGCAGCAACCAACTCCACCCCCGTTGCATGGGGACTCTTCATGGGACTCATTTCTACCACCTGCCCCTCAATCAACTCCACCCGCTTATTCCGGAAGAACCCGAAATCGGCCATCCGGTAATATTCTTCCCTTGTCCACAGGTGCGGAATGGGCTCGCGATCCACTTCTTGTTGTAATGTCGGCATGTTATGAACTTCCAAGACAGCTTCCATGATCGACTACTCCGGATCTTCTTGCGCTTCCTCCGGTTCTGGCGTAGGTGGGGGCATAGGTGGCGGGCGGTGATTGGGCAGGCGCACATGAAAGCAGATCCAGCCTTCGCTGCAGGTGATAGAGATGGATCCATCCAGGGCTACCACCATTTGTTTCACCAGTGAAAGGCCCAGTCCGGTGCCCCCCTGTTTCCAGCGATCACTGCCCGGCACGCGGTAAAATTTATCAAAAAGGTGAGGCAATTCTGCTTCGGGAATGTACCCTGTATTAAGGACCTCAAACTCAAAAAACTCCTTCTGTGTATGCAATACATGGAAACGGACTAGATCCCTCTTGAGAGGTATA
>JAAUUJ010000075.1 GCA_012030715.1 Synechococcaceae cyanobacterium SM2_3_1 | reverse complement strand
GGGGACCACGCTAATTTTTAAGGGCGACCAGCACTGGTCGGATTCAAACCCCGAATGGCAGTGTCTATTCCCACCTCCATCCGGATCGGCAGTTCTGGTTTCCGGGAGCTGCCTCCAGTTGTGGTGCTGGAGTTTTACCCCATTTCTTTCCTGAGGCGGATCTGGCGGCGTGGGATGAACAAGCTCAACCCTACCTGCCGACCGGACTGAGCAGTTATCCTCTGACGCAACCCGGGGAACGCTACCCCGTGAGTGATCCCCATTTCCCTGGTCTGATTCCTCTGTGTGAAGATCCGCCTGCTCGCTTTTATGCGATTTTGCTGGAAGGTGTGGCGCTAGTGGAACGGTTGGGCATCGAACGGTTAGAGGCGTTGGGAGTCAGTCGCAGTCCCCAGATCTGGACTACGGGTGGAGGATGCAAAAGTTGCCTCTGGTTAACGATTCGCGCCAGCATTTTACAACGGGAACTGATCTTGCCTCGCTATCCTCAGCCAGCCATGGGAGCCGCGATTCTAGCCGCAGCGGGGTACTGGGGCTGTTCTGTCCAGGAGGCTGCCACGACCCTGGTTCAAACTGGGCAGCAAATACAACCTCGAACCGACTGGATTCAACCCTACGAGACCCAGTATCAGGATCTATGCCAGAAGGTGAGTCACCTGATCTGAGTCCAAGTCCAGCATCAGTTCTGGGAAATCAATCGGCCCCAATCTGGCTTTCCAGGAGCGAAATTTGACTGTGAAGACTCTGGATTTCCTGTTGCATCTTCTGCTTCTGCTTTTCCAGTTCCTCCTGCAGACGGGTAATTTCCTCTACGCCCGCAAGATTGATCCCTAAATCTCGGGTCAGTTTTTGAATAAAAAGGATCCGCTCGATGTCCCGTTGCGAATACAGCCGATTTTTCCCATCACGAGACGGTTGCACCAGCCCTCGCTTTTCATAAAGCCGCAGCGTCTGGGGATGCATATTGACAAGTTCTGCTGCTACAGAAATGACATAGAGAGGTTGATCTTTGGGATCCTCAGACTTTGCCATAGCTGGGCTTGCTAACTTATATTACAGGTAACTTTATACTATCAGACTCATAGGCAGGTCTTCAGGTAGCAGCATGGACCCAGCAACAGAATTCCAGTCACAGCCAAGCCCCTCCACAGTTGCCGTAGAAGTGCTCTGCTTTCAGGTTCCTCCTGGAGGGCAGCAGGCCTTTATTGAGCAGGACGAAACGATCTGGAGCCGTACTCTGGCCCAATGTCCAGGGTTTCTCCGCAAAGAAGTCTGGCTAGATCCCGACAATACTGAACATGTAACTCTGGTGATTTACTGGGCTAACCGCGAAGACTGGCAGGCGTTTCCGCAGGAGCGTATGGAGGAGCTGGATCGGCAAATGCGGCCCTATGTCGTCAAGCTGGAGCGCTGTCAGGAGTTTATTCTCAGCCGGTCTGTGACTGGCACCCTTAGTTTTCCAGGATCGCTCCCTGCTCCTGGTTCCAACCCCAGCTACTGCGAAGACGATTCCCGCATCTCCAGGGCGAGAGGCAAGGAAGTTGGGTGAGCCTGGGCATCTGCCTCTGTACTCTGCTGGCTGCGCTCCTGATCCACTAATTCCCTGAGACTGGGGCTTCCGGAGCAGAGGGGCTACCACTGCGGGAACATTAGAAAGACGCTGCAGGCCCGCCGCAAAACTCTCTGGCGTCACAATTCCCCCCGAGATCAGCATCTTGAAAGCATCTTCTACTGGCATATAGACTTCAACGGTTTCTGATTCGGGCACCAGGGCATACCAGCCGGTCGTGGGGTTAGGTGTGGTGGGGACAAAAACACTGAGATACTGACGGGATTGATCTTCTGCTCCTGGGAGAGCAGTCCGCATCCCTCCTGTAACGAAGGCGAGGGCCCAGATCCCTGGCCGCGGATACTCGATGAGAACAACTCGACGAAACTTGCGG
This sequence comes from Synechococcaceae cyanobacterium SM2_3_1, assembly GCA_012030715.1. Lineage (GTDB taxonomy): Bacteria > Cyanobacteriota > Cyanobacteriia > Thermostichales > Thermostichaceae > JAAUUJ01. Next base: position 18,357 of record JAAUUJ010000075.1, on the reverse strand, counting down.
CTATTGGTATCTAAGAGGGTACTCAGCAGTTGTTTTAGGGTCTTGTAGACAGTTCCGGCAATGGGGATGGCATGCAGTAGCTGTTCACTCAAGTTAAGTAGCCATTGACCCACAATGTTACGGGCCATGAATCCAATCAGCAGAATGAACGTCACTGGAGCAGCAATCCCCACCCCCAGATCAATCAGGTTGATGAGGATCGGATGCAGCCCCTGGATCGGATTAAATTGCTTGGGAATGCTGGTGAGAAAGCCCACACTCCAGGAAGCCAGTTCCACCATCAGCCAGATGGTTGTGGCCAGAGGAATCACCACCAGCAACCCAGCAACGAAATAGTTCTTAAGATACTGCTTCCAACCTGAGAGCATAAGCCTGATTGATCCGGTAGGGATAAATGGATAAATGCAAGCTGCTAAGCTAGACAGCGGCAGAGCCGACAGCATCCATTTAGCTATGGCAGCACCAACATGCGATGGTTTCACCTTATAATACTCGCTCTTGCCTCATAACCTGGACGGATCATCTTCGCCCCTGGTTACTCCACACCTCTGAGGAAAGTCGATGCTATCTTAGACTAGTATAAACAAATGTAAAGCATTTGGCAGTTGCAAGTGGAGTAGTGGCAACACTACCTGAGGCAGGAAGAAGGGCATGACAAATGATTGGTTGGAGCACACATGCCAGATTGAGGTTCCCGTAGACGTTACCCGGGTGTGGGATCTATGGGCCAATCTGGAGCTGATGCCGCGGTGGATGAAATGGATTCGCTCCGTAGAGCTGATTGACTCAGAGCTTTCTCGCTGGACCCTGGACACCCGTGGTTTAACCTTTAGCTGGATCTCCCATACGCATACGGTGGTGAAACATCAGATGATCAGCTGGCAATCGGTGGATGGTCTGACCAACCGCGGGACACTGCGCTTCTACGACCGTAAAGGGAGTACAATCGTGCGCCTGTCTGTAGCTTATGTACTACCCGGAATTTTGAAGTTGATGGACAATTTATTTTAGGCAGAGTTGTTGAGTCCACCATTCAGGCAGATCTGGAACGGTTCCGCGATTACGCTTTGCATGAGCGGTCCCAGCAGCAGTAGCCGCAGTCAGTTTCACGAGATGATCAGCAATACATACCCTATGGAACAACCCGCCGGCATTCTTCATCTGAATCGATCCCCAGCCCCGGTAAATAACCGCAATATTTTTTTCTCTGTGGATAAAGCCAGGGTGGATCTGGATCAACTGATTCAGCTGTTTAACCGCAACGCGTTTTGGGCCCAGGAGCGCTGCCCCACTACCATGGCTCGGGCGATTGAGCATAGTAGTCCTGTCGTCACACTTTGGGATGGAGACCGCTTGATCGGATTTGGCCGGGCGACCTCCGATGGAGCTTACCGTGCTGTGATCTGGGATGTGGTCATCGACCAGGACTATCGCCGCCAGGGATTGGGGGGCAAGTTGGTGGAAACCCTGATCAGTCATCCGGACGTGCTAGGGGTCGAGCGGATTTATTTATTTACCACCCACCAGCAGGGCTTCTACCAGCGGATCGGATTCGTGGAAAATACCAGTACTACTCTCGTGCTGATGGGAAAGACCCTGGAATTTCTCACCCCCGATGGGGAACTTACCGCACCAGCTACAGGGGAGGATTAAATCAGCCCAGGGATTGGCATCAATGGGAGCAAGGTCAGCCAGAGTAAAGCTCCCACCTCTGTCCATTCCACTACGGCTCCATAGGTGTCCCCCGTATGCCCTCCCAGCTGGCGATGGAACCAAAAACCAATAGCCCAGGCGGATCCCATCACCAGCGCAGTCCACAGGCATAGCCCTTCCAGGATCGCTTTCCAGAACCCCAACCCGAGGTCAAAAGTAGCAACACCAGAGTTCCGAGGATCAAATCCTGGGGCCAGGCCAGATTGGTTTTCAGAAACTTCCCCTGTCCCTCTGATCGCAGATAAGGATAGCAGCCAATCGCCAGCAATTGCCCCCAACGTCCCCAGGCGGGAATCAGCACTAGAACCCAGGCACTGTGAGGATCCAACGAGGCCAGGGTCGAGCTTTTAAGCAGCAAAACCAAAACTAAGGCCATGACCCCATAGGGTCCACTGCGGCTATCCCGCATCACCTGCAGCCGTCTTTCCTGTCCGGCAGGATCATGGGCCGCCACCGCCAGACCATCAGCAGCGTCCGCCACTCCATCCAGATGGAAGCCACCTGTGATCCCGACCCAGAGAGCCGTCACCACCACACCTCGCACCGAATCAGGGCTACAGGAGAAAAGCAGATCTGTCCCCAGAGCAGTAGACCCAGACTGAGCCCAACCCAGGGAAGCCAGCGGGCAAGGCCTTGAAAGTCGGCTGAGTTCAGATCATCCCCGGGCAAAGGAACGCGGGTGTAGAAGATCCAGGCAGCCCGCATCTGCCGCAGCACAGATTTCATGCCACCTCCCGCCTACAGGTGCAGGGATGAGAGTAACTGCAGGTGTCGATCCAGGGGAGCCAGAGTATTGGCCGCAATCATGCCACTAGCTGCCACCGCGGGGAGACCGATCCCGGGAAACGTGGAATCCCCACAGCACAGTAAACCGGCAAGTGGAGTGCGCGGTCCAGGAAACATCTGCTCTCCCGCCCGCCAGGCGGGTCCATATGATCCGTGGTGACGGCGCAGGAAACGGGCATGGGTCAGGGGGGTGCCCACCAGGGTCAGCTCACAGCGCTCCCGAATGTCAGGAATGATCCGCTCCAGGGCCTGCCACATGGGCTGAGCTCGTTCCTGTTTCAGCGCTGCATAGGCCGGACTGCGCCGATCCAGATCCTGCCAGAGGTGGAAGGTTCCGTGGCCGGGGTGTAGACATGAATATTGTGATAGCCAGGGGGGGCCAGTGCTGGATCGAGAAGGGAAGGGATCGAGATCGCAATCACATTTTGAGGGGCGGTTACCCCCCGTTCCCAGTCGTTCACCACCAGGTAGTGACAGTCTAGAGCGGCAGGCAATCCCTCGGCCTTGATGCCCAGGTGCAGATGCATAAAACTATCACAGGCGGGGGTCTGCTCCTGTTGCTGTCGCCAGCGCTGGGGTACCGCCCAGGAGGGAAGCAGGGATAACGTATCCCAGATCGAGGTATTGGATACCACCGCTTGCCGGGCACGGATCACCTCACCATGGCGCAGTTGCACTCCCACTGCCCGCTGGTTTTCCACCAAAATCTGCTCCACATGGGCCCCCAGATGCAGATGACCACCCCATTTCTGCAATCCCTGCACTAGCGCCTGCACCAGAGCTCCGCTGCCCCCAATCGGATAGTCCAGGATCACGTCTGGTCGATACCAGTCTGCAAACATGAAGGCCATTTCCGCGGCACTGGTGCCCTCGGCGGGTAAGCCAGAGAGCATAAAACAGAGCAAATCTAGCCAGTTGCGAATAAAGGGATCATGAACCACTCCCTCCATCAGGGCTGAGAATGGACCCGTGAGTCGGGGTAGATCCAGCAGCGACCCCAGCAGGTTAGGCGCATAGCGCCCGACACTCACCACTGCCCCCCAGTCAAAGCGCACAGCCGCCGGAGGGATGGCCACGCAGGCCTGTTTGAGAGGATCCATAACCCGTTGTAGATCTCGCCACTCCTGGACCGCCTGGGATCCGCGTAGCTCCGCCAGAACTGCACAGAAGGGCTCGGCTCCCACCGCCATGCGAAAATCCCCTTCCGGCAGACAGCAGCCCCAGGCATCATAGGTGGCCCAGTCCAGATCCACCTCCACTGCATCCAGCACCTGACGCAATGGGTTGGCCGAAGGGTGAGACATGCCGGAATGCAGCGAGGGTCCAGAGTCGAAGCAAAACCCCTGTCGCTCAAATGCATGGGCGGCCCCACCGGGGATCGTGTGGCTCTCACATACCAAGACTTCCAGGCCATAACGAGCCAGAAGGGCCGCACAACTCAATCCGCCGATCCCACTGCCGATCACCACTATGTCTGCTGTCATGGGTGCCTTGCCACGCTGTATCCTGGAATGTAACACGAACTTCATATTGAGCCGTGACTGCCGCTGATCCTCTCTCCCCTCATGCCCCCGCCGTCGAACTGCGCCAGGTCTGGAAACGCTTTCAGGATCGGGCTGTGGTTCAGGAGCTAAACCTGACGATTCCCCAGGGGGAAATGTTTGGTCTGCTGGGACCCAATGGTGCGGGCAAATCCACAACGATCCGCATGCTCACCACCCTGACTCGTCCCAGTGAAGGTGAGGTTCGGGTGGCAGGGTTGGATGTGGTTCAACAGCCTCTCAAGGTGCGGCACCTGCTGGGAGTGGTTCTGCAGCCCATCACCCTCGACAGTGATCTGACGGTCTGGGAGAATCTGGAATTTCATGGGCGCATGCACCACATACCCCAAGCCGAGCGGCAGCAGCGCATTGATCGGTGGTTAAATTACGTGCGTCTAGAGGAGCGGCGGCAGGATAAAGTCAAAACACTTTCGGGTGGAATGAAACGACGTCTGCAGGTGGCACGGGCTCTGCTTCCTCAACCCCAGATCCTGCTGCTGGACGAACCGACGGTGGGACTGGATCCGCAGGCGCGACGACTGCTCTGGGATATTCTGCGGGATCTGAGTCGCCAGGGGTTAACACTTCTGCTCACCACTCACTACATGGAAGAAGCCGAGGAGCTGTGTGACCGGATCGGGATTATGGATGGGGGCCGACTGATTGCCCTGGGCAGTCCTCTGGAGTTGCGGCAGCAGTTCGGGGAAGCTCTGCTGGTGAAGCCCCAAGATCAGGGGGATCCGACTCGCGAAACAGGACAGGAGCTGGAATTCTTTCCGGATCTGGGGGCGGCTAAGCGGGCGCTGGATCAATTGCCGGATCCAACAGGGGCACTGGTGCGAGCTTCCAACCTGGAGGATATTTTTGTCCAGCTCACAGGTCACCGCCTAGATTAAGGGGTCAAGGATTGACTCCTCAGAAGCAGATAGGCTTGAGTGAGGGATTAGAATGCTAATTTCCATGCTTTGACATCAAGACTTGGGAGATCTCATCAATGATTGCCCAGATTCATAACCTACCTACCTCTATTGATGAATTTATCTGCTGGTATCCAGAATCCACAGAGACCCGTTATGAGCTGAGACATGGAGTGATCGTTGAGATGCCAAAGCCCAAAGGCAAACACTCCGAAATCACAGGCTTTATCATCAAGCAACTCAACCATGTCATTGATCAGATGCAGGTTCCTTACTTTATTCCTAGAGAATGTATTATTGCCGTATCTGATGACACAGGGTATGAACCGGATGTAGCTGTTATCGATCGAGCTTCTCTCGGGAGTGAACCCAGGTGGGCAAATTCATCTGTGATTACATACGGGAGCTCAGTCAAACTAGTTATCGAGGTTGTTTCAACTAACTGGCGTGATGATTATGCCTTAAAGATGTCCGATTATGAGAGCATAGGCATCAACGAATACTGGATCGCTGATTATCTTGGTCTTGGAGGTCGTCGGTATATCGGATCTCCAAAGCAGCCGACTTTGACAGTCTGCACGTTAATGGACGGAGAATATGAACTACAACAGTTTCGAGGTGATGATCGTATTTTTTCTTCTGTCTTGCCTGAATTTCAACTAACAGTCAACCAGATCTTTGATCCTGCATGACATCAATTCCACAATGTCTCGAGATCTAACCCAAATCCTGCCAGTACATCTTCACCCGAGAGCGAGGCTGGGGTCTGCTTGATCTCTACAGGTTGTCCTGCCCGATGGATAGCGACATGTTTACCTTGAGGATCAATCAGCCAGCCTAAGCGACAGCCATTGTTCATGTACTCCTCCATCTTTTGGAGTCCCTTTACCCACGAGTCTGAAGGTGACAGCAATTCCATCACAAAGTCCGGGCAAAGGGGTAAGAAGCCCCGTTTTTCCTCTGGAGTTAGTGCATTCCATTTCTGCAGTGGGATCCAGGCTGCATCTGGGGAGCGCTCTGCTCCATTAGGCAAAGAGAATCCAGTTGAGGAATCAAAGGCTTTCTCTTGTTGGCATTGGCGATTCCATAGCCCTAGATCCGTGCAAAACTCGAAGTTCCACGCTCCTGTTTCTCCACCAGTCGGGGACATGACAACGAGCTCTCCACTGGCATTCAATTCAAGTTTGGCTTCTGGATTGGCAGCACAGAGCACTTGAAACTGTTCACCTGTAAGATTTGCAACAGGGGAAAGATTGAGGGTGATAGCTGTCATGAGTGGATCCAACGATCACTAGCTACTTCACTTATAGCAATCAGGCATGATTCATGAGATCTGTGAGGTTGCCCTGCTTGATAGATAAGGACTTAAGCCTGCTTGCGTCTTCCATCTGATGTCTGATTGCTATATTAGTATAGTGTTGATCATGATTACGGATTCACATGATCTCAGCCCAGGAAGACCTCCGATTTCCTAAAATAGGAGTAGACGATCAATGTGGGACTACTGATCTATGGCTCTTTCATCTGACACAGTTATACAGCAGCAGTTCCTCAGCTTTGATGATTTTCTGCTCAGATATGGTGATGACAACCGCTATGAACTGATCGATGGCGAGGTGTTTGACTTGGAACCCACAGGGCTACATGAGGAGGTTTCAGCTTTCATTACTAAGAAGATCTGTGTGCAGATCGACCAAGCAGATCTACCCTGGTTTGTGCTACAGCGGGGTCTGTTTCGTCCTTCTGAGATCGATCTGACAGCATTTCGGCCTGATGTTGTAGTTGTCGACCATAATGAGCTGAAAAAAGAACTGCTCTGGTCTGACCAATCAATCCTGACCCTGGGTAGATCGATCAAATTTGTGGCAGAAGTTGTCAGTAGCAACTGGCAGAATGATTATGCGCGCAAGCTTGAAGATTATGCAGTGCTGGGGATTCCTGAATATTGGATCGCAGATCATGCTGGGCTGGGCGGAACTCAATATATTGGCAAGCCCAAACAACCAACTCTCTCGATTTGTACGCTAGTGAACGGGGAGTACGAGATTCAGAAGCTCAGAGGTAGTCAGAAGATTACATCTCGAATATTTCCAGATCTAAATCTTACAGCTGATCAAGTCTTGAGGGCTGGCAGATAATTTATTTCAAGGCAAAAAACTATAGCAATTAGAAGGATCAAACGGCACCTTCAGCAACAAGGGGCTCAAGTTTTTGGCCCACCTCTAGTCGTACACCATTGGCAAAATCCCAGGCGGACTGAGCTCGTTTTCCAGCCATTTGTACTTCCCGGATCCGCAAAGAAGTGGTTCCCGTCTGCACTGAAAATCCTTCTCCTTTCTGGATCGCTGTGATCATCCCCGCTTCCGCTACAGATGCCTGAGATGGATCTGCGATTGGAGGATCAGAGCGGAGGATCTTGAGTCGTTCGCCCTGCCAGCCGCTGTAGCACTGCGGATAGAAAGCCCGAATCTGGTTATGTAGATCCCAGGCACTCTTTTCCCAATGAAGGTGAAAGTCGTCAGGTTTGATCAGGGGTGCATAGGTGGCCAGATCTGGATCTTGAGGTGTGGGAGTTATCGATCCTGCGTCCAGTTGCAACAGAGTCTCCACCAGTAAGTCTGCCCCAAGCGGAGCCAGCAGAGCCGCCAGATCGGCAGTGGTTTGTTCAGGTGTGATGGGCAAAGCCGCCTTCAACAACATGGCTCCGGTGTCCATGCCCTCATCCATCAGCATGGTGGTGATCCCCGTTTCAGTTTCTCCCCGCGCAATCGCCCACTGGATCGGGGCAGCTCCACGGTAGGCAGGTAGCAGGGATCCGTGTACATTCACACACCCCAATCGCGGCATCGATAACACCTGGGGCGACAGGATCTGACCATAGGCCACCACGACAAAAACATCTGCATGAGTTAATTTCAGAGCTGTGAGGGCCTCTTCATCCTTGCGCAGGCGGTTGGGCTGCCAGACCGGGATCTGATGCTCCTGGGCCTGGGCTTTAACGGGAGTGGGCAATAGTTTGCGACCCCGCCCCTGGGGCCGATCGGGTTGGGAGACCACCGCCACCACCTCAAACTCAGATCGCTGCAGCAGGATCTGCAGACTGGGAACGGCAAAGATCGGGGTACCGAAGAAAACAACTCGCATGGGCTGATCCTACCTGGCAAACGCTAGCTAGGCCCACAGCGCTTCGATATCGATGACCAGTCCCTCCAGCACTTCTTCTCCAGAGAGTGAGGGGGGAGATCCAATAATCTCAACAGGCTTTCCGGTTCGATAAATAGCGACACGTTTACCTCGTGGTCAATCAACCACGCCCAGACGACAGTCCGCCTTCCATATACTCTTTCATTTTTCATTTATTAATTATACCAGTAGTGAATAATCTGGGTCGCACCATCGAACCTACCGTAGATCAGATCAACATGACATACTTCTCCTCCATATGAACTAGGCGATTTGAAAAGTCGCCAACCCTCTGATTCTTGATCTCGTATGAAACTCGCAAGCCATGTGCTACCACTTTCCCCTTTGAACCAGACTAACGCAGTTTTGTGTTGATACTGCATTACTTTAATTGTCAAAGGCTCTTCAGTTTGACAACCCCCTGCGATTGCTTTTTGAATCGGTCTAACGAATTCCTGCGAATAAAGTAGAGATAAATATTCCCACTTCGGATAAAGGGGAATCCCACACTCCTTTTCTAGCAGATCGTAAATTTTGCAAAAAGAATTCGAGACTAAGATCCAGCTAAATAACCAAGAGATTCCTGTTAGAACACCATATGTCCCCAGACCAAGAAATAAGATCTGCTTGATGAATTGAGCATGTCTCTGCTTCATTGTTCTCTCATAATGTGTGGTTAAGGGCAGCGAAGTATCTCTGCCATTCTATTCATGGTAGGTACGATAGCTTTCCCTCGTGGATTTGACTCTGCATCGGGGTGAATTCCTCGTTTTCCGCACTTTCCAAGGTGATAGAGTGTGGCAAGAAGATCTGAGCGTTCTCCAATCATCATTGGAACTCCATATTTTCCAAGATGATCGTATATCTCAAAAGCAAGCTTCTCAGACTGAGGGCATAGGTTAATCAATAAAGCCTGCCTAATTATACCAGTAGTAAGAATCTGGGGTCGCACCATCGAACCTACCGTAGATCAGTTCAACATGACATACTTTTTCTTCGGAGTTACCGATGGGGCTATACATCTGCCACTCTAACGACTCTGGAGATCGATAAAAACTGGCAAGCCATGTGCTACCACTTTCCCCTTTATACCAAACTAAGGCAGAGTCTTGTCGATACTGCATTACCTTAATACTTAGAGGTTCCTCTGTCATACAACCAACGGATAGTGATTGCAGGATCGGTTCTCGAAAACCTTCTGCGTAAAGGAAAGTTTGGTATTCCCACTTAGGATAAAGTGGAAAAAGCGGTAATTCACATTCTTTTTTTGATGGTTTATAGCTACAGTAGGAGTTTGCAACAATAAGCCAAGTAAATAGCCAAGATATTATACTTACTACTATATATCCACCTATTCCAAAGAGTAAAACTTTCCTAACTAGATGCATGTAATCTTGTTTCATATTGACCTGGTTAGCTATAGGTTAAGGACACCGAAGGATCTCGCCCATCCTGATCATGTTAGCTTCAATATCTATCCCTCTATCATTTGGACCTGCTCCAGGATGAACCCCTCGATTTCCACACTTTCCAAGGTGATAGAGTGTGGCAAGAAGATCTGAGCGTTCTCCAATCATCATTGGAGTTCCATTACTAAATTCGTAGCCAGGACAATCTCCCCCTTCTCTCCAAAAATCAATGATTTGTTGAAGGAATGCACTAACCAAATAAGGTGAAAATGTAGGTGATTCTAAGAGGCGCAGTGATGCATCAAGCTGATCTTCATCCCAATCATCTGGTTGTCTGATATAACCCGTCTCAATCAATTCAACGACCAGACCCTGTTGCATTTGTGCAGGACCAAAAGAAATCTCGCTGATTGGCTTTCTAGCCAGGGTTTCAATAACAGTCACAAAAGATTCCTCATTAGCTCCTTCACTATTAATCATGGCTCGGGCGAGCCGATCCTGCACATCATCATCAAATTGACGTCTAGTCAACTCATCGTTTAGGATCGCAGCAATTAGCTCTGGAGGAATTCGGTCACTCTGGCTGTTCGCTGCATCTAAGATCTGGTCTCGGTATTGATAAATGAATGATTCCTGTTGTGTGCCAAAAGTGCAGTTTAATATGCCAATCTCAAATATGTGTAGGTGCTGTAAAGGAGAAATAATTAGAATAGGACTTGTAGAAGATTGGCTATAAACACCAAGAGTATAACTGCCTTCCTGTCTAGCATCAATCACAGAAAGAATGCTAATATTAGAACTTAGATTAAAGGCATGTGGCCCTAAAACAATCAATCCCTGATCATCCGAATGATAAGATTTAGTATCGTTATCTATTCTTAGCCTCAGCTCCAGGTTACTCAAGAGCAAATCTGGATTTGCATCAGGTTCGCGAATAATGAGTTTAATTAGCAAAGATCGTTTTAAATGAACTCGCAAACTCAGAATAAAAGTAGCAGAGCGGACACCCCATATCGGGCCATCATCTGCAGTTACGGTTTTCGTAATGCTTGGGTTGACCTCTACTTCTGTCTGATCTGATATATCACTCAGATCGAGTCTATCTGCAATCCATCCTGTATCGTCGGGGATCGTATCATCTGTATCCCAGATACGGTAACTGAAGGGCAAAGTAAGAATTTCGTCATCTCGAATGTAACGGGCGATCACACGGGAAGGGGTGGATAGCACATTCACTTCGATTATGGGTTGATCATCGATCTGCATCTGACACTTGATGGGAGATCCAATTGTGCCTTGAACCTGAATAGAAACAAGAGAAATAGTGATATCAATGGGTTTTTTCGTAGGCATATATTTCTTTTGTTTGGCTGTTTGTATTGAGTAAGGACGGCTAAACTGAGTAACACAAGCTAAAGAGTATACATGCCTGTTCAACCCCAAACTTCCCAATATCAAGGACTTTAGTCTATCAAATTGCGGGTAAGGATCGCTAGATCCCGTAACACAACCTGAGCGGCATTATGACCCGGGATCCCGGTAACTCCACCGCCGGGATGAGTTCCCGATCCACATAGGTAGAGATGCGGAAGCGGTGTACGGTAGTCAGCAAATCCAGGAACAGGACGCAGATCAAAACTCTGATCCGGGGTGATCTCCCCGTGAAAAATACTGCCCCCCGTCAGAGCAAAACGTTCCTCCAGATCCACTGGAGATAGCATTTGGCGAGCCAGAATCGCCTGGGGCAGATTGGGGGCGAATTCTGCAATTTTGGCAATCACCCGATCCGCAAATGCTTCTCGTAAACCATCCTCCCACTGCCGCCCCGCAGGTGCATAAGGAGCATACTGACAAAAACAGGAAAGAATATGCTGCCCCGCAGGAGCCATGCTCGGATCTGTGGGCGATTGGGTATAGATCTCGATAAAGGGCTCAAGCGAAGGGTTTCCATGTTTGCAGTCATCCCAGGCCCGCTCCATGTACGTTAATGACGGGGCAATATCCACCGTGGCAGAACTGATCGCTTCAGGTGAAATTTCTGCTGGCGCAGCGGTGTAACGGGGCAACTCCGTCAGGGCCAGATTTAGTTTGAACACAGGTCCTGAGCAGCGATAATTCCGTTCCAGATGCTGACGAAAATCAGCAGGGATCGCACTGGCAGGACAGAGGGAAAGGAACGTTCGTTTTGGATCGGCATTGGAGAGCACAACTCGCGCCCGCAGAGTTTCTCCATTCTCCAGCACCACCCCTGTGGCCTCTCCACTCTCTACCAGGATCTCAGCCACCGTCGCCGAGGTGCGGATCTCAACCCCCAGATCCTTGGCTGCAGCCGCCATGGCCTGCGTCACGGCCCCCATCCCCCCACGGGCATACCCCAGATCCCTCGTTTGCCCACCGCCCGACCCAGCGCATGGATCAACCAGATGTAGGGAGTCCCAGGGGTCATCACGCCAGCAGCCGTGCCGATCAGAGCCTGGGGAGCCATGGCTGCCTTGATCGGCTCCGACTCAAAAAACTCCTGCAACAGATCCGCCGTGGAGAGCAGCATCAACCGGCGAAAGTCATTGCTGGCCCCCGCCTGATCAAAGCGATCTGCCAACTGACTCCAGGAAAGCGGAGGCTGCATCAACGTGGGTTCAATCATGTCACAGACCCGATCCCAATAGGCTTCCCAGGCTGGATAAGCCCTAGCGTCTGCTTGGGAGAAATGGGCAATTTCAGCACAGTTGCGGTCCTGATCTCCGGCAACTAGCAGCAGATGGCGGCCATCGGGAAAGGGCATGAAGTAGGAGGGCATTTTGGGGTAAACCTGCAACCCGTAATGCTTTAACTGCAGATCACGAATGATCTCGGGCCGCAGCAGACTGAGGGAGTAGGAGGCCACAGAAACCCGAAAGCCGGGATGGATCTCTTCAGTGATCGCGGCCCCCCCCACCGTGGGATAGCGCTCCAGGATCAGCACCCGCAGCCCCGCTCGGGCCAGATAGCAGGCCGCCACCAGACCGTTATGCCCCGCCCCGATCACGATCGCATCATAGGTAGACATGCAACAACTCCATCGATCCTGTGCGACTTGCTGGACAGATTATGGCAGGGAGCAGGGGCAGTGGCGCTAGAGTAATGCTGACACTACCAACCTACCAATAGAGCGAGGACCTGATGAGCGAAGCAGCCTCCCTTTCAATGGGCGCCAACGAAGTACAGGGCCTGGAATACGTTGTTCTGGGAATCGCAGCCTGTTTTCAGCGGGAAGAAGACGGCAGATTGAAAGAGATCCTGGTCGCTGAGCCAGTTTCAGCCTCTGATCTGGACTGCCTGGCGCGGGAAGTGCGCTCGACTTCTTATCAACTGCTCTATGCCACTACTTATGCCGAACTGGTCCAGAATGATCAGCCCACACTTCCGCAGGATATCATTCCAAAGGAGGTTTATCTGGGGGATAACTTCGTCCAGCGTCTGCAGGCAGCCACCCGGACTTATCGGGCCAAACCTGAGTTTCGCCACATTCCCCTGCATCAGACCTGCACTCCTGCAGCAGGGGTGTTTAAGCTCAACCACAACCCAGAACCCCGACGGATCCTGAATACGGTGCACGAGGTGAGTGATGCCGACAACGTCAAACAACACCCCCATACCCACAAAAGCCTCTGAAGTCAGAGATCAAACCCCGTTAGCCAGAATGCGGGGCTCCGGTTCCGATCCGCAGGTGTTACTCACACAGGTGACGAAGGGATCGGTTCGGATGGTAAAAGGAAGAGGACAGTTTGGGTTGCTTCTGATCAAACCCTTCACCACAGAGTTGTTGGGATTCGGAGCGGCAGTGGGCCTGCCTCTGGACCGTACCTGCCAGTCGGTTATTCCTTTTGGGAATGTATTTTTAGCACCCCCCAGAACCTATTTGGAACGGCGATGGGGCGTTGCGGCGTCGGATTTACTGGATCAACCAGCTACAACAACTGACCGAGGCTTATCCTGCTCCCCGTCGCGCCCGACTGCTCCTGACTTATTTAGAAAAACTTGTTCCTAACGTTGATCTGGAGGCGGTGCCGAACGAGGTGTTGGCGAAATTGGTGGGATTGGAACCCGAATTGATCGAGATCGTGCGGGCTGAACAAGCTCTCCTTGCCCCTCAAGACTAGGCAGGGACGATAAGTCTTCTCCCTCTTTAGATGGGGTTGCTGTCCTGATTCAGCCGTTTCTGAATGTTGCCTAGCTGGATCTGCCCATGAAATTGGGTCTGGGGAGAGCGTGGGGGAATGGTCTCTGAGTTGGGCCAGGTGGGTAGATCCGCACAGGGACAGGGTCTTGCGCTCGCGGCTGCTCCACTGGCGCTGATCGGGACCAGGGCACTGCAACGGGAACAGGCGGTCATCTCATAGTGATCGCTCAGCAACTCTGTGATCGTATGGTCTGTCCCGGCCAGATACGCATGATCTGCACGGGCTAAAATCTGCTGCCAGCAGGTCTCAAACTCAGCACTATAACTTCTGGGACTCAGCACCGACATGGGCTGGATCTGTTGCCGACCGCCAGGGAAGTCCAGGATCACAGTTTTTCCCAGTTGAAACCAGCAGGCTAGATAATCTTTGACTTGAATGGGTGTTGCCATAGGTTCCTTGTCGTGGACATTGACATGAGTAGAAGAACTGCTGGCCCATCGCATTCTTCTCGTTAGATCCTGACACAGAGTCCCCAGTGTTGCTAGACAGCGCGGCTCAGGGAAGAGGGGGAAAACCGAATGGTGAATGCTGTTCCGGTTGCCGTGCTCGCCACCTGGATCGTGCCCTCTAGCTTTTCCACCAGATCCCAGACCAGCTGCAACCCCAACGATTCCGCCTGCTCAATGCTGAAGTTGGGGGGGAGACCGACACCATTGTCCTCAATGGTCAACACAACCTGATCCATTTCAACTTGACCGTAGATCCCCAAATACCAGCGCCGTGGCGTTCGCTTCTTACTCTGGCGGCGGGGAAAGGCATACTTGAGAGCGTTGGTGATCAGCTCATTCAGAATTAACCCACAGGAAATGGCCTCATCCAGATCCAGACACACCTCTGCCACTTCAACCCGTAGATCCAGACGAGTGGGATCGGGAGAAAGAGAGGAAACCAGGTTAAAGGTCAGTTCTTTGATGTAGTCGGCGAGCCGAATGTCCTCCAGTTGGGTGGTGCCATAGAGACGTTCATGCACCAGGGCAATCGAGAGGATGCGGTTTTGAAAATCGGCAAAGGCAGCACTGACCTGGTTGTTCTCATCGCTGTACGCATTGGCCTGCAGGCGCAGCAGACTGGAGATGATCTGCAAATTATTTTTGACGCGATGGTGCACCTCTCGCAACAGCACATCTTTTTCCCGCAGAGAGGTTTTCAGTAACTGTTCTGCTTGCCGCCGTTCCGTAATATCGTGGCCCACCGATTGAATCTCCACTAGATGCCCCTGTTCATCAAAAATACCCCGGTCACTCCAGGCGATCCAGCGAATGTGGCCATGGGCATCCTGCAGACGACTTTCCCGCTTAACCAGGGGATTCTCGGGCGCAAGCGACACCAGGTTCTCCTGGGTTTCCGCTCGATCCTCGGGATAGATCAACTCCAGCCAGGACTGGCCCATGAGGGTGTAACTACTCTGACCAATTAAACGACTGAATCCCGAGTTGATGAAGGTGAGAGAAGTATCGGGTTTGGCCGCCGTGATCAGTTCGGTTTGGGTATCCACCAGGGCGCGATAGCGAGATTCACTCAGACGCCAGGCCTCTTCAGCACGGCAGAAATGGGTGACGTTCAGGAGGACCACAATGCCCAGGGTGGTCTCTGGAAACCCCAACGGCCAAACCCCGATCTGGTAGATCTGATGCTGAAACCGCACTTCTATCTGGCTGAAACTACCTTTCAGCGCCTTCTGGCAGGCTCTTCGCAATTGCCACCACACCTCCGGGGCAAATACCTGTTCCAAAGGAAATCCCACCTTACCATCGAGTTGAAAGGCTTCAGAGGTTTGCCCATACACCGATAGGGTCTCCAGGTGCTGATCAAAGACCGTGATTGCCATTGCCGTCACCTGATCAGCCACTATTGGTGTCCTCAACCTCTTTTCCCAGTGTAGTGTCCCCCAGACTGAGGCCAGCCAACCAAAATCAAAAGCGTTCTTGAGACGTAAGCAGGCATGAATTGTTCCAGCTTTATTTTGAGAATTTCCTGAGAATATTCATAATAGAAACAGGCCTTTATCAGAAGAATTCCTGAGCCTGAAGTCTGATTTAGACTTAAGTAACTTGTCAAACTACGGACTTAATCCTCTGTCAAATGCAGTGCCAATCTATGGCCTTGAGCACGACTCTTCTGAAGATGTGATATTTGCTAGATGCCCCCAACAGATTCAGGCTGGCAGGCCTCTACAGCAATTCTCCAGGACAAGAGTAGTTCCTGCTACAGTCAGACCAACGTCTGAGAAATAATAAGGCAATAAAATGAAGAAAAAAAGTTTACCTTATTTGGTTGTGTAAATCAAGTTAGATCTACAGCAACCGCCAGACATTAATCATTGCTATAGTGCTTTCATGTGGGTACTTAGTGTACTCTATGTGTGAACCATTGAGCTTACGCGGACGGGTTTGAATCAGCAAAGCTCTAATCGACGTTAGGAGACTACCCATGACATCTTGGTTAAAGCGCGGTCTGTTAGCTGCTGCAGTGAGTGTGATCCTTGCCCCTGCTGCAAACGCTATGGATCCCGCGTTAATGAATTTGAGCCCCAGCGATCCTCTCTTTGATGAGGTGATCCTGATGGAACTGCAGCGCCTGAATCAGGAAATCCAGCTGCTTTCTACCATGGCGATGGAATCAGGTGATGAAGAGGTCAAGGCAGAAGCATCAGCGATGTTCGATGCCGCCATGGAAATGGAGGCGATGCTGAGTCAGCTGCGGACACGGACCATGGGAGCAGAAGCCAACTCCCGCCGCTAAGGTCACAATCCCTTAGTCTCTAAGGGCATAGCCAATGCCGCGAACGGTCTGGATCAGCCGCTGTTCTCGTTCTTTCTCCAGTTTGAGGCGCAGATAGCGGACGTAGGCTTCGACAATGTTGGAATTACCCATAAAGTCGTAGCCCCACACCTTTTCCAGAATCCGTTCGCGGGT
The DNA here is from genome assembly GCA_012030715.1 of Synechococcaceae cyanobacterium SM2_3_1. Lineage (GTDB taxonomy): Bacteria > Cyanobacteriota > Cyanobacteriia > Thermostichales > Thermostichaceae > JAAUUJ01. Next base: position 1,672 of record JAAUUJ010000075.1, on the reverse strand, counting down.
CATCACCTGGCGGGGATTGCTGAGCAGATACTCCAGCAAATCAAACTCTCTGGGAGTCAGGTCCACCAGCCGCGCTCCTCGGTACACCTCCCGCGTCAATCGATTCAGCTCCAGATCCATAAAGGTGAGGACGTCGGCATAGGATTCCTGAGTACGGCGCAAATGAGCTCGATTCGTGCCAGCAACTCCTCGATACTGAAAGGCTTGACCACATAATCGTCTGCACCCGCATCCAGACCTGTAACTCGTTCCTGGGGTTCTGATTTTGCCGTGAGGACGATCACGGGTGTTTTATCTCCAGTTCTGCGCAGACGGCGGCAGATCTCCAATCCCGACAGATCAGGTAATCGCAGATCTAGAAGGATCAAGTCGGGATGAGTTTCCCGGGCGGCTGTTAACCCCGCCAGTCCCTGGTGAAACACAGAAACCGAGTAGCCTTCGCAATTCAGTTCCAGCTCCAGTGAACGGGCCAGTCGAGTGTCGTCTTCTACAACAAGAATGCGGGGAGGCATAGGCGCGAACGTGGCTCAGAAATCAGATCATCATAGATCATTCTTTCAGGCTTGCCCCTACAATGCGGGCAGGGTCACCCCCACCTGAGGTGAGGAGAATGTCTTGGTCTTGCAGAATGTATTTCCCTGGTTTCGGCAAGATCGCCACGTCCTTGAAGTTCTAGCGGATCTCAGCCATCGTAACGGGGACATTAATCTTTATTTACAAGCCATTGCGGTGGGGGTCAGTCAACTGATTCGGGTCAGATGGACCATCATTACCCTTTGTCTGGATCAGGAGGAAAAGCTACTGGCCAGTAATTTGCCCCTGGAGGATCCGGATCGCAGCTATCAGCTGCATGGCACACTCACCCAAACCGTTGTGGAAACAGGCCGCACCCTGGTGGTGTCCGATACAGAGCGCTGTACCCTTTATGGAAAACCGCCTGCAGGCTATCGAGCTTACCTGGGTGTACCTCTCCGCTGTCCTTTTGATACCGTCAAGGGCACCATTTGCAGCTTCCATGATCATCCTCGCCGCTTTACTCAGGAGGAGGTGCGGATCGTGGAGCTGTTTGCAGAGCGAGCTGCCGTTGCCATCGATAACTTGCAGCTGTATCAAGCCCAGCAGGAGTTTAACACCACCCTTCAGGACACCGTAGAACGGGTCAAATCAGAGCTGCATCAGACTCAGGCTCAACTTCTGGAACGAGAACGCTTAGCCGCCATTGGCAAGTTCGCTGCCATGATCGTGCATGAGATCCGCAACCCGCTGGCCACCATCCAACTCACATTTGATCATTTCCACCATCGCCTGTCATTACCCACCGATAGTCAGGAACGACTGGAGCTGGCCCGCAGTGAACTGGTCCGTCTGGAAATGCTGGCATCTGAAATTCTGGCTTATGCCCGTCCTCCCCTGAACAACCCCCAAGATCTGGAACTCAATCAGTTTAGTCGGCAGTTATTAGCGGATCTCCAGGATATGGGGATCGCATCTGACCGGAAGATTCACTTCATCCCCTGGCCAGATCCTCTCTGGGTGGAAGCCGAGGCTAACCGTCTCAAGCAGGTTTTTATTAACCTGATCCGCAATGCCTGTGAAGCCATTCAACCCGGAGACATGGTGGAGTGGGAGATCAGGCCGATCAGCCTCATCTTCAAGCTCTGATCCAATTCCG
>JAAUUJ010000074.1 GCA_012030715.1 Synechococcaceae cyanobacterium SM2_3_1 | reverse complement strand
TGGGAATCGTGGTGTTGCAGGGGGGTAGCTCAGGCCAACACTGGTCTCCCCTTAGAGTGGATGCAAAGGCTATCAAGTCAGGCTGACCAGCGCAATTGCGTCATGATTGGACTGCTGCGCAGCCGACCCTGCTCTCCCCGATCGGCAATGGCAGGTGTACAGTCGCCTCAATTTGATAGTGGATCCTCAGGGACAGCAGCCCGATCAGCTCAACAGCGTTGTCTTTGCCCAGCATCGTGTCTCCGGCCAGCTGAGGGTCATTTATGAAGGGCTTCCTCCCCAAGCCCAGGATCTTGATTTTGTCATGGCCGTTCCCCTGGCCTGGTCGAGGACAGTCCCTGCTCACCTGCTGATCCGTGATCACCGCGGTCTGTTTCAGTCTGATCTGGCCGCAGATCAAGCCGTGATCTGGTCTCCCTCTGCAGGTTCTGAGCAGGGCGTAAACCGAGAAAAGCGCCAGCCTCAGCACCCCTCTGACTTCAGTGAAGTGGTGGGCTGGGATCCCCAAGCAGCCGAGCGAGTCCTCTTTATGATTGGCAACTTTGGGGAGGATGCAGAGGTGGTCAGTGTGGGGACCTCACCTCCCGATCAACGGCGCTCACTGCCAGCAGAACGCCTCTCCGCCAGTCTCAACCCTGATCCGAATTGGACCTCACCCTTGCAGATCCAGCCGTTAGACTGGACATCAGCAGTCCCTGTTTCCCCAGGTCCTCTCTGTCATTTCCTGAAGAGATAACACCACCATGTCTAGACCCTATGTGAGTGAAGGTTGGCCCCAGGAAGCATTTCTGGGGGATGTTCTGGTCTGTACCCTCAAGGGAGAGCATCTGGATCAGGTGACCGACATTCAGGTGGCCCCTGCGGCTAAAGGGATTGAGGCGGTGATTGGCGATCCCTATGGTCGGCTGGGGGGAGAGGTGCAGCAGCACGCCCAGGCCCTGACCGTCACGGTTAAAGTTGGCTTTCAGACCTATCCCGGAGAAAAACGCATTGTCCTGGTGGGACCCGAGGGAGAGAGCAATCCCCTCCCGTTTTTGATCATGATGTGAGATACCGCTAGATTATGAATCAGATCAAACGCTACCTGCGCCGAGAACTGTTGCCGCTACTGGCCGATCTGAAACTGGCCATCGGGTTATTACTAACGATTGCCCTGGCCAGTGCCTCCGGTACGGTCATTGAGCAGGATCAACCCCTGACTTTTTATCAGGCCAATTATCCCGAAGATCCGGCCCTGTTTGGCTTTCTGTCCTGGCGAGTAATTCAATTTCTGGGGCTGGACCAGGTCTACCGCACCCCCTGGTTTCTGGCGTTGTTGATCCTGTTTGGCTCCAGCCTGACTGCCTGCACCTACACTCGCCAGTGGCCCATGCTCAAGGTGGCCCGCCGCTGGAGTTACTACAAAAAGCCTGCCTCCTTTGCAAAATTATCCCTGAGCACCTGCGAATCCCAGGAATCGGTACAGCAGCTCTCGCCGCTATTGGAACAGCGGGGGTATACCCTCTTCACGGAGGCCGATCAACTCTATGCCCGAAAAGGACTGCTGGGCAAGATTGGCCCGATCGTGGTGCACGCCAGTATGCTGCTGATCCTGGTGGGAGCCATCGCAGGCATCATGACGGGTTTCAAAGGCCAGGCCCTGATCCCTGCGGGCAGTACCGCTCCCATCCAGACCTACACCGCCATGGGTGAATGGGCCCAGTCTCACCTGCCAGACTGGCAGATCCAGGTGAACCGCTTCTGGATTGACTACTCTCCCGAGGGGCGGATCCGGCAGTTTTATTCCGATCTTTCTCTGGTGTCGGAAACGGGGGAAGCGCTCACCCGCAAGACGATTCATGTGAATCAACCCCTGTCCTATGAGGGGGTCACGCTTTATCAGGCAGATTGGTCCATCAGTGCCGTGGTGGTGCGGGTGAATGGCAGTCCTCCTCTGCAGATCCCGGTGAGAAAGTTGCAGAGTGAAACCGGAGCCCAACTGTGGGGGGCCTTTATTCCCACTCGTCCGGACTTTACGGCAGGGGTGACCCTGATCCTGCCTGACCTGCAGGGAACCACGCTGCTCTACGACGAGGCGGGTGAATTGATCGGACCGCTGCGCAGGGGTATGAGTCAGGCGCTCTCGGATCGCCTCACCCTCTATCTGGATGAGGTGATTGGCAGTACGGGTCTGCAGATTAAATCTGATCCTGGGATACCGCTGGTTTATGCTGGCTTTGCCCTGTTAATGCTGGGGGTGATGATGAGCTATGTCAGCTACAACCAGATCTGGGCTCTGCAGACAGGAGAGGGTCTGTATATTGGTGGCAAAGCCAATCGAGCCCTGGTGAGTTTTGAGCGGGAGTTTATGCAGATCCTGTCTCAATTGCGGCAGACCTCTGCGGAAGTGAATGCCACCCTCGACCCCGATCCGCTGGTTACCCGCTTTTGAGCAGCTGCAGGTTTGTAGTCGGATCCTCTTCCGATAATCTTGCCAAGGGTATTAACTTAGGGTGTGATCTAGGGAAGACCCCTTAGATCGGTCTGATACACCTGACTGGCACCGCATCCCCGCTGAGAGCACCATGACTGAAGCTGACATCACCCAAACCTTACAAGCCCAACTCAACCGCCATCGTCTGCGTGCGGTTGCCAAACTGAAGCAAAATCACCTCCATGTTCTTCTGACCCGACCGCCAGGATCCGCCGACATTACTGATTTCAAAGCCTGGTGTCAGCAGGTATTGGGATGTCTGCGAGGGTTGCAACTTCCCGAGATCAACCTGGTCACGGTGTATCTGCGTGTAGCAGGTCAGAAGAGTAAAGATTATGAATTTGAAGAGACGCATTCCCTGGATGAACCCCTGGATGAACGCTCTGCAACCACCATTCACTTTAGTAGCGAGCAGATGGCCAGTTATATGAAACAACTGGATGCCATGGCTGCATCGGTGGACAAAGGCGAGGAAGAAATTGCCACCGAGTTTTATCAGCCCGGATCCTCCCGTGACTCCATTAACCGCACCGATCAGACCGTTGCCTACGGAGGTCCTCCTCCCATTTCTCCCCCTGTGGCTCCTGTCCAACCTCTGAGTTTATCCTCAAACCCTTTCCTGAATAAATGGACCCTGATTATTGGGGGGGTGGTGATTGGGGTGGTGATTGTGGTTCTGACGCTGGTGCTGTAGCGATCTCAGGGACTGGGTTTCAGAGTGGTAGATGCAGCCATTGGGCTAATTCTACAAAACCATCAAACACCTGATCCGCACCTCCGGCCCACAGCTCTAATCCGCTTAACCCTGTGGTGATGCCCACAACGGTGCAGCCCGCTGCTTTGGCCGATTGTATACCTGCTAACGAATCTTCAATCACCAGACATTGTTCCGCGGGAGCTGCAAACGAGTGGTTGTCAGATGGTAGGGTTCGGGATCCGGTTTAGCTTTGGTGATTTCAGCAGCTGTCACCACCACATCAAACCAGGGATGCAGTTGAAACTGAGCAAAGACCTGCTCTTGATCCCTGGCAGTGGCCGAGGTGGTTAACGCCAGGCGGGGGTAGATCCGCCGTGCTGTTTCCAGAAAAGGCAGCACCTGATCCACCAGCCGCACCTGGGTGAGAAGTAGTGAAAAGGCCTGGGCTTTAGCCTCGATCAGACTTGAGATCAGTTCTGAACAGGGCGCTTGGGGTCGATAGATCTGGACCAGTTCCCTGAACATCTCCTGATCGCTTCTACCTCGGTAGCCGGGGTGTAATTCTGGGAAAGCAATTTCTCCCAGATCATGCTTCTCCAGCGCCCTGATCCCCGCCTGCAGGTGGAGGAGCTCGGAGTCAATAATCACCCCATCCATATCAAAGATGAGGCCTGTGGGTGCCGCTTTAGGATTCACCAGTAATCGCCAGATCGCAGACCCAGACTCGTGGGCAAACCCCAGCCGGGGTCACCTCCGCCTGCGGATCCAGGTAGACAATTGACTTGAGTAAGGATAAGAAATCTCCCGCTACGGTTGCCGACTCTATGCTGATGCGTTCCCCCTGCTTCAGGAGCCAGCCATCAAACGGCAGAGAGAAGGATCCCTGGGTGGCCTTCACACCGGCATGCAGTGCGTGCAGATCATCGATCAGGACGACATTGTCCACCTGATCCAATTGGTAACTGGGATCGGGTGCTCCGGTTGTGGAGATCTGATAAAAGTGGGGGCTGACACTCACCTTGGCCCCAATGCCGCCATGGCCAGTGGGCTGAGCTCCCAAGCGTCGAGCCGTCACCGAACTGTGGAGAAATTGAGTCAAGATCCCTTCCTTAACCACTTCCACCCGACGGGTAGGGGTGCCTTCACTATCAAAACGATTGCCCCCGATCCGCTCAGGGTGCAATGACTCATCTGCTAATGAGAACAAAGGACTGGCAATGCTTGTGCCCAGGGTCTCCGGTGTGGCCAGGCTCTGACGATCCAGGACCGCCTGAGCATTGAACAAATTTGAGAAGGCCCCGATCAAACTGAGAAAGGCTTCCGGAGAAAAAACCACCATGTACTTGCCCGAGACAATCGGCTGGTAGTCGAGATGGCTGATGGTCTTCTCCGCTGCCTCCTGAATGCAGCCAGCCACATCCAGGTCTGCCAGTTGGTAACTGAGGCGGACAGCTCCGGCACTGCGAGGTTTCTTGCCCTCCACATCGGTGCGACTGTAGAGGTAAAGCGAGGTTTGCGTCCCCGCCTCCTGGCGCAGAGCCCCTTCACTGTTGAGGTAAAACCGATCCGCATCCCGTTGACTGAGACCGTTGTAGGGAACCCCCTGAATCGCGGGGTGAGCCGCCAGGAGTTGCTGCTCAGCCTCCAGCAGTTTTTCGAGGAGATCGGCTGCAGGCTGCAGGGGATGACGGTGTGCTTCTGCCTCCGCTAGAGGAGCGGTGGCCTCTGGACTGAAATCGGGGATATGCTCACTCACCCCCAGAGGGCTGGCCTCCAGCGCGGTTTGCAACGCCAGTTCCAGGCCCACAGCATCGACATCAGTGGTCGAGGTCACTCCTACTGTGCCCGCCGGATTCCAGACGCGTACCACCACACCTGCGCGGTTGGAGGCTTTCACCTGCTTGGCTTCACCGTGATCCACCTGAACCGAGGTGTCATCCACGATCGAGCCGTAGATATCGTATTTGCGAATTCCCAGTCGTTGGGCGCTGGCCTGTGCTGCTGCTGCGATCTCCTGAACCCCTGGCATAGTTCTCCTTCGTCCCAAACCAATAACAATAGCAACCCCAATTCCTGTCGCTAGCGACCACCCACGGTAATGGCATCCACCTTCAGATGGGGTTGCCCGACGGTGACATAGATGCTGCCGCTAATCGATCCACAGAATCCTGCCGCCAGATCTAGATCCTGGGAGCACATGGAAATGCGATTCATGATCTCCTGTGCATCCCCGATCAGGGTGGCTCCCTTCAGGGGTTTGCCCAGTTGCCCATTTTCAATCAGGTAGGCCTCTTCGACGGCAAAGTTAAACTGGCCCGTGGCCCCACACTGCCTCCCCCCATGCGCTTGCAATAGATCCCTCGATCCATGGAGGCAAGCAGATCCTCAAAACTGTGGGGACCCGGCGCAACGTAAGTATTCCGCATCCGGCTGGCAGCTGCATAGGCATAGCTCTGGCGCCGACCACTGCCTGTACGTGGGTGCCGGGTGCGCATCGATCCTGCCCGATCCGCCAGAAAGTTCTTGAGAATCCCCGCTTCGATCAGCAGGGTGCGCTGGGTGGGCATGCCTTCATCGTCCATATCGACCGAGCCAAAGGCAGAGCTGGTGATCCCCTCATCCCAAGCCGTGAGACTGGGGTGGGCCACAGGCTGCCCTTTTTTCTCGGCAAAGGGAGTGGTTTTGCGCTCGATCTGGGTGGTTTCCAGCAGGTGCCCACAGGCCTCGTGGAAAATCACCCCCCCAAAGCGGTTGGCCATGACAATCGGATAGGTGCCGGACTCCACATAATCGGCGTAGAGCATGGTGGCCGCTGCTTCTGCTACGTCGGCTGCAGTTGCTTCATAATCCCAGGCGGTGAGAAAGGCAGGATCGGAGGTATTGCCTTCGCGGTGACCAATGGAACTGCGGTGACTGCCATCGGCACAGAGGAGTTGACAGCTGACAGATTGGGTCAGGCGCAGATCACGGGCAAAAGTTCCATCACTGGCGGCCACCATCACCTCCTGCCAGTCTCGAAAGTAGGCGCTCGACGAGCTTGCTGATGTTGGGCACGGCGCTGCAGCTGATCGGTCGCAGCCAGAAGAATGTCCCGCATATCCTGCATTGAGGGGCAAGCAGGCAACCAGAGATGTTTCCCCCGTGCCTGAGCATAGTCCCGCCACAGTTCCAGGTTAATGGGCGGGGTGGAGGCAGACGGGCGGGGCAGCTGCAATCCCATTAATGAGAGCCCCTTTTCCAGGGCGTTTTTCAGACCCGTAAAACTCAGATCATTGGTGCTGACATAACAATCCGCCGAACCCCGAAAGACGCGGATCCCGGCGCCACTGCTCAGACGCGGAGAAACGGAGGTCAGCACATCTTCTTCCGCCATGGCACTGAGGTAGTTCACCCGTTCCAGGAAGATCTCAATCAGATCGGCCCCAGCGGCACGCCCCAGTCCTAAGAGGGTGGCCAGCGGAGCTTCCCAACTCTGATCAAACTGCTCACGAGTGGGGGTAAACGTGGGAGTGGACAATTCCTGAGAAAGGAGAATCGATGGCACCATAGACACCTCAGCGGATCCGTTCTCAGCTTAACAAAGCTCTACACAGGAATGGGCCTGTTTCTTGTTTCTCCCCATCTCATCTGCTTCTTAAAGGCCATCACAGAATATGTAGTTCCTTATACTCCTATTAAGGTTAGGATGAAAACACTGTTCACACAGCAGGGGAAGGCAGGTGCGCTCTGATCCAATAACCTCACTCACCGCCTATGATCCACAAGCCATCTCACGCTTTTACAGCTGGCGTCTCGGGATGGTGATCTACCGCCTCTGGCGGATTGCTTCTCAGTTGATTGGCTTTGGCCTGAGTCTGCAGTGGGATCGCTGGTGGGGCCGCAGTGAATTGAGGGTCCCGAAACGAGCAAGCCAGTTGCGCCACATCCTTACCAATTTGGGGCCTACCTTTATCAAAGTGGGCCAAGCTCTATCGACGCGCCCTGATCTGGTGCGCAAAGACTATCTGGAAGAACTGACGCATTTACAGGACAGTTTGCCTGGCTATCCCACACCTCAGGCCTTTGCCCGCGTTGAGAAGGAGCTGGGTCATCCCCTCCCGACGCTGTTTGCCGAGATCAGTTCAGAGCCGGTGGCCGCTGCCAGCCTGGGTCAGGTCTACAAGGCGCGGCTCCATTCTGGGGAGTCGGTGGCGGTGAAGGTGCAGCGTCCCTCTCTGGTGCAGCAGTTGACTCTGGACCTTTTTCTCCTGCGCTGGATGTCCACCTGGATGGGTCCCTTCCTTCCCCTCAACCTGGGGCAATCCCTGACCGATGTGGTCGATGAGTTTGGTGTCAAGTTATTTGAAGAAATTGACTATCTCAATGAGGGGCGTAATTGCGAACGCTTTGCCGCCTTTTTTGAAAACGATCCCGAGGTCCATGTCCCCAAAATTTTCTGGTCCTACTCAAGTCTGCGGGTCCTGACGCTGGAATGGATCGATGGCATCAAGCTGAACAACACTGCAGGGATCCACACGGCTCAACTGGATCTTTCCTCCCTGATCCGAATTGGGGTGTCTTCCTCCCTGAAGCAGTTATTGGAACATGGCTTTTTTCACGCCGATCCTCACCCTGGCAACCTGTTTGCCCTGCGGGATGGCCGGATGGCCTACATCGATTTCGGCATGATGGATCAACTCTCTCAGAAAGCCAAAGAGCATTTGGTGGATGCCCTGGTGCACCTGGTGGATCGAGACTATGAATCCCTGGTGCAGGACTTTATTCATCTCGGGTTTCTGATGCCGGATGCCGATACCCAGGCGATCATTCCGGCCCTGGAGGTGGTCCTGGCAGAGGTCCTGACCCAGGAGGTGCGCAACTTCAACTTCAAGACCGCCACTGATCAGTTCTCAGATCTGATGTATAAGTATCCCTTCCGGGTTCCCCCTAATTTTGCGCTGGTGATCCGCTCACTGGTAACGCTGGAGGGGGTGGCCCTGAGTCTGGATCCGCAATTCAAGATCGTAGGGGTGGCCTATCCCTACATTGCCAAACGCCTGCTCACCGATGAATCTCCCCACATTCGCAAACGCCTCTTGCAGGTTTTGGTCAAGGATGGTCACTTCCGCTGGAATCGGCTAGAAGATCTGATCGAGATTGCCAGGTTAGACGGAAATCTGGATTTACTTCCCACCGCAGGCATGGGTTTCCGTTACCTGACTTCAGCCGAAGCAGCAGATTTTCGCCGCCAACTGGTCTTAGCCCTGACGGAGGATGATCGTCTGCGCCTAGATAAGTTACAGCGTCTCTGGTCCCTGGTGCAACCGGAACTCACGTTAGAACGCCTGTGGCAGGTGGCGGTGGAGACGACACTGCAGTCTCTGCCTCCCGATCTCAGCACCCCTCTGGTCGCCCTGCAACAGCAATTGCATGCTCCTGCCGATGAGCAACTGCAACCCACGACCTGAGAACTCGGGTTTAGAGTTAGATGAAGAGGGTCCGCAGAAGGATGGAATGCTGTATGCTTTGGTGCTAGGAGCAATCCTTGTGGGCAGCGTTAGAGGTCAAGCGTGCCAGAACGTCAAGGTGATTTCATTGCTGGACTGGTAACCGGAGCCATCATTGGGGGAGTGATCGGCGGCGCCCTTGGTGTTCTCCTGGCCCCGAAACTGATGCGGCGGCAGCGAGATGATGACGAGAATCAAGAGCAACCCCCCCGATTTATTCCACAAGGCCTTTCTTCCCAGCCCAAAACCACGGGAAATCTAGCCAGTCCGACCCGATCCTTTCTGGATCAGACCCAGGATAAAGAAGCCGATGAGGCCATCACTAAAGCCCGCATGACCCTGGAAACCAAGATTGCTGAATTGAATCAAGCGATCCGAGAAACCAGAGCTCAGCTCCTGCATGAAGAACCTGCGCCTACCTCAGATCTGGGGGCTCGAGAAGACAGTCTTTAGGCCGCTTCTCCTTACGCCAGCGGTGCATAGCCGAAGGTGACATCAAATTGCCGACACCAGATCACCACAGATGCAAAATTACTCAGATCGGCATCGGCAGGAATCTCGTACCGTTGGGCGCCACTGAATTTTTCCAGACGACCCAGATTGATATAGTTGTTGGCGTTATAGCTGCTGGGTACCGCTTCATTGTGCAGTAACACAAACAGATCGGGTCCCCGTCCAGTCCGGAAATCATCTGCTAATTCCAGGTAGCGCTTGCCACCCTCAGAGACGATCCGGAATCCCCCTGCGGTATTTTTGTCAACGGTCGTGAAGGAGCCGCTGTTGCTGGATGCCTGAGCAATGACATCAACTGATTCAGCAGCACGGGCAACAGTAGTGAGACCAGCAGCAGGGGTCAGAGCGATTAAAGAGATGAGTCCAATTGTGGCAATTCGAAACATGAGTGTTCTCCTGGTTGAAGATTTCGGTGGTCTGCTTTCAATTTCACCCTCTTGGTTACTACTATAAAATCAAAACAGTTTGTATATCAATAGTTTGAATAAGTGGAAAGTAAGGATTTCCTGGCAGAGATCTGGGTCATGACTGAGAGTTCCCTCAGGGGGAAGGGGATAGGGTTGCCTTCGTAGCTATGCCTACAGTTTTCTCTGGCCTGATCCCGCATGCTCAAAAGCTGAGCTGTGAAGAGGTGGAGCCATCATGAAGCGACGGGATGCATTGAAACTGGGCGGCGCTGTGGTTGCCGGAACCACGCTGGCGGGAGTCTCTTCGGTATCGGCACGGGGTCCGGTGCTCCTGGCCCAAAACAATCAGAATGCGACCCTGCGCCTGGTCAAAGGAGGAGGGTTTCCCAACGGTCTGGATCTGCACAAGGTTGGGGCCAATCGGCCCGCCTACGAACTCTCCTGGAACCTATACGACCGCCTCCTGACTTTTGGCAAGAAAACGCTCCCCGATGGATCCCTCTCCTACGACTACACCGTGATCGAGCCGGAACTGGCGGAGGACTACACCCTGGCTGGGGATGGCATGTCCGCCACTTTCAAGCTAAGGCGTGACGTCACCTTTCACGATGGCACCCCGGTCACTGCCAAAGACGTGAAATGGTCCTACGACCGAGCGGTCTTGATTGGTGGCTTTCCCACATTTCAGATGAAGGCAGGCGCGCTGGAAAATCCGGAACAGTTTGTGGTGGTGGATGATCACACCTTCCGCGTGGACTTTATTCGTCAGGACAAGCTCACGCTTCTGGATATAGCGGTGCCCATCCCCAAGATCATTCACTCAGAAATGGTCAAGCAGCATGTCACGGAGGCCGATCCCTGGGGAGCGGAATGGCTGAGCAACAACGTGGCCGGAAGCGGAGCCTACAGACTGGCCAGCTATAAACCGAATGAGCGGGTGGAACTGGTGCGCAATGACGAATGGAAATGCGGTCCTATGCCCCAGATGCAGCAGGTGATCCTTCTGAATGTGCCGGAGGCCGGGAATCGGCGGGCCCTCCTGGAGCGGGGAGATGTGGATATCAACTTTGATCTCTTGGAGAAAGATGCCAAAGAACTCAAGGATCTGAATAAGTTTACCGTCCAGACGACTCCGGTGGAGAATGCCCTGATTTCCATCGACATGAATACACAGCCTCAACTGGCAGGCGCACCCAATCCTTTTGCCGATAAAAATGTGCGTTTGGCCGTAGCTCATGCTGTCCCCTACGACAATATCTGGAATACCTCTTTCTTTGGCCAGGTGGTCAAGATGTATGGCAGCGGTTCTCCGGAGGTCAGTAGCACCCTCTGGCCGCAACCCAGCCCCTACAGTACCGATCTGGAGAAGGCCCGGGCTGCCCTGGCTGCGTCTGGCTATGCCGATGGGTTTGAAACCACGCTGGCCTTTGATCTGGGGCAAAAAGAGTGGGCAGAACCCATGTGTGTGCTAATCCAGGAGGCTCTCGGGCAGATCGGCATACGAGTCACTCTGGATAAGGTCCCCAGCAGTAACTTCCGGGCGGTGCTGGTGGAAAAAAGTCGGCCTATGATCATCAATAACTTTGGCGGTTGGCTGAACTTCCCTGACTACTTTTTCTTCTATGCCTACCACGGTCAGGACGCCACCTTTAACGGCAGCTCCTACCAGAATCCGGCCATGGACGCCCTGATCGATGCAGCGCTGGCTTCGGGGCCAGGAGATCCCGCTTATGAGCAAAATGTCCTGGGCTTCATTCAAATGGCCTTTGAAGAAATGCCACGGGTTCCGGTGGTGCAGCCCGTGCTTTCGGTGGCCATGCAACCCCAGATTCAGGGGTACCAATACTGGTTCCACCGCCAGCTGGATTACCGCCAGATCCGGAAGGCCTAGGGGAGAATGCCATGACGGCGGTGCTGCAGATCATTGGTCGGCGTTTGCTCTCGGCCCTGCCCAGTGTGGTGGGGGTGGTTCTGGTGACATTTATGCTGACCCGGATGCTGCCTGGAGATCCCGCCGCTTACTTTGCCGGACCCGCAGCCACTCAGGAAGCCATTGCAGAAATCCGCCAGCAACTGGGGCTGGATCGCAGCCTGCCCCACCAGTTCTGGGTGTACATCTCGGAACTCCTGCGTGGGGATCTGGGGGTTTCCCACACCACGGGCCAAACCGTTCTCTACGATCTTTCCACCCGCCTGCCCGCTTCCCTGGAATTGACCCTATCTGCAGTCTTGCTCGCCCTGGCAATTTCCATTCCCTTAGGGATCCTGGCCGCCACTAACCCCGGATCCTGGATTGATCATCTCGCCCGCTTGGTGTCAACCGCAGGGGTGTCTCTACCCACATTTTTTACAGGGCTGCTGCTGGTGTATGTCTTTTACTTCCGTCTGGACTGGCTGCCAGGACCTGTGGGCCGCCTGGATCTATTCAGTTCTGCTCCATCCCACATCACAGGATCCTTTTTAATTGACAGTCTTCTGGCGGGAGAGGGGGCAACATTTCTCTCGGCCCTGCAACACCTGATTCTGCCCAGCATCACCCTCGGGATCTTTGCGCTGGCCCCCTTCACCCGTGTAACTCGAGCTGCGCTTCTGGGGGTGCTTTCCAGCGATTTTATCCGCACAGCTCGGGCCAGTGGTCTACCCCCGCACCAGATCCTGTTTGGCTACGCGCTGCGCAATGCGATGCTACCGGTTCTTACCACCTGTGCGGTGGTCTTCTCGTTTTTGCTGGGGGCCAATGTGCTGGTGGAAAAAGTCTTTGCCTGGCCTGGAATTGGATCCTACGCGATCGAGGCCCTGATTGCCTCCGACTATGCTCCGGTGCAGGGGTTTGTCCTGACCATGGCTCTGCTTTATATCGGTCTGAATCTGGGCATTGATCTGCTCTACGGGGTCCTGGATCCGCGAGTCGAGGTCAGCACATGAGCTTCGCAGGTCAGATCCGTTACCTGATGCGGGAAAACATCATTACCCTGGGTGCCTTCAGTCTGTTTCTGATGCTGGCGCTGCTGGCATTGCTGGGGGATACCATCACCCCCTACGATCCGCTGGCCACCAACTCCGATCTGGCCTATGAGCCCCCTTCTGCTGCCCACTGGTTTGGTACAGATCAGCTGGGGAGAGATATTCTTAGCCGTGTGATGGCTGCCGCCCGTCTGGATATCGGCATTGCCCTGGCTGCAGTGGGTCTTTCCTTTGGGATTGGCAGTTTACTGGGCACCTGGGCAGGGTATTTCGGGGGCTGGGTGGATCGAATTGTGGGACGGATCCTGGACACAATCATGGCCTTTCCCCTGTTTGTGCTGGCGATGGGGATCGTGGCGGCCTTGGGAAACAGTGTGGACAACATCATCTATGCCACCGCGATCATCAATTTGCCCCTTTATGCCCGTGTGGTGCGATCAGAGATGCTCGTACTGCGGCAGGCAGGGTATGTGGAGGCAGCGCGCCTCATGGGTAACAGTGACTGGCAGATCATGACAGTGCATCTCTTCCCCAACGTTCTGCCGGTAATGATGGTGCACATCTCCCTGAATATGGGTTGGGCGATTTTGAATGCTGCCGGACTTTCGTTCATTGGCCTGGGGGTGCGTCCTCCTACACCGGAGTGGGGGATCATGGTGGCGGAGGGGGCGACCAATATTATTTCAGGAGAGTGGTGGTTGGCACTCTTTCCGGGATTGGTGTTGATGCTGGCGGTGTTTTGTTTCAACCTCCTGGGGGATGGCCTGCGAGATGTTCTCGATCCCAGGAGGCGTACATGAATCCTACACCGATGGTGACGACCACCAGTCCAGCCATTGATCAGACCCCATTGTTGCAGGTTCAGGATCTGAGTGTTGAGTTTCGCACTCGCTCGGGTTGTGTGCGGGCTCTGGAGGAGGTCACCCTGGGAGTTCGCCCTGGGGAAATGGTTGGGATCGTGGGGGAGAGCGGATCGGGTAAATCTGTGATGGCCTTCTCCATCATGGGTGTGCTGGATACCGCCGCCCGCATTACCTCTGGACAGATCCGTTTTGGGACTCACCAGCTGCTGCAAACCCCAGAGCGCACCTTGCGGCAACTGCGGGGCAAAGAAATGTCCATGATCTTTCAAAACCCCCGTCTGGCCCTTAATCCGATTCGCACGGTGGGTCACCAGATTGAAGATGTGCTGCGCTGTCATGCCTCAATCCCAGCCTCACAATTGAAAGAGACGGCCCTGGCGGCCCTGGCCAGTGTACGCATTCCCGATCCCGCCCGTCGTTACCACACCTACCCCTACCAGCTTTCCGGAGGGATGTGTCAGCGGATCATGATTGCCCTGGCCCTGGCCTGCCGTCCTCGCTTGCTGATTGCTGATGAGCCCACCACCGGCTTGGACGTTACCACCCAGGCCGCGATCATGGATCTGATTCAGGATCTGGCAGCCTCTCAGCAAATGGCCACCCTGCTGATCACCCATGATCTGGCCCTGGCCTCAGAATACTGTCAGCGGATCGTGGTCATGCATGCGGGTCACGTGGTGGAAACAGCCCCTACCCCTCTCCTTTTCCGTGCCCCTCGCCATCCCTACACCGCCCGTCTGATTGCAGCCACCCCCGAACCCCACAAACCTTTTGATTCCCTACAACCGATCCCTGGCAACCTACCAGATCTGCGACAGCCCCTTCCCCCTTGCCGCTTCAGCCGTCGTTGTGATCGCCACACCCCTGAATGTGACCAACATCCCCTCTTCCGGCAAACTCGGGCCCCTGATCACGAAGTTGCTTGTTGGCATCCCCTGACCTAGTTCCCCTTTCGCTGCTCCTTATGTCTCTAGATCTGATCGCCTCTGTCCCCAGGAATATGCCTGCTCAGGCCAACCCGCTGCTGATAGTGAAGGATCTGTGCAAGTGCTTCCCAGCCCAGCAGAAGCATCAGGTCTATGCCGTCGATGGAGTCAGCTTCACGATTGCCGCCGGAGAATGCGTGGGTCTGGTGGGAGAATCCGGCTGTGGCAAATCCACGCTGGTGAGACTGATCACCCGTCTTTTGGATATCACGACAGGAGAGATCAGCTACAAGGGCGAGAACCTCAGCCAGATCCCTGCCCAGACCTTTGCCCGCCATCCCCTCCGTGCCCAGATCCAGATGGTGTTTCAGGATCCGACCGACAGTCTTAATCCTCGCTTTACCGCTTTTCGCACGATTGCCGAGCCCCTGAGACGCCTCCAGGGTTTACGCCAGCACGATCCGATTGCCGAACGGGTTCACCAGTTGGCGGAATGGGTGGGGTTACCTGCTGAACTGTTGAGCCGCTATCCCCATCAACTGTCAGGGGGTCAGAAGGCCAGGGTGGGGATCGCCCGTGCCATTGCCCTGGAACCGCAACTCTTGATTCTGGATGAACCCACCTCGGCACTGGATGTTTCCGTCCAGGCGGTGATCCTGCATCTGCTGGCGGATCTGCAAAAACGTCTGGGGATGGCCTACCTGTTTGTCTCCCATGATCTGAATGTGGTGAGGCTGCTCTGTCAGCGGGTGGTGGTCATGTATCTGGGCAAAGTCGTGGAAACGGGCCCAGTGGATGCGATCTTTCAAGCTCCCCGTCATCCCTACACTCAGTCTCTGGTGGCAGCGATTCCCAGTTTTGCGCATCTGGATGGAACTGTTCCTCCCCATACCCATCAACCCCTTCTACCTGCAGAGCCCCGCAGTCCCATTGATCCGGATCCGCACATGTGTCGTCTGATCGGCCGCTGTCCTCGCTCCCAGGATCGCTGTCAACAGGAGATGCCTCAGTTACGAACCGTTGGGTCCGATAGCCTGGATCATCAGGTAGCCTGTCATTTTCCGGTAGGGATCGACTGAAATGGGGGGAGTGGGATTCATGCTGCTGGGAGCCGTGGTGCTCTCCCTGCATAACGTGCTGGTGCGGGTGATCTTTCAGACCAGTTCATTCCTTGGATCCGATCCGGTGGGGGGATGGTTGGTTCCAGGTTGGCCTGCTTCGCTTTTGTTATTTCAAATGCGGGCAGTCGTGGCCATGCTATTCATGATCATTTCGGCTCCTTGGTTAAACCCCACAGTCATCCCAGAACTGCGTCAGTTTTTTACTCAAGCCCCGTCCTGCTTACAGCGGCAGGTTCTGGCCTCAGGGATCAACCTCTTCTTGGGTCTATCGTTGCTTTACCTGGCTCTGGCCTACTTGCCTGCAGGGATCGCCATTACTACTTTCTTTATGTTTCCAGCTGTTACTATCCTCCTGGCCTGGCTGATCTTGAAGGAACGACCCAGGAATTTACAGTTGCTGCTAGGGGGCATGATTCTGGGAGGCGTGCTTCTCACCACCCCGCTTCAGAATGACTCGTCGGGGGATTGGATTGTGGGGAGTGGAGCCGCGATCCTGGCCAGTGGAATCTATGCGTTCTACGGCCTGCAGGCCCAGCAATCTCTGGCGAAACTGCATCCGGTACCGTTCTCTTTGATCCTGTTTGTGATCTCGGCAATTTTATCCAGCCTAGTGCGGCTATTCTTTCCAGTGCAGGTGGATCCTGAGGTTTGGCCGATCCTGGGGTTGTGCAGTTAGGACGGGATCCAGTATCTGGATTGGCTACCTGGCCATCAGTTATGGCATTCAGCAAATCGGAGTCACCACCGCCTTTTTAATCAGTGCGGCGACCCCAATCCTGACGGTCCTGGCAGCCAGGATCGGGATTGCGGAGATGCTTAACTTGAGGCAGTTGTTCGGTGTGATCCTGGTCGCCCTGGGGATTGCCATCCTGGGATTGAGCAAGCGATGATACTGTTTACGCTGAGCACCGAATACCAGAACGATTGACACTCCGGTAGCAACCCTTACCTTCTGCTGGCGGAGATGTGAGACGATCAACGGCTGTACAGAAGCGAGATTTGAAGGGATGGAGGAGATCAATCGGCCCGAGGTGGTGGCGGAGCTGCGAAAAGTCTATGACCGCTACGAACAAGCCCTCTGTAGCAATGATGTGGTTACCATGACAGAACTGTTTTGGGACTCCTCTGAGGTGGTACGACTGGGAATTGCCGAAAACCTTTACGGGAGGGCTGAGATTGACAACTTTCGCCGCCATCGCCCCCTGGAAAACCTAAATCGGCAGATTCTTAAATTTCATCTGGTGACCTTTGGGGAAGATACCGGATCGGTGGTGGTGGAGTTTCAGCGCTCGGTGAATGGGGTGATGCGTCAGGGTCGCCAGAGTCAGATGTGGCGCAAGTTCAGCCAGGGCTGGAGGGTAGTGGCCGCCCATGTTTCCTTTCTTCCCCTCTAGGGCCGCCAGGGAAGCGCTGGAATGGATCTGCACACCGTTCAACACTATCTGCGTCCTGATCAGTTTTCTGAGATCCAGAAGTGGCCCCAGGGATATGCCTATCTGGCAGGAGGGACCTGGCTATTCTCGCAACCCCAACCTCAGGTCCATACCCTGGTAGATCTAGAAGGGTTGGGATGGTCTGGAATTGAGGTGACTCAGGCGCTAGAGATCGGGGCCACCTGTTCGCTACAAACGCTGCTGTGCCATCCCTGGCCTCGGGAGTGGAGCGCCCTCTATGGTCTACAGCAGGCGATTGCCTCGCTAGCGTCCTTTAAGGTGACCCATCTGGCCACAGTCGGCGGAAATCTTTGTTTGGCGTTACCCTTTGGTATTGTCGCTCCAGGGATGCTGGTGCTAGAGGCCGCGTATGAACTGGCTGATCTGAATGGAATTCAACGTCTCATCTCCGCCAGATCTTTTCAAACCGGACCACTGCAAACCCAATTGCAACCAGGTGAAGTGTTGCGGCGGATCCACATTCCTCTTGCTTCCCTCGAATGGGAGAGCCGCTTTGATCGCATCGGGGTTACAGCGTCCGATCCCGCCCTGGCGATGCTGGTCACGGCCTGTGCACCGGATCGAACTCGCTGGCGTTTTGGCCTGAATGCAGGGGTATCGCTGCCGCTATTACTGCAGTACGATCACCAACCCGATCCAGAAGCAATGCTTGCGGATCTAGAAAGAATTACCGATTGGGTAGAAGATTATCGCGCTTCCGCCCGCTACCGCCGACACCTGACATGGATCATGATGCAGAGAGCCACGCAATCTCTGGCCAGTCTTCGTTAATGGCAATACCAAGATGAAGGAACTTGATATCGATATTTCTATGATTCTTAAAGGGTATGCCCAGGGTTATTTTTTAATGGCAGGTGATGATGACAAAACTCTGCACTGGTTTAACAGCCGCCAGCGTACTCTTATCCCTCTCGATCACCGTTTTCACTGCCCGCGCTCCCTCAAAACCCTGCTGAATAAGGGGATCTTTACCCCGGCCATTGACCGTGCCTTTACCGAAGTAATGGAGGGATGTGCCAGTCGTGTCCCCACCTGGATCAACGCCGATCTGAAGCGGATTTATTTGGCTTTGCATGAGGCAGGGTGGGCCCATAGTTTTGAAACCTGGCAGGGAGATCAGTTGGCAGGGGGGATCCTGGGTATTGCCATGGGTGGAGTTTTCATTGGGGAATCGATGTTTTATGCCATCCCGGATGGATCGAAAGTTGCCATGGTGAACCTCGTCGAACATCTACGTCAGCGGGGCTTTCTGTTATTTGATGCGCAACTTCCCAATCCTCACCTCAGCCGCTTTGGGGCGGTGACGATTTCTGGATCGGACTATCTGGAGCTTCTTCAAAAAGCTTTGCAGTGTCGGTGCCAGTTTACTTGAGACTATTTGGGGATACTGGGCGAGCGGAGACCATCCCTAGCTCACTGCCAATGATGAGATAATAGTTGCCAGTCTTCTGTTCTGTCTTAAGGTCTTGGCAGGTACGTTGTCTCTGCAGGCAGTTGATTGTCTTCCTTCTCCCCTCGCACCGTGGCACCCTTGCTTTCTTCTCAAAACACCCTTTCCATCCTGTTGAAGCAGCCCTGGAGGATCTAAAAGCCGGACGACTGATCATTGTGGTGGATGATGAAAACCGCGAAAACGAAGGGGATCTGATCTGCGCGGCCCAGTTTGCCACTCCTCAGCTGATTAATTTTATGGCCACCGAGGCACGGGGCCTGATCTGTCTGGCCATGCAGGGTAAACGACTGGATGAACTGGATATCCCCTTGATGGTGACCCACAACACGGACAGTAACCAAACGGCCTTCACCGTGAGTATTGATGCCAGCCCAAAATTTGGTGTGAGTACAGGTATCTCTGCCACCGATCGCTCCTTGACGATCCAGGCGGCCATTCATCCCCACACCCGTCCCCAGGACTTACGCCGTCCAGGTCACATCTTTCCTCTGCGGGCTCGCGAAGGTGGGGTGCTCAAACGGGCAGGACATACAGAAGCCGCTGTCGATCTGGCCATGCTGGCGGGGCTGTATCCAGCGGGGGTTATCTGTGAGATCCAGAATCTGGATGGGTCGATGGCGCGGCTAGCTCAGCTTCTGGAGTACAGTCGCACCCATGATCTCAAGATCATTACCATTGCCAGCCTGATTGAATACCGTCTCCAGAACCAGCGGTTGATCGAGCGGGCCGCCAGCGCCAGTTTTCCCAGTGAGTTTGGCACATTCCAGGTCTATGCCTATCAAGATCTGCTGGAGCAGACGGAACATCTGGCACTGGTGAAGGGAGATCTGGCCACCTTCCCCCATAAAAATGTGCTGGTCCGTGTGCATACCGAATATGTTCTGGGAGACACCCTGGCCTCGTTGCGCTCCGACTCTCGCCGCCAGCTGGAAACTGCCTTGAAAATGATCGAGTATCAGGGACTGGGTGTGGTTGTCTATCTGCGGCCATCCGGGTACAGCCTGATCGACAGCATCAAAACCTATGCGCTGCAGGATCTGGGGTTGGAAAGTCGCGAAGGGGTAGAAGTGACTGGACTGTCTCCAGAGTTACGCAATTACGGGATTGGGGCGCAAATTCTCCGGGATCTGGGGGTGCAGCGAATGCGGCTTCTCACCAATAACCCCCGCAAGATCAGTGGTCTCAGGGGGTTTGGCCTGGAACTCGTGGAACGGGTGCCCCTGCTCCTGGAGGAAACGGATAGCAACATCCGCTATATTTCCACCCATGCCCGCCCAGCCGTTCAGAACTTGCACACTTTTCTGTTGACGCTGGCTCTCTACCCCCGATCCTTGATGGGTGCCGATGCCTCCAGTTCTCCCTCGCTGCCCCGCGCCCTCTGGCTGGAGAACCTGAGACGGATCACTGCCGTTGAAGATATGGGAGTGGAGGAAGATAGTCGTCCGATTGCCTCTGCCGTTTTTGGATCTTCAGCAGTGGTGGCCCACATTGGCCTGGAAAAAGATCCCCCATCCATTTCTCCCCAGGAGGATGCCAGCCATCGACACAAACTGATCCGGATTCTGTTGCTATTAGCAGATTCTCCAGAACTGGCGACGCTGACCTGGATGGGAGCGGGAGGAGGACATCCCCTCACTGCCTTGAGAGAAGATCTGACGGAGGTATGCTATCCCCTACAGCAACTGCGACAGCTCGCTCAACAACCGGAGATCTCGGATGCTGAATTTCACTCTCTTACCAAGGATCAGATCATCTACCACCTGCAACAGGGTGAGATCTAGCTCAGCCATTGGTTCGGAGTACCAGTGCCACCCCCAGCATGATCAGGCCTACACCCACCCAGCGTAAAGGCGGGATCACTTCCCCAAAAAGACGTTGCCACCAAGACCGTAAAGATGTAGCTGGTGGCAATTAAAGGGGAAACCACACTGAGATTGGCCCGCGACAGCACCAC
>JAAUUJ010000073.1:2251-20398 GCA_012030715.1 Synechococcaceae cyanobacterium SM2_3_1 | reverse complement strand
TTATGGCTCAAAACTCGCAATCCTGACTACTATCACCATGCCCGCTTCTGGGCCAAAACTTTTATGTGCTTAACTTCGGGATCGGGGTTGCAACGGGCCTGCCCATGGAATTTCAGTTTGGCACGAACTGGGCTCCCCTCTCACGGGCGATCGGAGATTTTTTTGGGAGTATTCTCGGGTTTGAGGCTTCCATGGCTTTCATGCTGGAGGCAGGGTTTCTAGGGATCATGCTCTTTGGTTGGGCGCGAGTTAATCCGGCGATCCACTATCTCTCCACAATCATGGTCGCCTTTGGAGCCAACCTCTCCACCTTCTGGATCCTGACAGCCAACTCCTGGCTACAAACCCCTGCCGGAGGGGAAGTGGTGGATGGCAAGTTTGTGGTCAGCGACTACTTTCAAGCAATCTTTAACCCCTTCATGCTCACCAGTGTCACCCACATGTTTCTGGCAACTCTGGAAACATCCCTGTTTGTCATCGGTGGCATTAGCGCCTGGTATTTGCTCAAGCAACGTCATCCCTCCTTTTTTACCCGCTCCTTCAAAATTGCTTTGGCGGTGGCGATCCTGGTGGCTCCCCTGCAGATCTATGTGGGTCATTTAAGCGGTGAACAGGTGTACCATTACCAACCCACCAAAATGGCAGCCATGGAGTCCCTCTGGGAGACTGCTCCCGCTGGACAACCCGCAGACTGGAGTTTGATCGCCTGGCCGAATCCGGCGGCAGAAAAGAACGATTGGGAGATCAAGGTTCCCCAGGGGTTGGGCTACATCCTGGAACTGCACCCCAATTTGTCAGAACCTGTCCAGGGATTAAAAGAATTTGCTCCTGAAAATCGACCTGGGCTGATCGGGCTGGTCTACTACTCATTTCGCACCATGATTGCAGTTGGCTTTTACCTGGCAGGGCTGATGGCGATCACCGTCGTGCAATGGTTGCGGGGTCAGTTGTCACCAGAAAAGCTGGGCCAACAACGCTGGTTGTTATGGGGCTGGATCTGCTCAGGACCTCTGGGCTATCTGGCGGTGGAATCCGGCTGGATTGTCCGTTGTGTGGGTCGCCAACCCTGGACGCTTTACGGTCAGATCCGCACCAGCGATGCCGCCTCTCATCTACCTGCTGCAGAAGTGCTCACCTCACTGCTTTTCTTTGCGGGTGTCTATACCGTCCTCTTCATCTTTGCCCTCTACTTTGGCACTCGCATCATCGCCGCCGGACCAGATCTGGATCGGCCTTTGCCCACTGGAGACACGATTGTGGGGCTCAGTTCTACCCCAGCCCAGCACCAGTCAGATAGTCGCCCCGCTGAAGCTCAATAGGAGGACCCTGGATGGACTCGCTTTACTACTTTCTACCCCAGGTCTGGTTTGTAATCCTGGCCCTATTTCTGTTGCTTTATGTGATGCTGGATGGCTTTGATCTGGGGGTGGGGATCCTTTCCCTAACCGCCTCCAGTGAGGAACGGCGGGGGATCCTCATGACCAGTCTCAGCAATGTCTGGGATGCCAACGAAACCTGGTTGGTCCTGATGGGGGGTGCCCTGTTCGGGGCTTTCCCGCTGGCCTACAGCACGATTCTGAATGCCCTCTACATCCCCATTTTCATCATGATCTTCGGCTTTATTTTTCGAGCCGTTGCCTTTGAATTCCGTGAGCATTCTTCCCGAAAACTGATCTGGAATCTGGCCTTTGGGGTGGGCAGCTTTCTGGCCGCTCTGGGGCAGGGGTTTTCGCTGGGCGCAGTACTGGAAGGGATCGCAGTGAATCAGGCCGGAGATTTCATCGGATCCACCTGGGATTGGTTGAGCTGGCAGTCGGTGGTGGTGGCCTTGAGTCTGATCCAGGGCTATGTCCTGATTGGATCCACTTACTTGATCATGAAAACAGAGGGGGATCTACAGACCACCCATTACCGTACCGCCCGGATTGCTTCCATCACCACACTCCTGGGGGCAACAGCTGTTACAATTGCTACTCCACTCTTTTACGATTACACCCGCACGCGCCTCTTTGGCCCCCTGTTTATTCTCTTTGTGGCGATTCCACTTCTGGGAGTCCTGTTGCTGGGGTTACTCTGGCGCAGCTTGAACCGTAAACAGGAAAATGCTCCCTTCGTCTGGACAATTCTGGTGTTTGTCCTCTCGTTCTTGGGTCTGGGTCTGGTAGTGTTTCCCTTTGTAATTCCCACCCAGATCACCATTTATGATGCTGCCGCCAGCCCCAGTTCTCTGGTTTTCATGCTGATCTTCATTGGGGTGCTGATCCCGATCATGCTGTTCTACAACATCTATCAGTACGTGGTTTTTCGCGGCAAGGTGAAGGGAGAAGTACATGAGACGGCTGGCTGAATCCAAGATAAGTTGATGCGCTTTCTGCAAATATTAGTGTTCATGCGCTTTCAGGATGGCTAGGGCTTGCTGCTTGTCGATCGGGGTCCTTCTACGCTTCATCCGCTTCTAAATCCAGGATCTCTGTGATCTCATCGGCAGTGAACCCTACACTGATTAAATGTTGTTTCAGATATCCCAGTTCTACTGCACTCAATTCAAACTGCTTGACTCTTTCCAGGAGATTGGCGGAAGTCTGAAGCAGGAGAGATGAAGCAGTGGACTCGTACATCTCAAATAATGAAGCCAGCTCCAGGGCTTCCATGATCGCGTCTACACTATTGACAGGATAGCGAATAGACATATCCTCTAGCCTGAGGATCAGCTGCTTTAAAGACTTCAATCCCTGAGCAAGTTGAGACATAGCCTGGATCCGATCCTGGCGGTAACACTAGACGGACACTTTGAGAATAGCAGCCAATGGCCTTGGAAGCAGAGGCGGCGGGATGTCTCTAGCGATGGATGGCATCGGTGATCTGGACACGGAAGAATTCTGCTTCTGTAGAAAAGCAATCGGTCCCTGGATACCAGCCAATGCGTAGTTGGGTTAGGATTCTATATCCCATAAAGGTTCCTTCCGACTCCACCACACTGCCATAGGAACAGCTCTGGAAGGTCCGACCATCAGGATTGGCCCAGCAGTTAAGCTGCAGGTTCTCACGAAAGTGGGTTCAGAGGCAGACCCCATGATGGCTAGAGAGCAAACTACAGTTTAGACATCGATAGTGCAGGTAAACAACAATACCAAGCTGGAGGAAATGCTAAGGATCTCAGGTACTTATCTATGATGAGCTAAGTTCTCTCCCGAGTGGGAGCTTGGGGTAACCTTCTGGTATGGTAAAGACTCATTCTTATCGACCTGGTTACTTCTGAAGGATTCGGCTTCTGATGTCCCAGCACCTTTTCCACAACGATGCCCTCTGGTACAAAGATGCCATTATCTATGAGGTTCCGGTTAAATCCTTTGCCGATAGTAATGGGGATGGCACTGGCGATCTTCCAGGCCTGATTAGCAAGCTCGATTATTTGCAAGCACTGGGGATCACAGCCATCTGGTTGCTGCCCTTCTTTCCCTCACCGCAACGGGATGACGGGTATGACGTTTCTGACTACATCAGCATTAACCCCACCTTTGGTACGTTAGAGGACTTCCAAAAACTGGTGCAGGAGGCCCATGCCCGTCGCATCCGTGTAATTATTGAGCTGGTTATCAACCACACCTCGGATCAGCATCCCTGGTTCCAAAGGGCTCGGAAAGCGCCAGCAGGGAGTCCTGAGCGGGAGTTCTATGTCTGGAGTGATACCTCAGATAAGTATCAAAACACCCGCATTATTTTTCAGGATTTTGAAGCTTCTAACTGGTCCTGGGATCCAGTGGCTCGCGCTCACTACTGGCATCGCTTTTTTTCCCACCAACCGGATCTAAATTTTGATAATCCGGCAGTCCAGAAAGCGGTTCTGGAGATTCTGGATTTCTGGCTGCAGTTGGGTGTGGATGGCTTCCGCTTAGACGCCGTTCCTTATCTATATGAGCGGGAGGGGACTAACTGTGAAAACCTGCCCGAAACCCATGCTTTTCTCAAACAACTGCGCAGCTATGTTGATTTGAAATACCCCAATATCATGCTGCTGGCAGAAGCCAACCAGTGGCCAGAGGATGCGGTGGCCTATATGGGAGATGGAAATGAATGTCATATGGACTTCCACTTTCCGCTCATGCCCCGTCTCTTCATGGCGATTCAGCAGGAGGATCGCTTCCCGATTGTGGATATCCTGCAACAGACCCCACCGATCCCCGAAACCTGCCAGTGGGCGATTTTTCTGCGTAATCACGATGAACTGACGCTGGAGATGGTTACCGATGAGGATCGCGACTATATGTACCGCGTCTATGCCATGGATCCACGGGCTCGCATTAATCTTGGGATCCGGCGCCGCCTGGCTCCGTTGCTGGGTAACAACCGCCGCTCCATTGAATTGATGAACGGCTTGCTCTTTTCACTCCCCGGAACCCCCGTTCTCTACTACGGGGATGAGATCGGCATGGGAGACAACATTTATCTGGGGGATCGCAACGGGGTGCGGACTCCTATGCAGTGGAGCGCGGATCGCAATGCTGGCTTCTCCCAGACCAGCCCTCAGCGGTTGTTCCTGCCGATTGTAATTGAGCCCGAATACCACTACGAAGCCGTCAATGTGGAGACGCAGCGGGCCAATTCCAACTCCCTCTGGTGGTGGATGAAACGGTTGATCGCTGTCCGCAAGCGGTTTCTGGCCTTCGGTCGGGGTGAGTTCCAGATGCTTTACCCAGATAACCGCAAGGTATTGGTCTTTCTGCGCACCTATGCCCAAGAAAACATCCTGGTGGTAGTCAATCTCTCCCGTTACAGTCAGTGTGTGGAACTGGATCTATCCAACTACGAGGGGTTGATTCCAGTAGAGGTATTTGGCCGCACAGAATTTCCTGCGATTGGGAAGCTGCCCTACTTTCTCACTCTCGGGGCCTACTCCTTTTACTGGTTTTCTCTAGAACAACAACCCAGTGGCATTGTCTGTGTACCGGGCCCCGGGGTACCCGCCTCCACCCTGTTGTCTGTGGAAATCGCTGGCAGGCGGTGTTTACGGGTGATAACCGCACCCAACTGGAGCAACTCCTGCCCAACTACCTCTGTGGTCAACCCTGGTTCCACCGCCGCACTCAAGTGGTGCAGAATGCCCACATTCTAGACGTGGTGGACAGTGAAGATGGCTCCGATCTGGCCTTAGCGCTGGTGGAGGTAGAATATGCTGTGGGTACCCCCGAAACCTATCTCCTTCCCCTCATCTGGATCCCTCGCGATGCGGAACCCCAGCCCTTAGAATCCCAGATTGTGGCCCAGATCCAGGTGCTGGATCATTTCACGGGTGCCCTGGCGGATGCGCTGCGAACTCGAGGGTTGATGCTGCAATTGCTGCACCGCTCTCAACCCCAGATCCCCCTGCCTGAAGATCTGACGATCCGTTTCCTTAAATCCAGGGATTCAATTCTGCAGGCAGTGATTGGGGAACAACTTCTGATGACCACCTATCGACAGGTGGAAAACGGGATCCACCCTGCCAGAGAGCTGGGGGAGTACCTGACCCAACATCCCCTTCATCCCCCGATCCTGCCTTTTCTGGCCTCTGTCCAGCATCAGTCGCTCACCCTGGCGGTGATTCAGGACTATCTGCCCACGGAGGGAGATGCCTGGAGTTACACCCTGGACAATCTGGCTCAATACTTTGAACGCCTGCTGCTGCCTGACTCCCCCTCTGTTTTTGATCCCCTGCCCAGCCTGCCTGCAGGATCGATTTTGGAGTGGAGCCACGTTGCCATCCCAGATCTGGCCTATGCTGCCATTGGCGACTACCTGGAATCGGCCCGTCTACTAGGGCGGTGTACTGCGCACTTTCATCAAGCTCTAGCGGTTCACAGTGAGGAACCTGCCTTTACACCGGAACCCTTTACCACTCTTTATCAACGTTCCATCTACCAATCTATGCGCAACCTGGTGGGACAGGTCCAACCTGCTTTGGAACGCCGATCGGCTCGGGCCGAGGAGAATACCACCAACCAGCTCGCCCAAACCGTTCTGCACAGTCAAACCCAGATCATTCAACGCTTCCGCCGCCTCCTCCCCATCTCCATCACCGCCACCCGCACTCGTGTGCACGGCAATTACCACCTGGGACAACTGTTCTTTACAGGAAAGGATTTTCGCCTCAGTAACCTGAGTGGTGATCTGACTCGTCCCCTGAGTGAACGGCGGATTAAACGCTCTCCCCTGCGTGATGTGGCTGGGCTGCTGTACTCTCTCTACTACGCCATTCGAGTTGCCCTTAAGGATCAGCAGATCAGTGGGGTGATTGGGGATGAACAAATGACGGCGATGGAACACTGGTCGCGGTTCTGGTATTGCTGGGTTGCCGCAGCTTTTTGGGATGCCTACTCGGAGATCATGCAGCCCATGCAAGTCCTACCCCTCAGCTCAGAGGAATTGCACATTCTTCTGGATGTCTTCCTGCTGGAGGAATGTTTTCTGGAGCTGAACTATACCTTGCAACAACCTGCGCAGGCGGCAAATGTTGATATCCCTTTGCGTGCAATTCTTTACCTGTTGCAAGGAAAAGCCCTGACTCTGACCACGCTGGGTAATCCAGATTAGTCTGTACATAGAAGGAATAATCTGAGTTTGGAGAGGTTGAGCAATGAAGAGCAAAGGATTGACAGTCCTGATCCTGTTATTCAGCCTTCTGTGTTTGAGTTTAGGGCAACCCAGCTCTGCTGAAGAAATCCCTTTAGCTGAAGCCACGTTTGCTGGGGGTTGTTTCTGGTGTATGGAATCTGATTTTGAGGCGATTCCAGGGGTCCTATCCGTCCTCTCGGGCTACACTGGTGGCACAGTTGCCAATCCTACCTACCACGAAGTCTCCTCTGGGCGTACAGGCCATGCGGAAGCGATCCGTGTCCAGTATGATCCTGACCAGATCAGTTATCGGGAACTGCTCACCTATTTCTGGCACAGTGTGGATCCGCTGGATGCACAGGGGCAGTTTTGTGACAGGGGAGATCAGTATCGCTCCGCCATTTTCTACCATGACGAAGAACAGCATCGCCTGGCAGAGCAATCGAAAGTTGAACTGGAAGACTCGGATCGCTTTCAGCAAATACTGACCACTGAAATCAACCCTTCGACAACTTTTTATCCTGCGGAGGAATATCATCAGGACTACTATCTGAAAAATCCGCTCCGCTACCAGTTTTATCGCTTTAGCTGCAGCAGGGATCGGCGGCTAACCCAGCTGTGGGGGGATAAGGCCAACATTCATTAATGTGCAACAGATCGGCTGCCAAAACTCCTCCAGCAAAGGCCACCGGAGCAGCTGCATCTCCCATGATCATGAAAGAGAAGAAAGCGGCAGCAATGGCAGATAACAAGGGATTCATCTGGGTCCCGAATCATCGGCAACAGGATCAGCAGAAATAGAAACAGAAGCAGTGAAATTGGTAAGTCAAACTTAGGGGATGATGCCCTATTCGGACTGGGTCGGGGTTACAAATTCTCCGGCTGCATCCTGCGGATCTGAGGTTGAGCCAGAATTATCCCGGGGTTGTTCGGGAGTGGGTTCAGGTGTGGTAGGTGGCTGATCTGAACTCTCTTCTGGGGTGGCGGGAGGCTGTTTCGGAGTTGGGTCAGAAGTGGGGCTGGGAGCAGGCGAGGCGGTCTCAGGAGCAGGTACGGAGGGGGCAGGAGCAGGGCGCTGGGAATGGCGGCGGCGGTCTGATTAGCAAAAGCCGATAACGCCAGAGCAGCTTCAGCGCGAGTCACGGGCTCGAAGGGGTTAAAGGCACGGATGGGACCAAAGGTGCGTAGGATGGTGGAATTCTCCCCCAGGGTTCGATCCGTGGCAATGGCGGCGCGGGCAACTTCTGGGATCTGCTCTGTATCGGTAAACCCCCACTGGGCCTGAATCTGCTGCAGATCTCCCTCAATTGCCCCGGGAGGCACGTCCAGAGGCAGCTTAAATCGGATCAGTTCGGCCCGAGAGAGGAGACTGTCAGGGCGAAACTCTTGATTTTCATCCCCTTCTACGAGGCCTGCCGATCCCAAGGCCTGGATGTAGATGAAGTCTGGGTGATCTTCGGGTACATCTAAAAAAATGGGTCGCTCCCCTCGCTGGGCCAAACGAATCTGCCGACTGGGTTCCCCCTGGTGAATGGCGTTGTTGGCCAGCACTAACCAGCGGGCAAACTCGCCGCGCTTGATGCTCTGTTCTGGATCAAAAGTTGAGGAGTCAATGTGAGCAAAGACCCCCAGCAGCTCCAGGTTGGTAATGGCTGTGTGGGCTAGCTTAGAAATGGCTTCCAGATCAGTGAATTGAGTTGAGGTCGAAGTTAAGGGTTGGGGTGACACCTCCGGTAAGGGAGGGGCGATTGGGGTGGACTGAATGGGGGGCGACGGGGTAATAGCTGGCTGCGCTTCCGGAGACGGTTCTGGAGGCAATTCTACTTCGGGTGTGGGTGCGGACACCTGGACAGCCCGACCAATGGTTTCTCCCCACTCAGTTCCCTGGCAGGCAACAGTGGTTAGCAGTAGAGGAGCAAAAGCAGGAATAGACTAACCCGCTTTGCCTTAACTCCATTTGCGGCCATACTCCTCCAGCACATCCATCAGATTCAGCAGGCTTTGCATGGGTAAGAGATCGGCAAGCGATAACTCATTCCGCCCTCCTCCCACTTTGACAGGGATCTGCTGCAGGATTGAAGTTACAGAATTTTCATCCACTTTTTGATCCAATATCAGGGGAGCCAGCAGTTCCGCCAGTTGAGTGTGAAGTTTGGCATCCTGCAGGTAGAGGTGCCACTTGGAAACATCAATATAAACCTCAGTGCCAATATCAGCAGCCAGTTGTTCAATTTCTGCGGTGGAGGGCACACGAGCGGGCATAACCAAGTGAAGGATGGTGCAGTCACAGCATAACCTGCATCCCAGAGGATTGCATGAGTGTGCCTGGATCAGGGGGTTTCAATCGCCTGGGGAATCGCAAAGTCGGGAATCGGAATCACAATGTTGCGTTCTAATTGCCGCATGATCAACAGGTGCTCCAGGGCTAAGCGATCCCGCTCGGTGCGTAACTGACTTAATTCTTTCTGGGTAAGACGGATCACGTTTTCGGAAACACTCCAATCCTGGAGCATGCGATGCAGTTGTCGCTGCTTTCTGGCAATGTTGTCGTTTAGATCTGCCACCCTGGTGGTGAAGTCAGTATCCAGTTGCTCTGCCAACTTCAGGTCGGGGAAGAGGGGAAGGGTACGCAGCTCGATTTTGGAGTATTGGGGATTTTGAGGCAGTGGAGTGGTGAGGATCCAGTCCTGAAAGGAAGGCTGCTGAGATTGAGGCTTTGCAGCTGTGGGGGTACAGTCTGCCATTTGATTCCAGATCAGGCAGAGAAGCACAGTTCCCAATAACACTTGCGAAAGACGAGGCAGGATCAGCATGAACTGAGGTTAAGCGAGATCTCCGGTGGAGATTTTTTATCCTATTGTGCCGTCCCTTCGGCAAAGAGAATGGTGTAGGGATCTTTACTTTCACTGGGGCCAAGCAGGTATTGTTCGGCAGCCCGGGTGGAAGGGGGCAGGCTAGAGATTTGCACAGGGGGAGATTCCACGGAAACCAGCAATTGGGGGGTAAACCACTGCTGGAAGGTGGCCATGCTTAAACCCAGAAAGACCACCAGTGCAGCTGCCGCTTTGTGGGTATGAGGAAGGACAGGGCTGTCAAGCAGCTGGTAGTGCCAGGCGGGCGGGGGTTCGCTGAATCACGGTGCAGATCATGCTGTCAAGTGCCGCCTCATCCGCGAAGGGATCAAGACGATCAAACCCGGCCTGAATGCTGCTGAGCTGGCGGTAAAGCGCTTGCGCCTCAGGATCATGGGTTAACCAATCCTGCACATCCCGAGCTTCTGCAGGCGACAATTCCCCGTCGAGGAAGGCACTCAGGCGCTCAAAGTAGAAATCAAAACGTTCGTCTGCCGCCATGGGGTTTTCCGAGGGTTGGCGTTCAGGTTTTGGAACACCGTTGATCATCACTCACCATCTAAATAAGGCTTTAGTGTGGTTTGTAGTCTGGCACGAGCTCGGCAATTCGCGACTTGACGGTTCCCAGAGACACACCTGTCAGTTCAGCGATCTCTTCGTATGACAAGCCCTGAATCTCTCTGAGGATAATCGTCTGACGAAAAACATCAGGCAGATCACGGACTGCACCATGCAGATGCTCATAAAATTCTTGGGTGGTCAGTTGCTCATGGGGGCTAGGACCATCACAGGGGAGTTCCCATTCCATTTCATTATCTTTGACCTGAATGGGAGCATCCAGGGAGACTGGCTGGAGATAGCGCTTACGTTTGCGCAACTCATCGTAGAAAAGATTGGTGGCAATGCGGCCTAACCAGCTGCGAAATTTGATCGGTTCTTGAAGGCGAGGTAAATGACGGTAGGCACGGAGCCAAACTTCCTGAGCCAGATCATGACGGTCGGACCAGTCTGGGGCCAGGTGATACAGGATCTTTTCTACATGGGATTGGTGACGGCGCATTAATTCCGCAAAGCCAACGCGGTGGGGAGGTTGAACCGTCTGGCAGTACTCCACCAGGTCGGTGTTGGAAAGACTTTCCAGACGGGGAGGGGTATCCGATCTGGATTTGGGGACGGGCTTGGGAGAGAAAAAGAGTTCAGCCTTGAGGCTGGACCAAGGCATTGTGAAGGTGTTGCCAGCAGCATCCATAAGCACACAGATATCCATCGGCAGAAGAGAAGAGCCTGTTGATACAAGCTTAGTCCTTTTTGACGGTCATCATCTTGGGATGTTCCTGGATTTCAGCTCAGCGTAGCCGCAGTTATGGAGACTAATACTTGGTTATGCTTCCTCACTACTCTCTTTACTCATTAAACGAATACTCAGCGCCAGCGCAATGATAGATGCAGGAATCACCAAAACTGGCCACTGTAAAATACCTTCTCCACTTCTTTCCAATAGGCCTTTAACAAACACAACACTAAGTAAGACAACTAGAACTTCTAGCAGGGTTTTCTTTAACGTAGCGATATTATTAACCTGCAACCATTTGGGATCATCTTCATTAGTTTCTCCTAAGCGAATACATAGAGAATAGATCCCATAAGAGAAAAAGAAAAATGTGAGGCCTACTAAAAAATTATCCAAAGATTCTAAGAGCTGCAAAGTTGCTTCTTCTCCAGGATCCACACCCGTTGCTGCCAGTAACTCCTGCTGAAATCCCAAAAAGATTGCAAATGCCTTATAGGTATTCACTGTACCGATAATAAACATCAGTAAGGATCCTAGCAATGAAGACAAAACTGCTAGAAAACTAATAAATCGGACACGACGAGCCAGCCGAATAAACAGTGGGGTTAGCAAACTGGTGTCTGGTGACTTGCTTGCAGAGGCTTCAGTTTCTACAGTCATGGAGTCAATAAATCCTGGTTTTAAGTGGATAGGATACGATCCTTCTGTCTCATATTAGGTGATTGGTTCTACCAATGATGATCATCAGCAGAGCCATATCAGACCAGTTAATCCTTTACTGAAGATTCATCGCCACCTGGGATCCGCGAGGACCTCCCTGAATGGCCAGGACCTCGTAGTTAGCGTACCCTGCCTCATCACTTTTGGCCGCGTAGAACTTGCGGTTCAGCTCAAAGAGCTGTGAGGAAAACTTGGATCCGTCGTCAAAGGAGGAAGACAGCATGTTGTCCTCAATGGTGTAGGGATCGGTGATGCCCCCAAAGCCACTATCGGTGGTGAGCTCCACAGCTTCCTGAGCTTTGAGACTGGCTACCGTCAGTACCTCTTGCCGCACTTTGGTCAGCCGATCTTCGCTAGGGGTGTACCAGATCAGTGAGGTGTATGCAGGTTCCTGATGTGGTGGGAGCCGGAGGAGTAATCCCCAGCTTGACAGCATCATAAGTGCTCCACCGTGATGTGGGGATCTCCAGCACCCGAGCATAGTAAAATGCACGAGCCTCGGGATCAAAATCAGGATCCGTCCGGAAGGTGGAGAGCTGAGCATCCCCAATGGTGTTCTCGTAAGTTGCAGTCGAAATATCGACGGTATTACCGAAATGAGCAGACCTCTCGAAATGCAGTTGTTCCGAACAAATCCATTTTCTAGTTTCGCACGATATGTCGCTCAATCCAGGAATCTTTAAGGCCCCTTGATTAGGCTGGCTACAACTCAAAAGTTGGCAGAATTATGACAGTCATTTACAGTCTTAAAATGGGTGTAGCAGTTGGAGTTAAGTGTAATGGCACTTGTGAATGATTTGCTAAGCGGTCTAGCCCTGGTTGATCCCGAAGAACGGCGGATCCTGAGTCAGGTATCGTGGGATCAATACGAAGCCCTACTGGCTGACTTAGGCGAGACATCGGCCTACCGAGTGCATTTTTTAGAGGGGGTGCTGGAAATCTTGGCTCCGAGTCGCAATCATGAAATCGGAAAAACTCAGATCGGCAATCTCCTGGAACTGTATTTCCTGGAAACCGACACGGAATATTTTCCGATGGGGTCAACCACCCTAAAAAGGCCAGAACAACAGGCTGGCGGTGAACCAGACGAAAGCTACTGCATTGGCACAGATAAAGAGTTTCCTGATCTGGCGATCGAGGTGGTGGTAACTAGTGGCAGCATCAATCGCCTGGAACTGTACCGACGTCTAGGGGTACGGGAGGTGTGGTTTTGGCAAACAATCACCTTGCTCTCTATCACCAGTGGGAGGATACCCCCATTCAATTTGCGGACACTGCGGGATACAAACCTATTCAGACAAGCGAGGTATTGCCTGCCCTAGATCTGGAGTTGCTGACCCGCTGTCTGCAAAACCCCAACCCCTTAGCCGCCGCAAAAGCCTTTCGACATGGACTTCGGGCCCAGGAGTAGGGTAAGAAAGAGCTAGGGTCGCGCCGATCCCTGATTCAAAAATAACTGGGAAAGATCATGGCTTTTGCACTACAGTGTATGGACTGGCCATCTCGCAGATCCCAGCCTGATGGAGGTGAAGGTGAAGATGAAGTACACAGGCAACCTCACCAGGCAGTAGCCCAAACCTTTGGAACCATCCAAGGGGTGATCCCTACCGCTCTAAAAAAAGTACGTCAACGGGTATGAACGAGGTTGAAAGGTTAACTCATCGATAGCGATCACTTCGTAATTCACATACCCGGCTTCATCACTCTTGGCCCCATAGAACTTGCCGTTCAGTTCAAAGATCCGCGAGGAAAACTTGGATCCGTGGTCAAAGGAGGAAGACAGCATGTTGTGCAGGGGTAGTTCATTCTAAAAAGGCGCTTGAGCGTATCTAGATCAAATTTACAGCACCGTTCTGCCTGAGCCATATTGTTAAATTCATTCAAACCGTTACAGCCAGGGTAAAGAGGGCCAAGCACAAGGCAATCTGGTGGCGTTTACCAGAGGCATTGCGAACATCAGGGAGTTCGGCAAACCCCTCTAGAATCTCGATTTGTTCCGATACCGATTGGGAGAACAGACTCATCACACTCTCAAAGACTTGGTATAGCCTGAGACCATAACACATTAAGGCTTCCTTGGGAATGAAATAGCCCTGTTGGCGAACAGCGTGGGATCTAGGAAGGGATCCAACAAATGGTGATCAAATTGCTCCAGGAGGGAGTGGCAATTGAGCTTATTTCCAAAACCTCTGGTCTATCAGTGGAACAGATTGAGCAACTGAGATTAAACTCCTGATCCATTATCACCTCCAACCCAGTGCTCTTAACAATCTGGAGCGGAAATATCAATACGACACCGCAAGCTTTGATCCCGATGGTGACACTCCCCCCTGAACTTAAGCGACAACAATTCTTCAGAACTCAGAACAGACAGCACTCAAGATAAGCCTCCCGAGAAGTAATTTATACGAAATCAAGCATGTGATACACGCAGGAAACTTTCGGGACCATTTCAGCCGCAAGGCCTGAGCACCCAAAAGCGGATCAATAGGCTACATTTCGAGAATGATCGGGCATCACAGCCTCTTTCTTATGATTCAATGCCCAAATCTGGATATTTCCTGCTATAACTAATGCGTGCCACCGTAGCAATTTTTGCATTATGACTCGGTTAAATTACTGGGCCTCTTCCTGCGTTCACACCACGCTTATGCTTGGATCTCTAGCTCTCTTGAGTTGCGGATCCGATAGCGAAGGGATTGTCTCACCTTCAGCCCCTGTTATTCCTGCCCCAGAGCTATCCCTGACTTTTAGTGGCGCCATCACCAAGTCATTTCTAGGTGAACGCGGGGTGATGGAGTTTAACCTGGCAGTCCTGACTCAGATGGATCCAATTCAGCCCCTGATCAATGTGGCAGCTGGAGACCTCAGCTTCACTGTAACGAGCGTGACCAACCTGCAGGGGATTCCTCAGTCAACCGAGATCACCCTATCTCCCACTCAGGTGATCAATCCCCCCTCATCCCTAGTTGCAGAGCCCCTGCAGCTTTCGCTGCTGATGGATGGGTCCGGCAGTCTATTTGTTACGGATCAGCAGGATCTACGATTTGAGGCTGCTTTTGGTTTGGTTGAACAATACCGCTCCAATCCATTGGATCTGGGGGCCATCCTGCGCTTCGATAATCAAGACACTGGCTTTGGCACCACAGCTTTGGGTAGACCCTTACAAACAGCCCAGCTGCTCCAAGACTTTACAGCGGACCGTTTTGACCTGGAACGCGGCATCCTGGGGGCCACAGCTGGGGGCGACACCGCACTTTTTGATGCCACGGTAGAGGCGGGCCAACTGCTGAGTGACTTTAGCCAGGAGGATGGGATCAACCGCCGTCTGGTTGTATTTACGGATGGCATTGATAACGACAGTAATCTCTCCCTGAATGAGGCGATTGCAGAGCTACAGGCCCTACCTAATGGTTTAGAACCCGGCCTTTCGGTCTACATCATCGGTCTTGGTACAGCCCTGGAACTTTTTGACCTGCAACAACTGGCTCGTTCGACTGAGGGCACCTTTGTTCTGGCACTTCTGCCTCAGCAATTGGACACAGCCTTTGCAAACCTTTTTCCCGCAGCGGTAGGTGAACAGCGGGTCGAGGTATCGGTTGCCAGTACCTCTCCATTACCTGCTGGTGAGTATCTCCTGGATGGGCAGATCACTCTGAGCCGAGATGGGGAACAAATCACCACCAATTTTGTTGATGCGACTCTGATCGTGCCCTGATCACGGTGTTCTTCCCTGTGTGTGTGAGGAGAGATGCGATGCCCAAGCTTGAGTATGAACGAATGATAGGCAGGATCACTCTAGGAGTGGTTAGTCTGATGATGCTAGCGGCTGGATCCTGTGGTGGCGGTGGGGGTGGAAATCTAGTCACCGTTGATCCATTCAACAACAACCCCGAACCTGCAGGGACATCCACAGCCATTTTGGGAAGGGTACTGGATCCTTTTAACCTTTGTGCATCGGGAGGTAGTTTTGCAGGGGCGGGCATCTGTAATGGGCTGGCTGGACCTATTTTCCCAACGGGATCGGCGGCAGTGCTGTACTCGATCAATGAACAGGGTCAGTTGCTGCAACCACCCTTAGGCTCAGGGTCGGTGGACCCTCGTTCCTCATTCGAGATTTTTTTTAATGGCAGCCTGTTTGATCCGCCTGGGGCAATTGTGCAGGTTAATAATGGGTTTGAAACCCTGCATGGATTTGTGATCACAGCAGCAGTTGATGTCAGCGTATGGAGTGAGGCTATCTATCAGCTGCTTCTGAGTCAAGGCTCAGACTTTACCAATTACACTGCTGCAGAAATTCGAGATCTAGAAAATATTCTACGGGTCAAAGTGGAGATATCCAGTCAGTCCCAAAGTCTTGATGTCGTGATCGCTCAAATTATTCGGGATGCAGAACCCTTAATTGAGGATCTAGTTCAGATCTGCTATGCCCCAGAGGGAAATCAATCCGATCAGCCCTGCCGCCTACAGCTCCCTCTACCATCACCTGATGAGCTAGAAAACCTTGTACAGGAAATTGTAAATACAGGTTTCCTGATTGTGAGTGGTGATGTGATCAGGAGCAATACTGTCACACTTAGAGTGCAGAGGTTATAGGGTTTTTGCCCAGGCAAAATATTTGTGAAATCCCTCAGGTCAAAGGGTTGCATCAATAAGTTTGTGAGGTAGAAGTGATGCTGAGTTTATTCAAGCTTGTATTAGCTAAATCTGATGTCAATGTGAAGCATAGTAGCAAGTGGTTAGGATGGGTCTCAATCCTTCTAGCTACAGTTGCACTATTGCAACAGTCTTCCTACGCGACAAACAATGTTGTACTTAGCTCTGGTAAAGACGAGCAAATATCAACTTTAGTTGACAAAAATATCACGACAACAGGGATCGAGCACCAGAGTCCCCTCAGAAAAGATCTAGTATTTGTAGATGACCTGCCTGAACTTGATGTCCTTCTAAAGGCAATCTCTCCCAATGCTGAGGTAGTGATCTTAGATCCCAGGCGTGATGGTCTAGCACAGATCACTGAAGTGTTGCGGGGACGGCAGAGTGTAGATGGAATCCACATTCTCTCTCATGGCAACAGTGGGGCACTGCGACTGGGAAATCGCA
This sequence comes from Synechococcaceae cyanobacterium SM2_3_1, assembly GCA_012030715.1. Taxonomy (GTDB): domain Bacteria; phylum Cyanobacteriota; class Cyanobacteriia; order Thermostichales; family Thermostichaceae; genus JAAUUJ01. The sequence goes on along the minus strand of JAAUUJ010000073.1, from coordinate 3,841 downwards.
CTCTTGATCAAAGTAGCCTGGAGACTGAGGCTGGTGAACTGCAATTCTGGGCTACTGCTCTGGCCCCTGAAGCAGACATCTTTCTTTATGGGTGTAATATCGCTGCTGGTGAGGATGGAAAAGCCTTTATTCAACAACTGGCTCATCTCACCGAGGCTGATGTTGCCGCCTCCGACGACTTGACTGGCAATGCTGTGCTTGGTGGGGACTGGATATTGGAGTACCACACGGGTGAAATCGAAACCAAGACCACACCAGACCGAGAAATTCTCAATACTTGGAATTATTCACTTCAGGCTCAATTCGATAATGCATTCAATGTCTTTGATCTGGATAACCCTACTGATCTCGGTGGTGGTGTATTTATCTATGAAGATGCCATCACAATTGGTATTGATACGGTTGATGTCAGAGTCACTCCAACCATCGATCCAGGTGTTTCCATTAATCAACGTGATCAGGACACAAATCCTGGTAGATTTGAACCCCAACACAACAATGGGGGCGGCAATGGCGTAAGTTATCTATTTGAATTCTTTGCGGCTAATACAACTAACCCAGTTGCAATTCAAAACTTTGCCGTTTCAGGGATTGACATTGATTCAAGTGGGAATGGGAATACTACAGAATTTCATGAAATTGGTGGATTTGATTTCTATGAAGTTGACATCACTACTCTCCTCACTGATAGCGATGCTGGAGGAGCTATTCGATTTCTAGGATTACCGTTTGACCTGCCTGGAATCCAGCTTGATCCTAGATCACAGTATATCGCCACATACAATAGCCCAGGGATTACAGGTTTTACTCTAAGGCTAGGTGCTGTCGGGTCCAATGGTCTTCGCCTCTATTCTGTTGCAATTGGTGCCCCTGAAAGTGCTATTGTCACTCCCATACAACTAACTGAACCCAGTGATCCACCGATAGCTGTAGATGACGTTGCGATCACCCCTCAGAATATACCCATCACATTCTCAATTTCAAACAATGATACTCCTGTCGATGGTGCCCTCAGACCCGATCTAATTGATCTGGATACTACGCCCAATATTAATCCTGATGCCAAAACAATAACGGTGCCAGGGCAAGGTACATTTTCAGTTGATAACAATGGACTCGTTACATTTACTCCAGTACCAAGCTTTTTAGGCATATCCTCTATCACCTACACCATAAGAGATGAACAAGGTGATATTTCAAATATTGCAACTATTAGTGTAAATGTTATAGCTGGGAACAGTCCTGTTGCTGTGGATGATGTTGCCACAACTTCAGCTGACACCAATGTCACATTCAGTGCCACTGATAATGACTCAGATCCTGATAATAACTTGGATGTCGCAAGCGTTGATCTAGATCCAAGTACTCCAGGGATCCAGAATACATTCACCATTGCTGGAGAAGGGGTCTTTACAGTTGATGATTCTGGTAATGTCACTTTTGACCCTGATCCAACCTTTACCGGAACAGCAACGATTCCCTATACCGTTAGTGATGACACTGGATTAGTATCTAACCAGGCCAATATCTCTGTCACCATTGGAAATAATCCTGTTGCTGTGGATGATGTGGCCACAACTGCAGCTGACA
>JAAUUJ010000073.1:0-2151 GCA_012030715.1 Synechococcaceae cyanobacterium SM2_3_1 | reverse complement strand
GAACAGCAACGATTCCCTATACCGTTAGTGATGACACTGGATTAGTATCTAACCAGGCCAATATCTCTGTCACCATTGGAAATAATCCTGTTGCTGTGGATGATGTGGCCACAACTGCAGCTGACACTAATGTCACATTCAGTGCCACTGATAATGACTCAGATCCTGATAATAACTTGGATGTCGCAAGCGTTGATCTAGATCCAACTACTCCAGGGATCCAGAATACATTCACCATTGCTGGAGAAGGGGTCTTTACAGTTGATGATTCTGGTAATGTCACTTTTGACCCTGATCCAACCTTTACTGGAACAGCAACGATTCCCTATACCGTTAGTGATGACACTGGATTAGTATCTAACCAGGCCAATATCTCTGTCACCATTGGAAATAATCCTGTTGCTGTGGATGATGTGGCCACAACTGCAGCTGACACCAATGTCACATTCAGTGCCACTGATAATGACTCAGATCCTGATGGAACAATTGATCCATCAACAGTTGATCTAGATCCTGCTACACCTGAACTGGATACTACAGTGACGCTGCCGGGACAGGGAACCTTTACAGTTGATGAAAATGGTATTGTCACCTTCTCACCAGAACCCGAATTTACTGGAACTGTCAGCATCCCCTACATTGTCCGCGACAACGATGGTCTCCCATCCAACATCGGTACTATCACTGTAACGATCGGTACAGAGCCAGTTGCCAATGATGACACTGCAACCACAACACCCAATACCCCTGTGAGTCTCGATGTCACATCCAACGACTCTGATCCTGACGGAAGTATTGATCCCACCACTATCGATTTAGATCCAGCTACCTCTGGTCAGCAAACCTCCCTCACCCTTCCAGGCCAGGGGACCCTAACCGTTGATGAGAATGGCCTAGTTACCTTTATTCCAGATCCAGATTTCGTTGGTACTGTCATGATTCCCTACACGGTCCGGGACAATGATGGACTGCTTTCCAATCCTGCCACCATCACCATTGTTGTGGGTCAACCTCCAACTGCTGTGGATAACAGTGTAGTCACCCTGATCAATACACCAGCCCGGATCCCCATTACCAACAACGACTTTGATCCGGATGGCGATATTGATCCCACCACCGTTGATCTCGATCCTTCAACCCCAGGACAGCAGACAAGCATTACCGTAGATGAGGCTGGAACATTTACAGTTAACGAAACTGGCCTTGTAACCTTCACACCAGTTCCTGGATTTACAGGCAGCGTAGAAATTCCTTACACCGTGAATGATAACGATGGCCTGACATCCAACACAGCCACGATTACAGTCACGATCAGCAGCCTTTGTTCCCCCCACGTCCCGCACCAACAACCACCCCGACCCCCCGAGTCACCCCCACCCCAGATCCAGATACCTCTCCTACCCCGCCAGCAGGAGAACTGGCAATCGTAAAGCGGATCACAGCTGTCAATGGGTTCCGGATCCGGAACTATCGGGATGTCTTTAGTGATCCCAATGATGATCCCACCGTTGCCTGGCCAGAGGGCGCGTCCCAATTTCTGGAGGGAGCTGTTGACGAATCTGTCAACCCAGGCGATGAGGTAGAATTCACGCTTTACTTCCTGGCCAATGGGTCCAGCACCAACCTGAGTATCTGTGATCCTTTACCAGAAAGTGTGGAACTATCCTCCGATACGATCACTGTAGATATCGATGGCACCCGCAGAGAATTGAGCCTTTCCTCCGACAGCGACGCAGGATCTTTCTCTGACAGTCCTTCTCGTGCCCTTTGCCCCATCAGCGGACCGTTCACCAATGGGGTAATTGTGGTGGATCTGACACAGCTCACCGATGGCAATGCCGCTGGAGCAATCCGTTTCCGTGTAAGGATCCGATAACCAGAAAGGACCGTCTAGATCAGCGGGATCCGGAACTTTGTCACCCCTAAAAACTGGTGATCGAACTAATCCGCATGAAAGGTAAGGTACGGCTGGAACCCCAGGGACTCATCATTCCTGACAAGTTAAGGAAATCGGCTGGAGGGGCGACATTCCATCCTTGAGAGTAGATGCAGCAAGGGTTATAGGCTTGTCAAGACTCAAAAGAAGCTAGGACGTAATCCATTACTCCTAGCACAGAAATATCGATGGATTCATCTTATCAAACTCTGTTC
>JAAUUJ010000259.1 GCA_012030715.1 Synechococcaceae cyanobacterium SM2_3_1 | reverse complement strand
GAGATTATTCCTGCCCATGAACAATGTTTATCAGCTCTGGATGAGATCCGTGGTATTGCCATCAGTGCCATCCGCCAGCGGGAGAGCCTGATCATGTTAAATGCGCTGGATAGTCTCAAAGGCTTTGCCTTTTTCTACAGCACATGCAAGTCAAAACTGCCCCCTCTCTGGTTCTTACTTACCAAGCCCATTGCCTCTGATCCAGATTTTGTCTCGGTAGATATTCACAAACTGCATGAAATCGAGGCTGCCCAAATCTGGCTAGAGTTAAAGATCCTCCGTCAGTATCAGTCCATTTTTACCGACTCGTTAAACCAGCTACGTGAAGCCTGTTATATTATTGGCATTAACACCCGAGAAATTGGCGAAAAGGCTCTATATGCCAACAAGCTAGAAGTTGCTCAGCTAGCGATCAAGTTTTTTAATACCTATCTCAGAGCAGTGATCAACACCCACGATATTCGCACCGGATATAATATTTTAAAGCAATATCGTTCAATGGCTGAAGTGGCTGTGATCACTCATCACGATTCGATTGCCCTGGAAATTGCTAATTATTTTCGTTACTACAGTCTTCTAGCCTATAAAGCTAATTTGTTTTTCCTCTCAGAGACCTTTGCCTTTGATCTAGGTTTGCTGGCGCAGATCTGTTGCCAGAATCGTTCGTCTGTCAGTCTAGAGCTCCTTTCAGTGTTTCTAAAGATTGATCAAGATCCTGAGAGTGAACAACAGGAAAATACATTACGCGGCATAAGAAAATCACAGGCAAAGTTAGCAGCCTATTACCTGAAAGTGGAGAACTACAACTCAGCCTATTTAATCTATGAAGACATGAAGGACGAGCCCCTCTCCCGACTGTATATGATCCGTGATGAATTGCGCACCACCCGCGAAGATTTCTGGGAGTTTACCGATCGGGGGGAGAATTTTTATTTTGTGGAGCCCGATCTGCTCACCTATGTCGATCAGTTTTTTAGCTGGTTTGATCATCCATCTCTGATTCCCCAACCCTCATGACCACTATTTTAATCACCGGACCGACGCGCTCAGGAAAAAGTGTGTTCGCCGAACAGCTAGCCCACCAGTCCCAGCGTCCGGTCATTTACATTGCCACCACTCCATCCCCTGACACTGGCGAAGATCCGGAGTGGGCAGCCCGCATTCAACAACACCGTCAACGTCGCCCGGCGGAATGGATCACCTGGGAAGAACCGGATCAGCTGGCAGCAGCCCTCTTTCGTTGTCCCCCCACAACCTGTTGTCTGGTGGATTCTCTTGGGGCTTGGGTGGCCAACCATCTGGACGCTTCTGCAGCAGCCTGGCAAGACCAGATGGAAGGGTTGAAAGGATCTCTACTCGCATCTGATCGGTTACTGCTGTTGGTGGCAGAGGAGGTGGGTTGGGGTGTGATTCCGGCCTATGCCTCTGGACGCTTATTTCGAGATCGGTTGGGGGAACTGGTCCAGCAGGTGGGGCAACAGGCGGATCAGGTGTTTCTGGTGGTAGCGGGTTATGCTCTGGACGTGAAAAAGTGGGGCCAACCCATTTCATCTACACAGTAAACCAATGCCTTATCTGGAAAAAAGAGGCATCCCTGCAGTAGGTTAGTTAAACGTCTCGTGAATGTCACTTACTCCTATGCAGTTTCATCTCGCCTCATCCTCTGTAATCTCCTGGACGGGGGATTGTCTGATCCTATTTTGCCAGTCTGCTCCCCGTGAGGCGACGAACAACGGCAAATCTCTCTACAATCTTCCAGCGGATATTGCGGAAGCGGATCAAAATCTTTGGGGTGGAGCTGTCGCAGAGCTGATCCAGGAACAGGAATTTCAGGCCAAACTCAACACGACAGTCGCGACCCGTTTGGGGGCAGAGATCCGCAAAGTGGTGCTGACGGGGATGGGATCTCCGCAACAGGCTTCTCTTGAGATGATGCGTCGTGCCACCGCCAATGGTCTGCGTCAGGCCCATGCCCTCAAGTGCAAACAGGTGGGTTTATTGCTTCCCTCAGTGGATATGGATCTAGCAGCAACGATCCAGGCTGTCGTTGAGGGATCTCTCCTGGTAGCCCATCAGGACAACCGATTTAAGTCTCAGAATGGCACTGGAGAAAGCAACAATCTCTTTTCTGTAGAAGAGGTGACTCTGATCCTACCTCAAGGAGCATCAGAGACTGCAGCCTCTACCCAGGCGATCCAGCAGGCCCTGGAAATAGCTGCCGGAACCATCCTGGCTCGAGAGTTAGTGTCTGCCCCTGCCAATATTGTTACCCCGATCACGCTCGCAGATACAGCGCGAACCCTGGCCGAAGACTTTGGTTTGACCGCCGAGATCCTGGGATATGAAGAGTGTGCCGCCCTGGGGATGGGAGCCTTTTTGGGCGTGGCTCAAGCCTCCGATCTGCCCCCTCAGTTTACTTCACCTCACCTACAAACCCGAGGGCAAAGCCGTGGCCAAGCTGGCTCTGGTGGGTAAGGGGCTGACGTTTGATTCGGGGGGTCTGAACATCAAGACCGACTCCCGCAGCATTGCCATGATGAAAACCGACATGGGTGGATCCGCTGCGGTTCTGGGAGCCGCAAGAGCTCTAGCCGCCCTGAAACCCCAGGTGGAACTGCACTTCATTGTGGCTGCAACTGAAAACATGATCAGCGGTCGCGCCCTGCACCCAGGGGATATTCTCACGGCTTCCAACCGCAAGACCATTGAGATCAACAACACCGATGCCGAAGGTCGCTTAACGCTGGCGGATGCCCTGGTGTTTGCGGAAAAGCTAGGAGTTGATGCCATCGTGGATCTGGCGACTCTTACGGGGGCTTGTGTTGTCGCCCTCGGGGAGGACATGGCGGGTCTGTTTACCCCTGATGAAGATCTGGCCACGCAACTGCAGCAGGCAGCCAGTCAGACTGGGGAGAAATTCTGGCGCATGCCGATAGAGGAATCCTATTTTGAGGGACTGAGTTCGGTGGTTGCCGACATGAAAAATACAGGGCCACGTTCGGGAGGAGCAATTACTGCAGCCCTGTTCCTCAAACAGTTTGTCGAGAAAACCCCCTGGATGCACCTGGATATTGCTGGGCCAGTCTGGACAGATCGGGACTTCGGCTACACCAACAAAGGCGGGACTGGGTTTGCGGTCCGCACTCTGGTGGCCTGGGTTCTAGAACGCCAGCAAGCTGAAGTCACGGCTTAACGATCTGTTTCAGACTGCTTGGATCAGGAGCAAGCGCTGGATTTGGCGATCTGATTCGCCGGAACTAGGGGATCCAGTGCAGGTTCATGCACGATCACACAGGTGGAGGGGGAGACGCCTGCTATCTCAACCTGATTGAATGTCACCTGCACGGTCCCTGAAAGAGCATCCGCAGAGTAGGTGGAGAAGCCAGGGAAAAACTCGATCGAGGAGCGCACAAATCTGGCCAGGGCAAATATGGGATCGGAGCCAGGGATCAAGACAATTTCTCCAGGGATCGTAAAGCTGGTGGTGGCCAATTGGCTGGGAGATATCTGGACAGAGATCTGTAGCCGTCCGGCGGCTGTCAGACTGACCGCAGGGGATAGCTGAATGCCGGATCCACTGGGAGTGGGAGTTGGGGTGGGTATGGGGGTTGGAGTTGCGGTTGGAGTGGGGAGTAGGGGTGGGTGTGGGAGTAGCTGTTGGCGTTGGTGTGGGAGTAGCTGTTGGAGTTGGTGTGGGAGTATGAGTCGT
>JAAUUJ010000072.1 GCA_012030715.1 Synechococcaceae cyanobacterium SM2_3_1 | reverse complement strand
TGTCAGCCGCTCAATTCAACCGTTTATCCTCTAATCCTCCAGGTTAGATGAAATGCCTAAGTTACAGGACTTTTGACTATGAACGAGGAAAGGGTAGGGGTCACCCCGACTACCCATCAGCGAGGATAAGTTTGCCAAAACACCATCCTCTATCATGATCTTCAACTCGTTGCGACAGTTTCGCCAACAGCTTTACTCCCTACTCGGTCCCTCGAAGGCAGCTCTGTTTGACCTGATGGATGCCATCCTTACAATCCCTGCTTCACCCTCTCTGGTTCAGATCAGTCTCTGTCCGCTGTTTCGTCGGCGCTGGTCCAGTCTCTACAAAGCCCTGCGTCAATTCCGCCTCAATGCCAATCAGTTGATGCGCTTTCTGCTGGGTTTTCAGCCCTCCCCTGCCGACCAGCCTCTCCTATTGGCGATTGATCATACCGACTGGCCACGACTCTATGCTCCTACCTTGAAAGAACGGACATTTGTTGGCGCAGCCTGCCGCAGGCGTAGCATCATCCCTCGACCATTGCAGGCATCAAACCGATTACTCTGGGGCAAGGCTACTCAACTTTAGCCATCATTCCCGAGATGGAAGGCAGTTGGGCTCTACCCTTACGTCATGAACGGATCACTAGTTTTGTTGGCGCAGCTTGCCGTAGGCATAACATCGATTCGCAAAGCCGTATTTCAACTCAAACAAGTCTGTCGTCATCTCACCCACTGGGCTGTAGTGGTCGCCGACAATGAATATGCCACGGCTAACTTTTTGCGAGCAACAGCCCATCTATGGTTAGCTTGAGAGGAAAGCGATTAGAGATGGTTACCCTGGCAGAAGCCCCAAGCCAGGCCAGGGCCAGGAAGAGTGGCGCTCATCACTGATTTCCGTCAGGTATCGGCGGTGATCCCGTCCAGATAGAGATGAGGGGGTCAGATCTGTTGCTCCATCCATGCCAGACATTCTTGCCTCTGGGCTTGCATGGTGGGTGGCGGGATCAGCGTGGTAGCAGGCTTAAGATACATGAGATCTACCCTTGAGACTCTTGAGGGGTTACCTCAGGGGCAGCAGATTCCACTGGCGCTCGACTAAACAGCCGAAAGTAGGTGGACATCCAGAATTCTTTCCAGGGGAAGAGGACATAGGTGAGGGGATTGATGGCCACAATGATGTTTCGCCGTCCTCCCTTAGCCTGCGCCACGATCTGAGCAGCCACCCAGTCAGCAGACATGATCCCAATCGGATTGAGATGGCTCTTAAACGGCCCCAGGATCAATTTACGAATTCCACAGGGGGCATCCAGTCGGCGCAGAGTGATCAGATCGCCAATCGCGCGTTTCGACAGCTCATATAGCGGGCTCACCGCCGGACTCACCTCGGCTTCGGAGGTGTTGATCCAGATCTCCTTTTGGGTGGGTTGAGACTCTGCAGGGATGGTGGTGAGAAACAGCTCCAGCAACCTCCAGCAAGAAAAGGTGTTCACCTCATAGGATTTTTGAATTGCCTCAGGCGTCCGCTCGGCATGGACATTGATACCGTGGTTGAGGATAAGAATATCCACCCGCTTCAGAACTTCTGCCAGAGCTTGTTCCTCCCCCACCCGCCAGGGGATCACCTCTAAATGGGCTGATTCCAGGGTTTCTGCAAAAGGATAGGATCCGGTGGTGAGGGCGATCAGATGGGATCCCTGCTCGTGCAATTTTTTGAGCAGCGCCTGTCCCAGAGTTCCTGAGGATCCGGTGAGTGCAATGGTTTTTCCTGCTAACTGGATCGGAGGTCCCATAGAACAAGTGATCGGGTTCAAGCCATGATATCCCTCCTGCATGTACAGCTGGTGAACAATTGGGAACGGATCTGCGCCTTAGCTCCTGTGGATCAATATCTGACAATAGTTTGTCATGGGATCTTCCTTTGAAATTAACTAACCGAGGCAAGCCCAGATCTTGCTCACCGTTAAGTTCAGGGGCTGGAGGGTTGAAAAGGGGAGCAGGTGCGCCTGGTAACGTAGGTTGATCTCTGTGGAGTTTTGAGCAGAGGGCGGCAGATCTCCACCCGAAGCAGGTGAGATTTCTAACTTTTTCCAGCAGACAAACTTAACCTCTCTATTCCATATTGGGCATTGGAAGGTATACCTCTTCTTCTTATTGATCACAATCTCGATATTCCTGTGATGCTAGCTACTTCCCCTGGGTCTCCTCAACTGACGCCTGATGCTCTTTTTCGCCCCAGTACCCTGACTCATATTGAGCGGGTTTATCCAGATGGTGGTGTGGATGTGGCGATTCGGGTTTATTTACCGCAGCTTTTTGATTCTGATGGTTGTCTGCGCTGCCCTGAAAGTAAGGTGCAGGTAAAAGTGGGCCTGAGATCGTGGCGGCAGTTACACCCTCCTCAGGCTGAGTTCCCGTTCTGGACAGAGACACTAAACCGGATCCGACCGGGGACATCTTTGCAATTTCGCTTTCGCCTCGGGCATAGATCCTGGCAACCTTTCGTCCCTTTAGCCGATCTGGAACGGGTGTTTGAGATCCTCTATGTACCCAAAATTCGGTTTGACTGGAAAGCTGCTGCCCCCCAACCCCGTCATGCTCATGTTCTGATGGAAACCACGTTGGAGGGGTTAGTGGCTGGATATGAGGGAGGTATTTTTGCCCCCAGAAGCCGCGAGGAGATGTTCAGAGATCCGATCACGCGGCAGATGCTGCGCACGGATATTCCTAATCGATTGGGAGAATTGGGGATCGATGAGGTGATGGTGACGACTGCATCCTCCGTTGCGGATCGATCAGCCCTGGATCCTAAGTTTAATTACCTGACTTATGACGTCGCCGATGTTGACTGGCAGCTGGGTCATACTTGGGACTTTTTGCAATGGGTCCACCGTCTTTACGAACAGGAGATAGCAGTCGTTCCGGATCTGCCTTTTGTCCATCAGGTCCGGACCCCGTTTGCAGGATCTCTGGATCAGATGGTGGATCCTGATAGTCATCGGCCTATCTATGCTGATGCTGAAGCAACCATGTTTCGAGATTATGGCACCTGGATGTTCAACCTCTCAGATCCCTGGGTGCGGAAACAGCTGGTGGAAAAAATTGTTGCGTTCACAGTTCGCTACCGTCTCCCGATCCTGCGTTTGGGATATCTAGATGGACTGATCTACCAATATTCTTCAAGAGAAACCAATTACGGTGAAATTTTACTTCAGGAACTGCGAGAGGCCTTAAAAGTGGCAAGCCCAGACACATTGATTTTGGGTGAGACGTTTGCCATGCAAAATGATCTGGTGATTCGGGAGTGTGTTGACATCTATTATGCCCCCTATGGCTTCCCAATTCTGGAAGAGATCACCAAGCCTCCCCATCTCCGACCGCAATCCCAGGTCCCTGATTTTGATCGGTTGCTCCCTGCCCTGCATCATTCTGTCACCTGTTCACGCCGGAATGCGGTTTATGCTCAGCTGCACGATGAAATCTATGCTGATCCGCAGGTGATGGTTGGTCGCCCTGGGACTCCCTGGGCCTATGGCAAAAATCCGGCAGAGCTGGCTCGCTTCCAGGGGGAGGCCATGATTCAGGCGGGGTTGCTGCCTCAGGAGGATTTGCTGGACTATGTGCGCCGAACGGTTCGCAATGTAGAAGCCCTGACCATGTTCACAGCAAATTTTATGTATATGTTTGTGCCAGGGGTTGACTCGCTGATGCTGAATTGTCTAGAGGGCGCTGAAGACTGGAAGTTCCATTGGGATGATGTGACCGAAAAGCAACTGGCGTTCTGGAGCAACACCGGCTTAACAGATCGGCAAACCTATTTACTCCACAAACAACATCGCCTTGATATGGCCCGCCTGCGTCAGATCTTCAGAGACTACACTTTGCTGGATGAGGATGGGTGCACCCCCTGACCCGAATTCAGATCTGGCATACCAATCATGAACATGGAGTGCTGGGACTCTGGCGCTATCAGCCCACACACCCAGAAGATTCTCACCTGGTTATCTTTAATTTAGGTCCGACAGCATTCCGGCAGGATATTACAGGCAACTATGAGATCCCTTTACCTCCGGGCGGTGGTGAAACCTGGGAGGTGCTTTTTGATGGCGACTGGCTTGATCCGCTGCTGCGAACCCGTCAACGCCACTACTTTCTGGATGTGAACGAAGACGCAATGGGGTACGCTCCGGGTAGCCTGCTGCAGACCCATCCTGGCATGATTCATCAAACTGAGGTTTTACCGCTGGAGCTGGGTGCCCATAGCCTGATCGTGTTAAAAGTCCCCTAAGGTTGTTTTCTGTTTCTGAATTTATCGATTATTTGTGGAGTTGAGGGGTTGTCTATGGTGATATTCTCGGTTTCCCTGCCCAGCACTGAGGCACTTTCGTTTGGAGGTAGCAAACTATTTCAGATCGTCACCCCGTTGCTCTTTTACATGGTTTTGCAAGAGACACCAGGGTTCAGTCGTGTTTTGCCTTCCCTGATCCAGCGGATCCATCCACAGGCAAATGTTAGGCGCTGGGATAATATCTTCAGGATGCTTCTAGGATTTACGGCTTGGAAAATTGGCTGTGATTTTGGATTTCTGATCGTGAATACGGGTGCTGCCCCCTGGAGTATTGCTTTTACGCTTGCGGGCCTGATTCCCTATGCGGTGGGCATGTATATTGTCTATTACCTGATTGGAACCAAGATCATTATTCAAGGACAGCTCAATCCATTTCAGGAGCAATATGTACCCTCTAAGATAAAGGGACGACCCTCAGCAGGGCGACAGTTTCTGTCCAAGTTTTTTCATGAAAGCCTTAACACCACAAGTGCCAATGTGCCTTTGCGCCAGGTCCTGATCAAGCCATTTATTGACTATGGAGCCATTTTGATTACATGGCCACTGTACAATGTCGCACTTCTGTTCAGTCAGTCTGGAGAAATTAATTTTGCTCCGATGATCTATTTTAGTTTCGTGCCTATACTGGTCTTTTACATCGTCAATGTAATGGGGTTTATTCTCGGATTTAACCTGGGTGAATTGATTTATTTCCGTATTCATTTCTTGATTGAATCGATCAAGGTCAAAAGTCGTAAGTTTCTGCAGGCCAAGAAAATCAAAGACTTGTGGACAATGTTCGATGTGAATGGAGATGGATCTATTTCTGCTGACGAATTAAGAGTTGTCATGAGATCATTGGGTCAGGATCCTGGCAATCATGAACTAACTTACCTGTTCTCTCGTGTGGATATTGATTGCTCCGGCAGTATAGATTATGACGAATTTATCTCATTTATTTGCTCAGACAAGAGGAATCAACTCAGCAGTCTATTGAGACAGAAATCCTCATTGGGGATGTTGGATCAGATCTGGGAGTTTCTGGTAATCCAGTGGCAGACGATCAAGAGTAATACTGCCTATATCAGAGCTCAGGGCTTTCTAAGACGGTATGGCTTAAATAACCGCTGGTTGTTGTCAGGAGGCTTAGGTTTGATCTTTATCATCTTGCTAGAGCCCACCATTGCCCGATTTTTATTTAGCTGGAGTAATCAGCTGCAAAATCTTTGGTTTTACCGATTCGGCCATATGGATCCAACTCATCTCGCTCAGATCTCACAGGTATTCACGGATGTCAAGCTTCCTCAACCGGAACCGCTCACTATAGAGTTCCCCACCCAGCTCGCTGATCTCTATTCTGATCAGCCGGAGAACTTGATCAGTTTTCGGGATGTCGAGTCTGGATTTCAAGAGTGATTAGTCATTGTTATTGTTGAGACAGGATCATGTACATCGCACTCCGATTTGAGATAAAACTACTCATAAAAGCATTATTACTAGCAATATTGATTCTAAGCATAGGAATAGAAGGCTCCTACAGTAAGCCTCTGGCTCATGTCAGTAAGGGCAACCTTGACAATGACATTTTGTACTACATCTCTGTTGATCGTTTTTTCGATGGTGAAATCAGGAATAATATCCCTGACTATGCTTTCTCGAAGCAAGAGCAATCTGCTTTTCAGAAAAACGATAACCAGATCAACCGATCTCTGATTCGATACGCTTATGATCCGACCCATCGATATCCAGGTATGTACTGGGGCGGGGATCTAAAGGGGGTGATTCAGAAGCTGGACTACTTGCAAAATTTAGGTGTAACCAAACTGATCTTATCTCCAGTTCAAGATCATGCAAATGGGATGATTTACGATCCTGGCAGATCGTGGTATCTCCACACTTCTGTTGCGGGAAATGATGAGAATATCGATCCATTCTATGCAGGTATCTCCACCTCATTTCAGGGACATTGGACGAAAGACTGGTATGAACTGGATGAGCATTTTCGAGATCCGACTGATGAAGAGGCTGATCGGTTGGGAGTGCTAGCAAACCTTCTGGATGAAGCGGGGACGAGAGGAATTGGAGTGCTGCTGGAAATGGACTTAAATAGCACTTCTCCTGTTCGTAACCGCCAGGATTATGAACCCTTTCAACTCCAGAAGGGGGAACAATGGCTGATTGATAATGGTGCTGTTTATCAGCGGGGTCAACTGCTTGCACCCTATATCGATCGCCTTACTCTAGAACGTGATCCTGCAGGCTGGTTTCACAAACCTCTAGAGATTAACTACAGCCATGTCACCGAGAAGATGCTGGAACAGGGTCAGGTGGACCAGCTGCCAGACTTGAATCAAGATATCCCTGAGGTACGCAGATACTTGCTGGATGCGATTCGCTTTTGGCTGACCTTTAATCAACGGAGCATACCCATTGCAGGATTTTATTTCAACGATATTCCCCACATCTCACTCGACTTCTGGAAAGATCTAGAATCTGTCGCACTTTCAATTGATCCTGATGTAATTCTCATTAGCCACTATCCAGGGGCAGGATATACAAACCGCAAAGCGATCAACTGGTATGCTAAGACGGATGCCTATACATGGGTAAATTACAGCTTTAGCTTTTCTGCGCGTCACTTTTTTGAACGATTTCGCAACTGGGATGGGCGCACCTATGTCCTGCGAGAAAACAGTTTGGGACAAAGAGGGCAATACTTTAATTATTCTCCGACAGTAACGCTCCTCCATCGCCTCCTCAACCCCAGTGAATCTCTAGAAATTCCCCGCTCTTCGCTACGACATGTTCAGGATCAAGATGCCCGAGGATGGGTAAACTTTATTGAGCATCCTGATCAACCTCGCCTACTTTCCCAGCGACCGAAGGTTAGGGATCAGGCCTATGCAAGTTTGCTGAAATTTCTGTTTACTTCTCCAGGGGTGCCCTGCTTTTGTATGGTACTGAAACCAATCTGGCGGTTCCTTACCACATTGATCATCAAGGTCGCTATGGTGTGGGTGGGTTCCCCTTTAATCTGCCTATGATGATCTGGTCTGGAGATCGAGGATGGAATCAAGAGCTTTTTGAGCTTACACGACAACTCACCCACCTGCGTCAACAGATGCCAGTGCTCCGGTATGGATCCACTGAGTTTTTATTTCCGCCCAGATCACATAAAGATAGTGATCTATTTATGCTGCGTAGGTATCAAGATTGTGAGCCCACACAAGATTGTTCAGCAGTTTTGTTTACTTATTCGACATTTGGAGGTGATTTCACCCTTTTACCAAACTTGCAAGGAGTGACAGAGGTGATCAATCTTGAGAATGAAGTGATAAAAACAGAAAAGACTCCTCAAATTCGACTAACTCTACAACCCGAAGAATCCAGAATCCTGATTCTAAAAACATAGCCAGAGAGAGTTTTTCCAGACACAAAGTCAGGGACCAGATCAGAGCAATGGTTATAGCCCCTAGCCCTCCCGCTCGTACAAATTTATCTGACAGAAGAGAGATGATCCATGAACCCACCAGCAATATAAAGATCATACTGCTTTAGTTAAAGGATCCTCCGGCACAGAGGTCTTTGGTGTAGGAGAATTGAGTGTATCGGCAATAGATTTGATCGAACTTGCCAGGGGAACAGCAATAATCAATCCGATAAGGCCACCAATCTTGACTCCAACTAATAAGGAGACGATGATCCAAACTGGATTGAGTCCGGTAAGACCTCCGATCAGCTGAGGGTGAAGTGCCAAAGGGAAACAACGCTAATAGTCCAATTCCCAGGCCAAATAAAAGGCCAAAAGGCACCTTGATCACCAGAAATGAAATGGTCATACTTATTTCCATAAGTAATGCAAGTGTGATCTGGCCAATAAAGGAGTTTTGGAAATTTTGTCGAAATGCCTGTCTAACTGTGGGTCCAACTGGAGCTGGAAACCAATGAAAAACTCCATTCCAGAGCCGATCGCCATTGATTAGAAAATGAAGTCAATACCACGGCAAGGATCAGATCTACAACACTTATAAGCGCAATCAACAAAACATTTAGTACTTCTCCACTTATCATCTGGAGCTGAGTTGCAATCCGACTTTCCAGTTGATTATTTAACTTGCTTATATCTACCGATAAGTTATGGGTTTCTGCCCAGGACTGTATTGATTGCAGCTGACTAGCGCCAGAGTCGATCCAGGTGGGTAGACGTGCTCCAAGTTCATTAATTTGTTCGATCAGAGTTGGAATCAATGTAATCCCAAAAATGATCAATAGTGAAAGTGCCATGGCTGCCACACTGAGCACTGCTCGACTCCGAGACACTTTTAATTGCTGTAATAATTCCACTGCATACCCAAGTATGAAGGCTAAAAGGAATGCGATTACTACTTTTGTGATAATCGATTGAAAGTAGCTAAATATTGTGATCAGAACTCAACCATTGAGTAGTAATAGGGGTAGCCCTCACAAAATCCATCGGGTGATTGATGTCAATCTCTTTGCAGTTTCACTCATTTAAATCAGGGCCTCAAGGTCAGCATCTCCTATGCCACCTATCATATTTCCTGACGAGAGATCATGGGTTGGGCAACCATAACTCGGGTGTTATATCACGACAGCTGACGCAAAAATTCATCATTGATCACACCACAGCCTCCTGATCTTATTGATGGACATGTAGGAATCCACACGATCGATCTGGTGCTCTTTAACAAAAGTTGCTTACAGAGGTACTAGGATCAGGAGCTGCAACATAAGCCTGGAGGAACGCCCACAGATCAGGCATTTAGCTTGGTGGTGACCTCGGCCAGCTTTTCTCCAATGCTTCTCACTGCCATCATCTGCTTACTATCCGCCAACTGTCCCAGTTCTGTAAACGCTTCATGAGCATTGGAAATGGCCTTCTGATCTGGAATCACGATCGTCCCAATCCCCTCCAGGATCGCCCGCACATGGACCAGTCCCCGCAGTCCGCCCAATCCCCCTGGAGAAGTTGCTAGGAGGGCAGCGACTTTGCCTTTGAAACAGACCAACGAAAGCTCATCGGCTTCAGGACGAGATGCCCAGTCAATCGCGTTTTTGAGTAGGGGTGTGATAGACCCATTGTACTCAGGACAGGAGAGTAAAAAACCCTGGTGCCCTTTCAATAAATCTTTGAATTGCTTAACGGTAGCGGGTAATCCTTGTGCGGCTTCTAGATCTCCGTTGTACAGGGGCATGGGAAAGTCTTTTAGATCTACAAACGTCGTATCTGCTCCGGCAGCTTTTGCCCCTTCAAGTGCGATCTGAACCAGTTTTTTATTAAACGACGCCTCACGGGCACTACCAGCAAACGCCAGGATCTTGATTGGGTTAGACATAGCTTCTCGGGGGTACGGAATCAAATCAACATGGTAACGTTTTGATGTTATCGCGCTGAGGCTTCCTCCAACGGACCCCGAGTAACCCCCAGTTGGCTGAGCAGTTGCAATTCTCGCCACAGCCTGGATCCACTGATTTCTCCCTTTAGCAATTGCTGATAGCACTTAAGGGTGCGCGTCACCTCGGCAGGAGACTCTTGCATAAACTCAACTCGGAAATAGCGAACTCCCAAGTGGATCAGCCGATCCACATACTCAGCCCCCGTCTGGGCCAGGCCATTAAATACCGTATTGCGGCATCCGGCATCCGCCTGCAGGGTATGTGTCATCCCTACCCGATCCCGCAGTTGCACCTGGTGGATTTCACAGGGACGACCACAGTTTGTGTAATCCGTCCCCTCCGAGAGAAAGGCACAGAAAACGCAATGCTCCATATGGAACATCGGCATATGTTGATGAATGGTGATCTCAAACCAGTGGGCAGGGGTAGATTGCAGAAGTGATTCCAGTTGCTGAATGTTCAAATCATAGGAAGCAGTGAGTCGTTCCAGTCCCCGCTGTTTAAAAAAACTGGCTGTGATTGGGTTGGCAACATTGAGGGAAAAGTCACCAATACATCGTTCCCCTTGCCAGGCCAGGAGTTGATCATAATTGCGCACCAGATATCCATCTGCCCCCGCTGAGTGGACCTGCTCCAGGATCCAGTGTTCTCCCGGTTTGCTGATCCGAGGGGGAGTAACCCAGAGAGTCTGATCTGGGGTGGTGGGCTGATCCCGAACCAAGGCAACGGCCTGTCTGTAAGCACGTGGATCTTCAAATTCACAGTAAAGGGTGGCGATCTCTGCCTGTTGGGCCGCTTTCAGCTGATTCATTGTGCGCACTAGCACCAGGAGTTGGGGGGGCTGTGTTGCTGCTGAAGTGGGAAGGGTGGGCAGAAGATCCTGGCAGGAAGCAGAGGGATTCAACCTCCAGGGGCGAGATTGAGATCGCTGATGCAGCAGTGGTTCCACAGCCTGACGGCGGAGACGGTTTAATTCCTTCACTGGCAGCATGAGGTGGCCCTGCAGATGATTCTGCAACCTGCGCAAAAAGAACGGAGTCTGCCCCAAACGCCCCAACTGTTCCTCTAGGCGTTCCTGATCAAGAGGGCGGGTGTGGGCCGTGGTTAGAAGCAGATCGGAAACCACCTTGACCTGATGCCCCTCTTCATCTCGGACGATCAATGTCAGGGGCTGATCCACGCTGCCGTGCACCTCCATGTCCAGAGGGCGGTGAAACCGGGGTTGCTCGCCTGTATAGCTCTGACGAGCTTGTTTTTCCCATTCTGGATCACTGGTTTTCCAGACCCGATCCCCCACATGAATGCGGCGAAAGTTCAGATCTCCCTTGCCAAATTTAAGGAGGGTTTCCTGCCCCTGTCGATCCAGGTGATAGATGCGGCCTCCTTCTTCCTTTTGATCCGGGTGCCCACCATCAAAGACCACTCCATCTCCAGGTTTGACGGGAGCCTCTACTCGCAGTGCCACCTGATCCTTCTGAACTCGGGTGACCTGTCCCAGATACACTCCCCGTTTTTTACCGAAGCGAGCATGCACCAGTTCCTGGTTGTTGATTCCACGAAACCAACCACTGTAGAGGCCCCGTGAAAAACTCATTTCCAGCTCGTAGTGTTCCTGTGCAGATACCCGATAGCGATCCTGCTCCGCCACCCGATCCAGGGCCTGACGGTAAACACGGGTAATCGTGGCAACATATTCCGGACTTTTCAAGCGTCCTTCAATCTTGAGGCAGGCCACCCCCGCCTGGACCAGCTCTGGCAGCACCTCGATTCCGGCCAGATCTTGAGGGCTGAGCAAATAGCGGCGATCCCCCAGTGAGAACTCCTCTCCATCCACGATCAGGTCATAGGGCATGCGGCACGCCTGGGCACATTCCCCCCGATTGGCAGAGCGACCCCCCAGAGATTCGCTGGTCAGACATTGACCCGAGTAGGCCACACACAGGGCTCCATGGACAAACACCTCTAAGGGCAGAGCAATCCCCTGCTTGCACAACTGATTCTGGATCTTGTTAATGTCCTTAATCGAGCATTCCCGTGCCAACACCACCAGATCACAGCCCAGATCACGGGCAAACTCTACCCCCAATGCACTGGTGACTGTCATTTGTGTGGAGGCATGAATAGGAAGATCGGGGGAAAGATGACGGATCAAACGACAGATCCCCACATCCTGCACGATGACTGCATCCACCCCAGCAGTGATCATGGAGCGGATCAGCTTTTCGGCTTGCGCAAGTTCATCAGGAAAGATCAGGGTGTTGAGAGTGACGTACCCCTTCACGCCGCGACTGTGCAAAAACGCCATCAGTTCCGGCAGATCGGCCTCGGTAAAATTGTCGGCTCGCATCCGTGCATTAAACTGTTCCAGCCCAAAGTAGATGGCATCAGCGCCATTTTCCACGGCAGCCTGAGCAGACTCCCAGTTTCCAGCCGGAGCCAGTAGGAATGGAAGTCGAAAGCCAGAGGTACGGGTGAGAAGCTCAGAGTTCATGATCAGTCTGGGAACCAAATGCCGAAGGATCAGGTCAACTGCAGGGCCATGGTCAGGATCCCCTGCTGACCCAGAAGTAATTCCCGCACCAGAGAGGCAATCCCCACCCAGACCACGGGTGACATATCCACCCCCCCGAGCGGCGGGATCACTTTGCGGGTGGGCTTGAGGACAAACTCAGTCATGCGCACCAGCAGGTTGAAGGGAAAGCGATCTGTCTCCAGTTGGGGATACCAGGAGAGAAAAATGCGGAGGACAAACAGAACGATATAGATGGCCAGCAATGGCTGCAAGATCCAGGCCAGGAGCTGAAGGGACAAAGGATTCACAACGTTTACCTGCAACACCTTTCTCATTCTAGGCTGGGATCCGATTTGGTTATTCGGACAGTTCGAGACTTTTGTCGCAGCCATTGATTCTTCTCGATTGATGAATTGACTCAATCCGTACTCATCTGATCCCCCAGCCAGGTAATTAAGGTTGATCCCAGTCGATGATTATCTGTAATCAAATTCTGGTAGATAAATTGACCAAAAACATCCAAAGGGGTTAGTTGAATTGATGACGTAAATGGATAGGACCCTGCCACAGAAGTTCCGTGATCTCCAGGTAAGCGTAAAAGGGTGGCAGTCTTGCTGGGATCTGAGAGCAACTGCTGGTAAAGAGGTTCAATTTCGTCAATGGTATCTCGTTCAAACTTGATCAATAAATGAGATTGAATCGGATAGCTACTCTGGATCAGTTGGATGGTTTGCTCAGGAGAAGGATCAAACTCTAGCGGTGGTGCAGCCACGCCCTCCAGTCCCAGCTGGATCAAATCTCCCCAAGGCAGAGACTGTCGAAAACTGGCATTGCTGTAGGCTATCAAGATGTTTCCCTGTCTCGGTTGATCCGCGTTTAGCACAGAGCAGAGGATATGCAACTTGCAGCCCAAACTATGTCCCAGCCCAAACAGAGGCAATGATCGCAGATTTGGCACTTCCTGGCATACCCGAGACCAGGAACGGTGGATAGCTTCAGCAATCGACCAGTGATCGGGTGAGGTATTGAAAGCCGTGGCCACGACCGCATAGCCCTCCCGTACCAACCGCTCCAGAATCGCCTGATAAAAGATCTGCGGAGCACTGCCCACCAAGGCTCCACCCAGGGCATGGATCACCGCCCGGGGATGAGGGGGGATCTTGATCCAGCTGTTATCGATCTGTTGCCAGGCAAAAGACATGAACACATTTTTGTCAAGGTGAGATCATTGTAAAGCAATAGTTTACAGATCAGCGGCATAGGCAGCCGCCCCGATCAGACCCACCTGAGCATTCATCACCACCTGGACTGGAATTGACTGTAGCCGTTTTCCCAGCCGCCCCTTATCGAGAAATGCTTTCATAAAGCCTCCCGCTTGCAGACGGCCTGCCAACTTAGGGGCAATCCCTCCGGCCACATACAGCCCCCCATCTGGAAGAAATTTCAGAGCCAGATTCCCCGCAGCTGTGCCATAGGCAGAAATGAACAGATCCAGGACTTGTTGTGCCGTCCTCTCCCCAGCGTCGGCTGCCTGAGAGATCTGAGCGGCTGGATCAGGAGCTTCCATTTCATGGGAACCCTTTTGCAATGCAGACTCAACCGCAGCAATCGCCTCACCCCGGCCTGTATCTCTAAAGAACTTATACAAGGAAACGATCCCCATACCAGAAACAACCCGCTCCAGCGAAACTCGTCCCCATTCAGGATTGCGTTCCAGCAGGTAACAGACAAGATCCCATTCCTCCTGAGAGCGAGGAGCAAAGTCCACATGACCCCCTTCACTGGGAAACACCTGGTAACGCCCTTCATGACTGACCAGATAGGCTTCTCCCAATCCAGTCCCGGCTCCGATCACCGCGATGGGACCCTCTGCCAGCCGTTCCCCCGTTTGCAGGGTCAGCACATCCTGGGGGGGTAAAACCAGCACTCCGTAGCCAACGGCGCTGAAATCGTTGATCAAAGCCACCCGCTCGATTCCTAATTCCTGAGAGAGCGCTTCCGCCTCCACCTGCCAGGGAAGATTGGTCAGCTGTGCCTTTTGATCCACAATTGGACCGGCAATGGCAAAACAGGCTCTTTGGGGAGGAGTTGAGGTCCCAGAGTGGGGTTGCGCCTGGCTCAGGAAGCGTTGTACCAGAGGGGTGAGGGAAGGGAACTCTCCACTGATAAACTTCTGTTCATCGAGGGTGGACCAGGTGCCGTCAGCCTCTTGCCGAACCAGGCGCAGGATCGTTTTGGTACCGCCGATATCACCCGCGAGAAGAACTGACATCTCCACCCCCTGACTAGAAACCCTATGTTGACTCTAACGCTTTGCCTGCAGCAGTTTGTGGGAGAAGCGTGAAGGGTTCCTGAAGGCAGACCCTACCTGAAAATCTCCCTAAGTCTGCTGAAAAAGACTGTTCAAATAAATGCGGGCGGCCCGCCGGTCAGTGTCTCCGTTCTGAAGCAGAAATAAAGACAACGCGGCAGTAAAGACTCGATCCTGATCCCAATCGGGATGGCTGGAGAGATACCGTTTCAGGGTATCGTGCAGCTCCTCAGGAATTTCCGCCAGAATGCTGACGCTGGACTGCATCGGATCCATCGAACTCATAGACATACTCCGCATGTCGCCCTACAAAACAACGACTACATCAGGTCTGACACAAGCAACGGCACAGACTGGTGGACCGTAAAATCACGATCCAGGGTGAGCTGCAGACATCCGGCGAGCAGTGGACACGGTCGCGGAGAGGAGGATGAATCTCCGGTCCTGCTCGTTGGGGAAAAAGGGTCGGTTGCGAATGGCAGTGGAGCTATTGTGACCCCTTCCCCACCAGTTCTGTCAATGGCTTGTCAGCGATCCCTGGGGCAAATTTGCGATGAACTTATCGAGAAAGTCGTCTGTTTTCTGTAACTTAACTACACAATAGAAGGAGTGGCTCCCAGATCTCGATGTTTTCCACAGGACTTCTTGAAGTGTCGGGATAGCCTAATTATGCCTGTGGAAAAGTCAGGGTTCTGCTGGGGAAAACCTGGGGAAAACTGCTGGTCCTTTTGGGCTCAGACAAAATCTAGAAAAAGCAATAAAAACTAGAAAAAGAGGATCTAACCGCTGCGCTCACCCAATTTCCGTTTTCTGGGCTAAGATTAGTGACCCTTAGTCTGGAAGCAGAGATGATCCCTGTTCAGCGACAGTAGTGCAGGAAGAGTTCTTCCCCCTGGCGATTCCACGAGAGGAGGTGAAATTGAGTGGTCAGGTCAGATCTACCCAGCGAGGCCAGGACTGCGTTTGGAGTGGTCATGCTGTTGCCCATCAACAGAGGACAAAGCGTGATCCAGAGTTCATCCAACAATCCAGCTGTGAGGAAGGCCCCCGTGACTTTCCCTCCCCCTAAAATGCCCAGAGACCGAATACCCAGGCTTTTTAACTGCCTTAAGCGGGCAGAAAGATCCCAATCCGTGGCGATCCAGATGGCTTCGAATCCCGAGTGCTGCTGCCAGGGAATCGCTCCCTCAGGGGTTGTCCAGAGCCAGCGTCTCAGAGGCTGCTGAAAAAAAGGCAGGGTGGGAGAGAACTTAGCCCTGGCCGAACAGATGATGGTCAGCGGTTGAGGCTCGAATCCCTGTTGGAGGCGTTGGTCTATGAGTTGGGGATCTTGTAGACGCACACTGGTGCCGTAGGCCCTCAGGGTTTCTCCTCCCATCACCACGGCCTCACAGCTGGCAACCTGCCTCTGCAGATGGACAGAATCGCTGCCGCTGGGGAAGTGGGGACGCCGATCAACCCCAGCCGACAGTTTCCCATCCAGGCTTTGAGCGAAAATAGCAATGGTGTGGGGTCTCTGCATGAGCAGACCTCCCATCGGCGGGTCAATCATAAAAGGGGCTGTATGCTCGGGACATTGCAATCTTTTACCACACGCATTGAGGTGCAAGCACGGTCTGAAACCCTGCAACGCTGCCTTTCGCATGCTCAGCTGATGCAGCAGTGGATGTGGCCTACCCCCCTCATCACCGATCTGCCAGCAGTGTTGCAGGAGGGTAGCGAGTTTCAGATTCCCCTGGGTCCCTGGTTGTTACATCACCGCGTTGAGATCCTGACCTGCAGCCGGATGCGATTCATTCTTTGGGGGGCTGCTGACGGTTTCTGTGAATGGAGCTGGGGAAATCATTGGGTGCAATTGCGCGTTGAGGCCATTTCGCTGCTCCCCATGAGTCTGGGACAGTTTCTGAACCTGAGACAACTACAGCATTATGCGGCTGAGATCGAAGGCGTATCCAGTGGCCAGCAAACCCCACCTTAAGCACCCTCGTCACTAGGTCGATCCCGTTAGTTTTTTCCACTATGATATGGATGGTTCGCGGCACCATGGCTGAGAACATTTTCAGAGGAAGTGAGCGGTAAGATCCCTCAAGGGATCAGTGCCTCATTGAATCTGAATGTCCCTTAGCCCTACAGAAAATGCTCTGAGTCTGGTCATGAGCCCTCATGTGACAACTGAGAAGTTTGAGGTGGCGCTGGGTGAAGATCTGTTAAGAGCGGGTCTGCTGACTCCGGCCCAGCTAGCTCAAGCCATGTATGACAAAACCGAAACAGGCTTGTCGCTTGGAGAAATCTGCCTGGAAAACGGCTGGATGGACCTAGACCAGCTCTACCGCCGCATTCCCACCCATGCCCTGCGTTTGGGGGAAATCTTACTCCTGGGTCAGTGCATCACGATTAACCAGCTGCAGCAGGTGGTCAGCCAGCAACGTCGTCAACCAGACACCAAGCTCGGTGATCTGTTAATTCAGCAGCTAGGAATCCCACAGGAAGCGATTGAGTGGGCGATTACAGAACAGGAAAACCTGCGGCAACTGGCTTTACCGGACTCGTGGCAGGTTTTTCAGGATCCTGTGCAACTGTCGTCTCTTCCTCCCATTGAGGCCCCCTCTCCCCCAGAAAATGACACTGCACCTGTGATCCTGTCAGTGGAATCTGCAGTTCCAGACCCGCCTCCTGCCAGCTCGGAGCCGGAAGAGACTTCCCCTGATCTGGGTGCTCTGATCACCGACGTCTCTGCAGCAGACATTGCTGCCGAAGCACCTGAGCTTTTTTCCCCAGACTCAACTCCAGACGAGACGACAAAAACACCCATTTTTGAAAATCGGCAATTGCAAGAGCAGCTTGCGCTGATGGAGCAGGATCGTAAAGTCTACGTGGAAGAAAACCACTCGCTGCTCAGACAGCTGCAGGAAGCCCGATTGGCTGAACAGGAAAACTTGCTGCTGATCCAGCATTTAACGGCCAGTAACTCCCAATCTCAACAGAGAATCAATCACCTGGAAGCAGTTCTCAGTCGTTTTGAAGAACAGGAGCAGCAGTCTCAAGCCCGCCTCCAGGCAGATACAGAGCAGTTGAATCAGCAGATCACGGCCCTGCAACAGGAAATTGAGATCCTACAACAGCAACGGCAGGAACTGGAGCAACGCCTAGCTCAGGATCAGAACCGCCTTCAGGAATTGGAACAGCAATCCCAACAACTGGCCAACCATGAACAGCAGCTCCAGAGCAAAACTCAGCAGGCACTCCAGCAACTTAAAGACCAGCTTGCTCAGGCTCAGGAGCAGATCCAGGCCAAAACATCAGATCTGCAGATGTTACAGGATGAACGAGCCGATCTCCAGGAGGATCTGGCTGTTGCGCGTCGACAGCTGGATGAACTGGAGCTACAGCGCCAAACCGCCCTCGATGATGCCACTGAGCTGAGTGATCAACTGACAGAGCAGCAGCAGCAAGAGGAGTCTCTCTCAGCCCAACTGCAACAGGCCGAAACCCAGATCCACCTCCAAAGTCAGGAGATATTGCAATTACAGCAACAACTGAAGCAGGCTCAGGCTCAAGCTCCGGAGTTTAAGCGCAGACTGACAGAATTACAAACTCAGCTGACTCGGGAACAGCAACAGCGAAAGCAGTTATCCCTGCAGTTAGAAACCCTTGAAAAGACCACCCGATCCCAGCCCTCCTCCTCGAAACCTGTGGCCCCTGCTCCGGTTCCCAGCTCAGCCCCGGCTGCTCCTGCCCCCAAGCCAGTTGCTTTACAGGCCAAATCCACACCTGAACCCAGTCTTGCCGATCTTTTGGATGAGCTGGATGATAGAAGTGACCAGCAAGACGATCACGTCCCAGGCTCGACTGCCCCCACCGATCTGATTGAAATTGAAGCTTTTGCCCAGTCCACCCCGTGGGTGCAACGGGTTCTCACGCAATTACGGGCCGCAGCCCTGATCACCCGTGCTGACATTGAGCGCATTCTCAAGGAGTGGGCGGAGCAGGGGGGAACATTTACAGAAACCCTCTCCCGTTGTACCGGTCTGAGTTCAGCAACAGTGAAATTTTTTAGTGAGGGTGGATTCTCTGTTCGCTTGACTGGAACACACAACATTGGGGATTATCTGCGAGCCTCGGGATTGGTGACGGACAGCCAGATCCAAACCGCGCAGGCACAGATGCAGCCTGGGCAGACCCTTTGCGAGAAGCTTGTGGAACTGGGGTGGATTCAGGCGGATACAGCTCGATACTTTGAAAAAAATTACGGCGGGGTTGCTGGGAACGCCCCCAAGAGTTCTCTACTCCGGGAGCGCTTGCGTTGAAGCCGTTTTCTATCTGCCTCAGCAAAAGTATTTATATTTACATGCACTGCAAGCGTTTTTCTCTGTAGCTGTAGTAAGCTAACCTACAAATAGATCATTACCTGAAGTCAGACAGCGTATGCTCATCTGGATGGGATTGGGAGGAGGGTTGGGAATCCTCCTATTGTTGCTGATCCGATGGGGCTTGCAATTGCAGGCAGGCAGAAAGGTTCCTCAGTGTATTGTCTGTAATCAACCTCTCCTTCGCCTCCGCCGTCGCGGGATTGATCGCTGTCTGAGCCTGATGATTCCTGTCTACCGCTTTCGCTGCCAAAACCAGCTTTGTCAATGGGAAGGGCTATTTGTCCAGCCGCTGGAAGGAAGTTGGAGACCTTCATTGGCCTGGCGGCCTGCCCACCAGCATGAACCTAAGACTTCACATGCTGCCACTATTTCTACTTCAGAGCCAGTTTTTCTATCTCCGGCTGAACAGTTTTACCACCAGGGTATGCAGAAAGTGAAATCGAGACAGTTCAAAGATGCGATCCATGACTTTTCCCAGGCGATCACGCTGGAACCCAAGCTTGCTCCCGCCTACTATAACCGTGGGGTCAGCCATTATTTGCTGGGCAATATCTATGAAGCCTGGACAGACTTCCGCAAGGCGATTGAGCTATTTGAAGCCGCTGGTAATCTGCAGAGTGCCCGACGAGCCCGTGCTGCTCTTCAATCCCTCCAACCCCATCCCTGATCAGGTTCAGGAGTGCTACTCAGCGAGCCATTGTTTCAGCAGTCTATCGATCAGTTCAGATAGATCCATTTCCCCCTGTTCAAGCAGTCGCTGTTGGACCTGCAGTTGGGTGGGCTTGCGAATGTAGGCTGTAATTTTGACGTAGTCCAGATCATCCCGAGCAGGCAGGACCTGAGCGATAGAATTCTGTGGCGGTGGAGCCGTGACCCCAGGATGGGATTCTGGGATTTTATAGGCCTGGGCACTCACCTTCTTGGGTACTGCCCTGGGTTGCTTGGCGCTGGGTCGGGGGGGAATCTGCACGCGAGGTGGAATTCCGGCAGAGGGAGAGGGCGGGGCTTCGGGAGAGGCAGGCGGTTCGGGAGGAGCAGGTCCGGCTTCCGATTGAGATTGCAGGAGCTTACGAAATTTACTCACGGCAGGATCTCCTTTCCCACAGCAACATAATCATTCCAGGCTACTTTGGCACGGGGATCATTGGCTTGATAGACAGGAACTCCCTCCAGGGCAGCTTTTTGATAGGCCACCATCCGCCGGATCCCCTGTTTGAACATCGGGAGCTTGGCATCTTGAAGAAAGGTGCGAGCCTCCGATCCATCTCGACTGGGCCAGGGGGGGATCAGGGTGAGCAGGACTCGATAGGTAGGTTGGAGAGGAGCCAGGGCCTGAACGGTTAACATCAACGCATCCAGCGCCAGCGCATCGTCCATGCCGGGAAGCAGTCCCAGCTCTTGTCCGTAAACTGCTTTAAAGAACGGCGAACGCAGATATTGCGCCTCTAGTTTTTTCAGCTCTTCCCAGTTCTGCTCTAGCAGCGCCGTGGTCTGAAGCTGCACTACCTGCAAGTTAGATGCGATTTCCTGCGGCTCTGTGCCGACCGCTGCGCCCACCAGC
>JAAUUJ010000071.1 GCA_012030715.1 Synechococcaceae cyanobacterium SM2_3_1 | reverse complement strand
TTCCCACGTCCAGGGGGTTCGGGATCCGGCTCATCAGGTTTGGGTGGGGGCGTTCACCGATTTTGGGAGTGGGAGATGCGGTTGTTTGTCAGTCGTTACCTGAATCTGCAAGGAGAGATGGATCATGAGCAGGATTGTGATCTGAAATTGAGTGATGGGCTGAGTGAGAGGCTGCAGATCCGCAAGGTGAAAGCACTGACCACGCCGCGAGTGATCTCATTGGCGAAAGAGAAACAGCAATTGGGTCAGTTCTATGGGGCTGAGGTGGTGGATATGGAGGGATATGCTTTGCTACAACTATTCCAAGATCTTGCGATGCCAGCCGTTGCCATGTCTGTTCTGCGGGTCATCAGTGATGATTGTTACCACGACATTCCAGATCTGAGTTCCACGATTGATCTTCAGGGGCAATTGCGCTGGGGAACCCTGACCTTGGGACTAGTACGGCAACCTTTACCTGCCTGGCATCTCATTCGTGGTTCACTCAAAGGACTGACTGTTTTAGAGCATACGATCCAGAACTTATTATGTTCCTGATGAAACAAGTAACTGGGCAAGCGCAAGGAAATCATTAAGTGTCCTGAAATCACTTGACTGGAAGAAAATGGGAACAGTAATCTAAATTCAGCTGTTAGCTCGTATGGCATTCATTTTTATTCAAGGCAGGACTTTTAGAGGGGTTGTGGGTGAAAAGGAAGCAGGGACAATATCTGAACCAGATCCTGGGGGCTTGTTCTGACACTGCTGGGAATCTGCGGGAATGTGGGTGCCCAAACTCAGCTTGAGCAGGATCTGAAACAGGCTGTTGAACAGCAGGACTGGGCTAGGGCCATTGAGATTGTGGATCAGATGATCGAAGCAGATCCTGGTCAAGAGGCCCAACTCAGAAGTTACCGTGAGCAATTGCTGGAGTTATCGGGAAGCTCCCCTGCCCCAACATCTACGCCTGAAGTCAGTGGCAGTATTCAACCCATTAGCCCCATCTCATTCCAGAACGGAGAGAAAGCAGCAGCGGATGTCAATCTTCTCTTCATTGGGAACAGCCACACCTACTTCAATGAACTGGATCAGATGGTGGCGAACCTGATGGAATCTCTGGATTCTGAGCAAAAGGTGCTGGCGGTGCGCTATGCCCCTTCTGGATATACGTTTGGCAATCATCAGGCAGATTACAATACCGAGGGAACTGCGATTCGCAATTGGCTCTTAACCCGACCGGATAGCACCCCGGACTGGGATCTGGTTGTGTTGCAGCCCCAAAGTCAAATTACAGGGTTTGCACCTTCGCAGCAGAAGAATCTTGAGCAAAAGCGAGCTGCTTTTACCCTGCACCAACAGATTACTCGTCTGGGGGCGCGGACCATGCTGCTGATGACCTGGGGCTATGCGGAAGGAGATTCTGGTAATCCCAACATCTATCCCGATTACCTGGCTATGCAAGACCGCCTCAATCAGGGATTCCTGGCCTTAAGATCTACTCTGGCAGAAATCAGAGAGCCTGTGCTGGCTCCAGTGGGTCCTGCCTTTGAGCTTGTCTATGAAGATCTGAAAAAGCAGCGGCAGGATCCTTTAGCGGAAAATTCAAGATTTCGTCAACTTTATGCACCCGACAACTATCATCCCAGTCTGGCGGGAAGTTACCTGGCTGCCAGTACTGTGACCGCATTATTTACAGATCGATCCGTGGCAGAAGCCAGTTGGGTGCCGGATGGATTAGATCCAGAATCGGCAGCTTATCTACGCCAGGTGGCGGATCGGGCGGTGAATCAACCGGAATGGAGATAATCTGGACAGGGTCTTCTGAATCTAAATTGACGCGATGGTGGCGACTCCTACGGCTTCTACAACCGAACTGATCCGTTTATCGGGGATCAGGTGGGAGACCTATGAACGATTGCTGCAGGATCTGAGTGAACGGCGACTACGCCTGACCTATTCCCGAGGAGAATTGGAGATCATGTCTCCCTCACCTGAACACGAGTTCGCCAAAAAACTGTTAGGTCGTCTCGTCGAAACACTGGCAGAAGAATCAAACATCCAGATCTATCCACTTGGATCCACCACCCTCAAACGGGTAGAAGTGAGTGGAGCTGAACCGGATGAATGTTTTTATTTCCACGAGATAGAGTCAGTACAAGGGAAAAAAACGTCTCGATCTAGCCAATGATCCTCCACCGGGTCTGGTCATTGAGATTGATATCACCAGCAGTTCTCGATTACGCCTGCAGGTTTATGTCGACCTTGGTGTACCTGAAGTGTGGATCTATGATGGGGAGTTATTGGCAATCCATCAGCTTCAGGACAAGAATTACATTACCGCTCAAGAGAGTCAGTTTTTTCCTGGTATTTCAATCTCCAAAATCACTGATTTCCTTCAGCAAGCGAATACCACAGACTATCTGACACTGATTAAGAAGTTTCGTTATTGGGTCCAGGAGCAGGTGGGGAATTAAAGCGTTATGGATAAACGAACGTTCTACTTGAAACACGGATCTTCTGATAAATTCTGGGCGATTCAGTTAGAAGGATCTTCCCACACTGTGAACTATGGGAAAACCGGAACTTCGGGGACAACGCAGACTAAAGACTTCCCCACGGAGTCAGCCGCTCGAAAATCCTAGGAGAGATCAATTGCCGACACATTAAAGAAGGGATATGTGATGGTGATTATCATATTCATTACAAGCCTTTTCCTGAAGAAAATCTGCTGGCGATTATTGGTGAGTATGACAATGTGTTTGTAGATCTGAGCGTTATTCCTGACAAAAAAGAGGAGATCGATGGTTGTGGTTTCGTAGCTAGTGCAGAACTGAGGTTAGCGTACTACCCAGACAAGCAATGGACAAAACAGATTAAAAAAATACCTCTGAGCAAAGTCAGCCCCCTGATCCTTAGCGAAGTCCTCTGGGATCTAACAACTGTAACCTCATAAATTCATGAAACTTGTAGAAAGGATCTGGTTCATCAACAATTCATTACCAATCCTGACGGCTCGCTATGGTACGATTGCCTCGCCTTAACACATAAGGACATCAGATCAAGCAAACATTGGTCCTGACCACTGCAAATGACTGCGTGATTTAAAGTTAGTACCTCAATGGGATGGGGACGGTATTGTGCAATACGAAATTCGCTCTAAACCTGCCTTCTCAACCGTCTTCCTCACCCTGACTCCAGGGGATGAGATTATTGCGGAAGCAGGAGCAATGGCCAGTATGGATGGCACCGTTGCTATGAAAACAGAATTCTCTGGGGGATTTTTTGCGGCTCTGCTCAAACGCCTTTTTGGTGGGGAATCACTGCTGGTCAACCGTTTCAGTAATCCCACTCAAAACCTGCTGCAACTGGTTCTCACCCAACCTCATGTGGGTGATATTGTCTGCGAACAGCTCAGCCGCCAGTCCCTCTGCTTTCAGCCCGGAGCCTATCTCGCCCACTCGGGTCAATTGCGTCTGGGGTGGAATGGGCAGGCTTTGCCAGCTGGTTTGCAGGAGAAGGGTTGTTTCGTCTCAAGATCACAGGATCTGGCCTGGTCTTCTTTGGGGCTTATGGTGGCGTTGCTCCCAAACATATCAGTGGGGAGTACGTAGTGGACTCCGGTCATCTGGTGGCCTACGAACCTCAGATCAAGCTGCGCCTGGGTCTAGCAACCGGACTGGTGGGATCCGTCACTTCTGGAGAAGGACTGGTGAGCCGCCTGAGTGGGCAGGGCAAGATTTACCTGCAATCCCGCAGCATCGGTGGTCTGGTGAGTTTTCTCCGTCCCCGTCTCTAATTCCATCAGGAGGTGATCCATGCAACTTGAGATTCTGCACCAACCCGATTCCGCCGTTGCCCAGATCCAGATGTCCCCCAATGAAGAACTGCTGGCCGAGGCCGGATCCATGATTGCCATGAGCGGATCCATGCAGGTGGAAACCACCCTGAAAAAGGGCAAAGGGGGCGGGATTTTTGGGGGCTTGAAACGGGTTCTGGGTGGGGAATCACTGTTTCTCTCCGTCTTTCGCTCCGGCAGTCAACCCGCTGAGATTTTCCTGGCACCGAGACTCATGGGGGATATCCTTCCCTACCAGTTCAGCGCGGGTGGAGGGCTAGTAGTGCAGTCCACAGGATATCTGGCCAGTACCCCTCAGGTGCAGATCGATCTGGGATTTCAAGGCATGAAGTCTCTCTTTTCTGGAGAATCGATTTTCTGGTTGGATGTCAGCGGCAGCGGTCTGGTCCTGCTCAGCTCGTTTGGGGCGATCTACGAAGTAGAGGTCGATGGGGACTACATTGTCGATACAGGTCACATTGTTGCCTTTGAGAAATCTCTTAAATTTGATGTCACCAAAGCCGGAACCAGCTGGATCGGGGCGCTTCTGAATATTGGCGGAGAAGGGCTGGTGTGTCAGTTTAAGGGCAAAGGAAAAGTCTTCTGTCAGAGCCATAACCCCGGAGCCTTTGGCCATGAAGTCGGGGGCAAACTCCCGCCACGCTAACCCCGTCTGCCACTGCCATCCACCTTAAGAGGAGAATCCTGATCATGACCGCTGCTACTCCCGCCTTTCAGATTGAACACCAACCTGCCTATGCCTCTCTACGGCTACAACTGGCGGCAGGCCAGACCCTGATCGTTGAGGCAGGAGCCATGGCGGCGATGGATCCCTGGATCAAGCTGAAATCCAAGCTTAAAGGGGGGTTGCTTAAGGCAGGGGGGCGCTTGCTGGGGGGCGAGTCTTTGTTTTGAGTGAGTTTACCGCTGAAGGACGACCTGGAGAACTCCTGCTTTCTCCCGGGGTGCCAGGGGATATTCGGCATCTAGTTCTGGAACCAGGTCGGGGGTTAATGATCCAGTCTTCTGGATTTCTGGCCAGCAGCCCCAGTGTAAATCTGGATACTAAATTTCAGGGGTTCAAGGGCTTCTTCAGTGGCGAGTCGATTTTCCTGCTTAAGGCCACGGATCCGGGGATATCTGGTTCAGCTCCTATGGGGCTATTCTGGAGATCGCGGTGAAAGGAAACTATATCGTAGACACAGGCTACATCGTTGCCTTTGAGGATAGCTTGCAATATAAAGTCGAATTTCTGGGAGGTCTGTCCTGGAAAGGACTCAAAACTGGCATCCTGGGAGGAGAGCGGTTCGTCTGCCGCTTTACCGGAGAAGGCAAACTCTGGGTCCAGTCGCGTGAAATCTACGGTCTGATCAATTTTCTAAATCCTTTTCGTCCCACTCGTAGCTAATCTGCCATGCCGATTGAATTACCGCCTGGAACCGCTGCCGAAAGTGATGAGAACCCTCCCGTAGAAGACGGGCAACTTTTGCAGGTGATCGGTGTTGTGGTCGGATTGGTGCTGGCCATTATCCTCTTGCTCTTCTGGGTGTCGAACCAGATCGTCTGGTGGATCCCGCCGCAGGTGGAGGTGCAGTTGGGGCGCTTAATGGCGCAGGAATTGGCTCAAGCCGCCGAAGACTCTCCTAGACAGCAGGCATTGGCTCAGCTCCTGGATCGTCTGGAGGACAATTTACCTGTTTCGGACCAGCGAGATTTTGAGGTGCTGCTGGTGGATCGGGAGCAGGTGAATGCACTGGCGTTACCCGGCCAGCAGATGGTGGTGTTCACCGGATTATTAGAGGTGATGGAGTCTGAGAATGAGCTGGCCATGGTGCTGGGCCATGAACTGGGACACTTTATAAACAGGGATCACCTGCGGACCCTGACTCGACAATTAACCCTGAATCTGATCCTGGTGAGTATCTTTCCAGATACAGCTGGCTTGCAATCCCTGGCAGTTTCTGGGGTACGGGCCTTAAGTTCAGCCCAGTTCTCTCAACAACAGGAACAACGGGCAGATGAGTTTGGCCTGGAGGTGTTAATGGCCACCTATGGGCATGTGAATGGGGCAACAGATTTCTTTCAACGCATGCAGGAGGATCAACCTGGAAATGCATTTGCGTTCCTGCAAAGCCACCCTAACCCAGGGGATCGAGTAGATTACCTGCAAAATCTCATCGCAACAAGAGAATATCCCCTCCAGGAAAGAACCCCCTTATCAGAAACATTAAAAACAAACACCTAATTTCAGATTCAGTGCCCTACTTCTCTGGTTATGAATAACTTTTTCGTCAACATCCTGGATTCTATCGATTTTGCTTTGAATCGAGAACTATTCCAACTGGGGATGGGAGACAATGCTCAACCGATTTCAATTGTCTGGTTGATCCAGTTATTCCTCACCTTCTTAATTCTCACATTTATAGGCGGTCGACTAAAAACCTTCCTGCGCAATCGGCTCCTGCTCAGGCTGAAAATTGATGAAGGGAATCGTGAGATCATTGCTACGCTCATCAGTTATATTTTCTCAATTGCAGGAGCTTTATTTATTTTGCAAAACTTTGGAATTAGCCTGGGTTCGCTTGGTCTGATCGCTGGTGGCCTGGGAATCGGGGCTGGATTAGGGTTGCAGGATATCACAAAAAACATTATTAGCGGTCTCACGATCCTGTTTGAGGGCAATCTCAAGGCGGGCAATTTTATAGAATTCAATGGTCTAACGGGCTATATCCGTAGCATCTCTCTCCGATCCACTATCATTCGCAACCTGGATGGGGGGGATATGATCGTTCCTAACAGTACTCTGGTTGAAGGACAGATCCTGAATTGGAGCTATGACACATTATCAGGGCGAATCCAGGTCCCCGTGGGGGTGGCCTACGGGAGTAATCCGCTCTTGGTCACCGAGGTGCTTCTTAACTCGGCCTATATGGATGAGGATGTCTTGCAGGATCCTCCACCCCGTGTTGTTTTTGAGGGATTTGGCGATCATTCTCTGAATTTTAGCCTGCTGGTATGGATTTCCAATATGGAGAAACAGATCTTTGCCAGAAGCTCTTTACGCTATATTATTGAGCATAATCTACGGCAGCATGGCATTGAGATCCCCTTTCCCCAAACAGAACTATGGCTACGTAACCCTGAAGTCCTTTTTCCAAATATAGACTATCCACAAAGTTCTGGATCTAATAAACCAGATCAAATACAGATAGAATCACAAATACCTCTCCTGGGTCAATTATTAAAACAGGTTGATTACTTTCAATCATGCTCTGACCTGGATATTCTTAAATTGGTTGAGCTGGGCTATCGTCGTTTTTTACAAGCTGATGAGACTTTATTGAGACAAGGGCAGCAGGATACTTCTCTATATGTTGTACTGACTGGCACCCTACAGAGCTGGATAGAAGCAGGCGCTGAGCCCATCGAAACCTTCACTATCGGAGATTTTTTTGGTGAGATCTCTTTATTATTGGGGATGCCCTGTCCTACAACGATCAAAGCTCAAACCGCCAGTACGCTTTTTGCTATTGACAAACCAGGTTTACAAAAATTCCTGAAAATACGACCTGAGTTTGCTGAACGAATTGCTGCCGAACTCGCCACACAGAGAGAGAGACTCCAGGCATACCAGGAGAGCTTGTTGGCACAACCTGTCACGACCACTTCTGAGTCCCCCTCAGATCTGATTCGCTGGATTCAGCAACGAGTGCAACGGCTATTTACCAGCTGACTTCCTTGTGCACTATTCACGAAGATAGTGGTTTCTATTCGACCCATCAAAGCGGCCACTTCTGAGGCAGCAAGCTTTAAATTTGCGTCCTGAACCACAGGGACATCGATCCCGTCTGCCCAATTTTTCAGAGAGCTCTTTATGTCCGTGCACGATCTGCTGCCCCCGTTTCACCCGAGTTTCCGAGGGGAAGCCCTTCCGCCGCTTGCTGGAGACCTCGAAAGCAGGGAAGATAGTCGAAAGGAGCTAGAGCAATTTCGTGATCTTGAGGGTCAAAAGTAGTCCTGTTGGCAGAGTGTTAGATCCGATGCCCGGTCAAAAAGACCTCCGAAGTTGATAGTTGCGTTTCATAACACACCTCCTAGTTGTTAAGTGAGCATGGCTAACCCATCATATATCCAGTGACTCATCCTCTTCCTAGGTCATAAGTTACTTCTAAGTATTGAAGTCAATAGGTGGTGCATCACCTACTTCTGCCTCATCGATCTCAAAATACTCCCGCTTCCCAATTCCCATCGCACTGGCAAACAGGCTGGAGGGAAACAGATCCACACGGTTATTCAGTTCCCGCACATTGGCGTTATAAAAGCGACGCGCCCTCTGGATCCGATCTTCAGTATTCACCAGCTCAGACTGCAGCTGAGAGAAATTGCGGTTGGCCTTGAGATCCGGGAACTTCTGAACCAGGACCAGCAGCTGTCCTAGACTCCGGGAAAGCAGATTTTCGTCAATCGATTGCTCTGTAGGTGATCCCGTGTTGTTTTGGGCCAGTTCTCGAGCCTGGAGAACGCGATCCAGAATCCCCTGCTCATACCCTGCATAACCTTTCACAATTTCCACCAGACGGGGGATCAGATCGTAGCGCCGCTTGAGCTCAGTCTGAAGATCAGCCCAGGATTCACTGCAGCTATTCACCGTTTTCCTCAGACCGTTGTAAAGTCCGACCACCCATGTCGCGGCGACACCGATGGCAATCATGGCCAAAACAAGAATTGCACCCATCCCTACTGCTCCTGTAATTCTCGTAGTAAGTAATCCGGCAACCGTTGCAACATTCCCACCATCAGATCCAGGGCCGAGATGAATTCCTCAGGCGAGAAAAGATTATCTCGATAGACAATAATCAGACCATCTTCCATCTGTAGTGAAAACCGTGGACAGCAAAGCAGAAACTCCAGAGTTTTTTGGGGCAGCACATCAAAAGCCCAGCTTGTTTCAGGGGCATCCACATGAAACTGATCGTTAAACTCCGTCAGTTCAAACTGGACGCCTGAAGTGCCAATAAAATCACTCACGCCCCGCATAAACGCATTGGAAGGACGGATCGATAAGGAGCGCAGCGGTAGATCTGTTTCCAGAATTACGCTTGAGAATTCATAGTGCTTTACCTCGGGTGGATCTGCAACCGAAAAGCGGAAACCATGGCCCAGATCAACTGAGAACCCAGGCTGAGTGGAGTGTCGGGGACGCTTGCGTCGAGACTCTATATGGTAGTGGTAGTCAAAGGCTGTCAAGGCATAGCCTTCATACTGACCGGACATGATGTTATAAGCAAACCGATCCTTACCCCGTCGCAGACAGGAAAAGTGGGGATAACGCTGTTCCAGTGAGTAATCTCGCAGGATGTGATAGAACTCCCACCCCCGTTCTTGAGAGAAACTGTTCAGCTGCCCCAGACGGATGGCGTACATGACGCCGCTAAACAAATCCATGCCCTACCACCCTAAACGATTGCTGCGGTCATCCAGGTGTCTTCTGAAGTCAACTCAAACTGCCTTCAGAATAGCCACTGTTACCCCTCATCGAAGTTCAGGTTTAGAATCATTACCGATTTTCTAGGGCAAAGATCGGCATGTGACTAGGGATACATCCGCAGTGATCCTGCTTGAAATGATCGCCCATCCCAAGCCGGATCTCGAGTTTATTTCTGGAAAGCGGCCTGTCTTGAGGAATTGCGGCGGCGGGTTCGACTGTTTTTCCGGGGGCCATCCTGAGCATGGATCTGAGATCCCTTATGAGGGAAGGATCGGGGTTGAGGTTTTTCTGACACCTCGGGTTCGTATCCCGCCAGGATCTGCTGGGGAATTTTGCATTTGATAAAGCGCTCGATACTGTAGAGCAACCCTTTTTCTTCGGGAGCTACCAGGGAAACCGCCTGCCCCTCCATGCCAGCCCGCCCGGTTCGACCGATCCGGTGCACATAGTCTTCTGGCACCTGTGGCAGATCATAATTCACCACATAGAAAAGCTTTGAGATATCCAGACCCCGAGCAGCCACATCGGTTGCCACCAGAACCCGCACTTTTCCCTCTTTAAACTGATTCAAAGCTCGCGTCCGCGCCGCCTGAGATTTGTTGCCATGGATCGCAGTTGAGTTCAACCCATCTTTCTGGAGTTGCTCCGCCAGTCGATTGGCCCCATGTTTGGTACGGGTAAAGACCAGAACCTGCCTCCAGTTCTGCATCCCGATCATATGAGAGAGCATCTCGCGCTTACGCTTCTGATCTACCCAGAGCACCTGTTGACTGATCGATTCGGCAATCGAACTGGGTTGAGATATCTGGATCTCCTGGGGAGTCTGCAAAAATTCTCCGGCCAGTTTGCGGATCGGTTCCGAAAAGGTTGCAGAGAACATCAAACTTTGCCGTTCCGAAGGCAGCTGGGCCAGAATTTTGCGCATATCCTGCAGAAATCCCATATCCAGCATCCGATCCGCCTCATCCAGAACCAGTATCTGCACCTTATTCAGATGAATGGTTTGCTGATAAATGTGATCGAGAAGGCGTCCGGGTGTTGCCACAACGATATCGACACCCCTGCGCAGCTTATCAACCTGAGCAGCCATGCTAACTCCCCCAAAGATTACGGAGGATTTCAGGGGCAAGTACTGGCTATAGCGAACAACACTTTGCTCTACCTGTAACGCCAGTTCTCGCGTGGGTACCAGGATTAGGGCGCGGATCGAGGCTGGGCGTGGACGGGGCTCAGCACTGAGCTGATGTAGCAGAGGTAGGGTAAATCCTGCTGTTTTTCCAGTTCCTGTTTGGGCACTCACCAGAACATCCTCACCCGAGAGGATCACAGGAATAGCTTTTTCTTGAACGGGGGTCGGGGACGTGTAACCTTGCTCCGCAACAGCGCGTTGCAGACTAGCCCCAAGGCCAAGCTGGGTAAATGACATGGTAATTTAACTCCGTGAACCCACCTCCCCAAGCCCAAGAAGTGTGATCCTGGAGTTAGTATCAGTCGAGGCAGAAAGTGATCTAGCGGACCCCACCTGGAAAAAGTTCCGTGCAGACCGAGATGCACCCTATGGGGAGCCCCCACTATAACAGATTTATAAGGTTTCGCCTCACTTCTCCAAGAAAATCACCACAACTCCAAATGGGAGTGGTAGAATATGAAAATTGAGATCCAGTGACGGTAGCAACATTTGTTTCAGGTATTCACGGGCGTTCGTCGTTCTGTACTGACAGGTTACTCTCCGAGATCTTGTTCTCTACTTCGTTTTGGTTTTGGAGATAAACATGTCCATCTTTGTTGGTAATCTTGCTTACACTGCGACAGAGGAAGATCTGACCTCTGTGTTTTCTGAGTACGGCACTGTAAAACGGGTGCAGCTTCCCAGTGATCGGGAAACAGGCCGGAAGCGTGGCTTTGGTTTTGTCGAAATGAGTTCTGATGCGGAAGAGGATAGTGCCATTGAAGCTCTCGATGGTGCGGAGTGGATGGGTCGCGATCTGAAGGTCAACAAAGCCAGACCTCGGGAGAATCGCACCAATAACTTCGGCAACAATCGGGGCCGGAATAACTTTTCTCGCAACTACTAGGTTCTGCCTGGAGTAGTTCCTGATTTTTCTCACATAGTTCTTGGATCCTTTGCAAAAAGGGTCCTTTTTTGACTTTCTAGTCAGGAAGTTATAATTTACTGACCCGCACAGAGAAAAGCGACACCAGAGAATAGGTGCTGCCCTAAAATTGATGGGATGACCAGGAAAAAAGCAGATCTAGAGATCCATTCAGAAAGCTCAGTAAAGAATGTTACCCAAAACGCTATGACCCACGATCAGTTCCGCAATGATACTGATAATAAAGCCCAGCATGGCCAGACGACCATTCCAGCGTTCATCTGAGGAGTCCAGCCCCAGACAAATCCGTTGGGGTTCTTTTGTATTCTTCTGCGGCAAAGGTATCTTCAGGGACAGTCTTTGTTTCTACCGGAGAAGGCGTATTCGTATTCATGATTCCTCCGAGCTACGTCTCTATAGTTAAGGTATGTTGCAGATGTGAAATAATTGTGAACTAGAGGCTTCCTGCAAGTGTTGGATCGGTTTTGCCATCTCAAAGCGGGATTGATTAACCCATCTGGCGGCAAAGTCTTGGTAAGCTTCCCAGATCTCAGGAAAGCGACTGACATTGGGGATAGGGTTCACTTCTAACTGACCCTACTCTTATTCTAGATCCTTTGATATTTCCTCAGCGGCTTGTTCTGCTGCATCGACAAAAGGGCGCAGGATCAAATCAACCTTGGCGGATTGTAGGGTTTCACCTTCGTGATCTTGATGAATAGTGACAGCTAGCTTACCTTCATAGCCATAATGTTTGAGTGCATGTAAGAGTGTTAGGTTAACTTCAATGCCTGGAATACTGCTGACTACCCACTTCACTGTACTGAGAGGGAGATGGCTGGGGTAATCCGGATCTTCCGCGTCACCATAGTGAACTGAGAACCCTTGACGACGCCACCGCCGCACGTTTTCTGGGTCAAAGTCTACACCATGAACCACAAGCCCTTTGCTGCTTAAGCGATTAACCAACCAGCCACCGTACCGACCCAGGCCATAGACAATCACATCGGCTCCTGTTGCTGAAAAAACAGTATCGCCTGCTTCTTCTCGATGGGGAATGCGGCGTTCAAAGATACTGAGAAGGGGGGATAACCGTTCATAGAGTAAGTGGGAATAAAGGATCATATATGTTGATACGCCGATGGTAATTAAACCCACCAGCGTGATCAGACCCACCGTTTCTTCATTGATATGACCCAGACTGAGTCCCAAAGCTGCCAGGATCAGGGAAAACTCGCTAATTTGGGCCACAGTCAGCCCAGACAATAAACTGGTGCGCTTGCGATAGCCCATATATCCCATGATCGCCATGACAATCATCGGGTTGCCCATCAGCACGAACAGTGACAGGACCAGGGCAGGAATAATTTGTGCCCCCAGCAGATGCAGGTCAAGATGAGCACCCAGATCGACAAAAAAGAACAACAGCAGAAAGTCTCGAATACTAACTAGCCGTGATCCGATTGCATCCCGATAGCGGGTTGAAGCCAGGGAGATGCCTGCCAGAAATGCCCCAACTTCACTGCTGAACCCTAAGAGCTCACATAGAGCCGAGAGTGCCACGGCCCAGGCGATGGCAAAGATCAGCAGCAATTCTTGGGATTTCGCTAGATTATTAAGCAATTTCGGTAGCACAAATACCATCATGCCCCCGACTCCTGAAAGCACCACCCCCCCCCTTAAGCACCAATTGCAGCAGGGTTGTTCCTGGTGATAGATCTGCTTTGTCTCCCAGAGCCGACAGCCCAATCATAACCAGGACCACGATCAGGTCTTGCACGATCAAAAAGCCGAGAGCAATTCGACCATGCAGAGAGTCAATCTCTCGTTTATCTGAGAGGAGCTTGACAACAATGATCGTGCTAGAAAAAGTCAGGGCAACGGCAATATACAGTGCGGTGAGGGGAGTCAATCCCAGTGACAGAGAAATTACAAAACCGACAATTGATGTGAAAGCAACCTGCCCCAAACCTGTTGCTAATGCTACTGGACCCATACTTTGAATTAAGTGCAAGTCAAGTTTTAGTCCCACCACAAACAGCAGCAAGGCAATACGAGCTCTGCAAGTAATTCCATTTCTGCACTGGGGACCACCCAGCCCAGGACTGAAGGCCCAACCAGAATGCCTACGGCAATGAAGGCTACAATCAACGGCTGTCGCAACTGCAGGCCAATGCCCCCAACGATGGCAGAGATCAGCAAGACAAAAGCGGTTTCATAGAAGGGATTGGTGAGCAGTTCCGTCATTGAATCAACTCATGGAAAGATTAGTTTTGCAAAGGTTGCTCCTCCATTCTAATTCAACTCTTTGACTTGAATATCCTCTATGCTACATATAGAAAAATATCAATTGGATCAAGTGATCCAGTCTTTGCCCTGATTAGTTTTCAGCAGTCGTAGCCCGGACCAGACATTGAATCTGAGGGATTTCTCTTTATGTTGCAATTGATCGGATGAAATAAATCAATCATTGACCAACATCATCAATACAAAAGCTTGCAAAGCAATAGCCCCTGATCTAGTTCGGATCTCGTTCCTGATCCAACTGTTGCTGATAGGCTTCAATCTCCTTCAGGTGATCGTCCGACCAACGCACAAGGGCAATAAGAACCGGAAGCAAATTTTTTCCTAACGTTGAAACATGCCCGTTATCTGGAACCGATGGCGCAGTTGAATATTCAGATTGCCCATGGAATGGGTGGAGGCACCGATGTGGCCTTTCGCTATATGCGCCGACAGGTAGCCTGATCACGCTCTGCAGAGATCCCCAATCTGACTGCGGCAGGTGGCCAGTTCTTCAGGAGAAAGATCCTGCCATTCCACATCCCGTCGAATCACCACTCCATTGGCACCCGTCAGAAACCGCGGGAGTTCCCCCTGATCGATCAGTTCCATCGTCTGCATATTGTAGGTGGTGTAGAAGGTATTCACCTCATGAAAATCCACATCCACTAGGGTCAGGGTTTTACGGGGGACTAGAGGGGTGTTGATCAGGGGCCGGGGGCCACTCCCTAAAATGCCACAGTGGAGCAACTGCAGTTGGCCCTTATGGGCGGGATAGTAGGCATGGTGGTGGCCGCTAATATAGGTGTGTACGCGGTAACGCTCTAAAAGGGCTCGCTTCTCTTCAGCATTGTCCAGTATCTCCCCCAATTCATTCCGGCCTGTAGCCACCCCATAAAGGGGCAGGTGACCGATCACGATCCTCAAGGGAGCTGACTGCGCTTTCGCACTGCTTAGACTGGCTTCTGCCCAGGCCATTTGCTCGGGCGGGATCCAGTTGGAAGAGGCATCCCACACTAAGAAGAAAATTCCCGCATGCTCAAACGTGTAGTAGAAAGGAAACCCTGCTTTATCAATAAATTGCAGTCCGGGATCATGGGCAGGATCATTCCAGTAATTGGCCGTTTCATCTCGTTCTTTCTGAAAAAGGAAGGTTCCTTTCACGGATCGGTAGCTGGAAGCATCATGGTTGCCCACCGTAAACCCATAGGGTAAACCTGCTTCTCGCAACGGTGAACCAAAGTGCTCATCAAAGGCTACCCACATGGCCTTGAGTCGTTCTACACTCAAACGCGGGTCCTGTCCGGCGACCATATCCCCAGCCCCGATCACGATATCTGGTTGCCAGTAGGGGATGAGTTGAATTGCCCGATCCACCTCCAGATCATAGTCCACGGATCCATAAGAAGCATTCAGATCACTGGTGACCATGAGTCGAACATCACGGCGGGGAGGTATGTAGAGATCCCTGGGCAGCCCTAGTACTGAGCGGGTTGTGGGTGTACTGGCGGGTTGTGGGGTTGCCGACGGAGCTTCAGGTGAAGATCCTGAGGGGGAACTGTTGGCGATAGTCTCCGGTTGAGGCCGATAGTACCAGGCCAGAGCTGCTCCTGCCACTCCACCGCCCAGCACAGCTGCTCCTGCCATCCAGAAATTCCGTCGCCGCATATATCATCCCTAGCTCCAGGCTATTGTAGTAGAGACCCGTGAAATCGGGAACGGTCAGTTGAGCTACAAACCTCTGCCGATACACCACAAAATCGACCCAGACCAGGGTTCCCAGAACTGTTCCTAGCGCAATGCCATACAAGCTGATCCAGGCCAGAGTGAACCAGGCTGTACGTTTTCTGTTATCTTGGGCAATGCCGATATAGAGCAGCACCAGCGCTTCTGCCACCAGCATGAGAACAAAGAAGAGCAGCGCACGTTCTGAGTACCCAAGGGCTTCGGCCACCTCCGACATAGAGACGCCAAGATGGTGCCGTGCCTTCAAAAGAGTGATGACCTGAATGTCTACCGTCGTTTCGAACGATGCTTCAGCGGCAAATTGCTCGCAAAGTCCGACAAGCCATTTGTGATTGATCGGATCCGCACC
Organism: Synechococcaceae cyanobacterium SM2_3_1; assembly: GCA_012030715.1. Classification (GTDB taxonomy): domain Bacteria; phylum Cyanobacteriota; class Cyanobacteriia; order Thermostichales; family Thermostichaceae; genus JAAUUJ01. The sequence goes on along the minus strand of JAAUUJ010000071.1, from coordinate 4,850 downwards.
GGGCAGTGGCTGGTGCAAAAGATCAGCCGGAAAAAACAGCCGATGTTCAAGGGCATTGAAGCGGACGGGGAAGTTGAGGAACGACGCGGCATCCAACCAGCCGCCCCTGTTCACCCGCCGCTAGTAACCTTTCGGATTCACCAGCCAACTTGATCCGGTCGGTGTGCAACGGGATTGTTAGATTTTGTGTAAAAACATCATTCATAGTACTACTGATTCAACTGGTCGCCGCAGCGATCGCGAAGTTTCAGTGCCATATCCAAAACGGACAACTAGATCTGGACTGAGATCACCAATGTTAAGATAAGTAGCGAATTGTTGACGCAATGATAAAACCTCAACTGGCTGGTTCAAAAATGCATTTTTGATGCCTAGTGCAGTTGCTTGCAAGGCGAAACGCTCGTAACATCGCCCTGTTTCAACCCAATGTTCCTTATCGTTACGCTCAGACACAAATACCGCAATGCCCGCAGAGCTACGAATATGTTTAGCATATTTAGCGTTTTCACTCTTGGTTGTAAAAAACAAATTCAATAATCTCATCCCCAGCCAGCGAGGAACAATAGGATTTCCTGACGAACCAGCAAATAGCCCATCCCTTTTTCTCAAAACTTCGTCATGGCTGAATCTAATCCAAGATTTCAGTTCCTTAACAAAGGCTCGATCATTGATCTGCGCTGTATTACCCTGAACAACATACTCCAGGATGTTCTCAATTTGGGCTTTTTCTGTGATCAGTAGTATCCTAACCCCATTCCCCTGCCCTGCCACTTCAAGGGAGCCTAAATCAGCGGTGCTTAATTTTCTACCGTCATACTCAACTCGACTGCATTGACGTTGAGGAATCGCATTAAAAAGGTCAGAAGATATTATTTTTGAAGGTTCTAAGGTGATTTTCACCCTATCATCAATAGTATCAAAATGTGCAAATCCGTGTTTGCCAAATGCCTGTGCCGCATGAATTAGATTTTCGGCAGCACAGCCTAAACTCACAAACAGATGATGGTCATCAGGATCAACAGCAGGGCATCTCCGCGTCCAATCTGGCAAAATTGAAATTGTATGCTCCGCAATCGCGAATTTCCAGCATTGAGTATTATGACTCGATGCGGCTAAGGTAGCATAGCGTACCAGTTCACGATTAACTGTATCAAGGTCAATTATTGAGTTATTTGGCGTATGTCGCCAAGTATCACGGACGGCATCGTTGTATCGACCCTTAGACTGATGAGCAGATCCTGTTGCATATGCCATGGCTCCTCCCGTCAGTGCAGTAAAACCTAAAATAATTTGTCTTCGACTCAACATTACCAAGCCTTCATTGTGAAACTTGGAGCGACACCCTACGAATTTTTGCGGCAATGAATGGGGATAGCATTAACCAGACTAAGCCAATCGGCATTAAGCCACTTTCCAGCAAATTATAGTCAGCAGCGATTTGCTGCCACGAATAGCCTAAGACAAGACGACCCAAGATAATCTCAAACAGGACGGTTAGCACCAACCACAGTATACCAATGCCAAACAATTGAGAAACGTGCGATGCATGAACCCATTGGATAAATAATGTGGCGATCGTCAGCACCAATACTGATCCAATCGCAAATGAAACTTGATGCGCCAGAGGATCACCCAGCAATGGCACTAGCCATAAAATCCGAGCAGTGCCATTTAAGCTCTCCACAAAAATAAATGCGAACCAAATCACAATACTTTTCAGGATGATTATGGTCATATGCGACATCCTTACAACCGAAATGTCCTCCATCTATAAGAGTAAAACTAAAAAGTGAGGAATTTATGAGGAATTCTTACGATTAAAATTCCAAGCAGTTGTTTTCGGTCTAACGTTCCTGGTCAGCAGTTGCTGAGATTTTTGCAGCGCCACAATAGGCTTGGGTCAATCCGCTGCACCAGGGTTGTTATGCAGCATCGTTATTGACTACCAGCCGAGGGGCCAATCGCCACATAAGAATGCCAACGAGGATAGCCCAAATTAGAAATACGGAACTCGCCAGCATACTGATCGTCATCGCCAAAGCCGAAAAGCCTGTAGATGCCTGCACTGCCCCAGTTACTACCAATCCCAGACCGCTCAGAAGACCAAGCCATCCCATCCAAAGAGGATAATGAGAGCTAAGAACAATTGAGACACCGAAGACAATCAATGTAAAGCCGGACAGGAGACTGAGGAGACTTGCGAACCCAATCTCAATCTGACGCACCGCAAACGTTGCCTCGAAGGAGAACATGCGGGCTTCCCCAGTAGCCGCCGCCCAGCGATCCACCATCACTTTAAAAGCTACGCCGTCCACTGCCTGCAATGCGGCACCCACTGCTATTATGGCCACCGCTCCGGCTTGGCCAACAAGACCCCAGGCCGCTGCTCGACCGGGTTCAAAGGTAGTCGCTAGTGCCACTAGCGCCATCCCAAGCAAGGCGATCCCCAAGAACTGACCAAGATGACTCCATACCCAGAGAGAATCTGCAGCATATTCAACGAAAGCAGCGGGGGAATCGTTCGGATCACAGTCGAGTGGATGTAGCAGTGTGGACATGAATAGTAGGACTGCGCCAGCGACAGCAGCAATAGATCCAAGCCGGGCAAGAGATGGGTTGGTATTCATAGACATGTTTTAGGTATGTTTTATGTCTTCCCTCCTGATAGCTTAAGCGAAGGAGTGCATAACGTTCGTGTTCAGCGGCTGCAAGGAATTTTTGCATCATCAATGGGATCTGAATACAGTCCGCTGCAACACGGTTGTTAGATGTCGGTTACAACCAGAACATCTAAGCTTATGCCAACCATCCTGTCTCACGTAGTTGTGTCCATGCTAAGTGGATATGACGAGGTTCAAACATGCGTTTGCGTGTATTCCAATTATGGATCTTAGTGACAGCTTCTTCTGGTGTTGTAGCTTCTTCGCGAGTAGCAACCCAATGCACAGTAGATAGCAACTCCATGCCAAAAGTCGTCTCAAATCCTTTGATAAGATCCGCAACACGGGCAAACCTTTGCTGAGTTGCTTCATGCTCCGTTAGAAATGTTTCGGCTTGCTCAGAGGCGTAGGGCTTCAACTCTAACGGTTTATCTGGTCGATCTTCAGCATCGCCATAGCCACTGATAAAATGTCCTTCAATATGACTGAGGACATGACGTAGATTTTCAGCGTAAGGTCCATAGAGAGCCTTTTGATAATTCAGACGCAGAGGTTCACCAGCTTCTTGCATAAAGTACATTAGTTTATGCACTTCCAGAAGGGTCACAGTAGGATCCATAACGGCTGCTAAGTAGCGGCGCATTAGTCCTAGCAACGCTGCTCGTCCAACAGTCATGTTTGGCACTTTGTTCTCTTTGACCATCGCAGCAGCTTGGGACGCTCCGGTAGGCTCAAACAAAAGGACGGTTACCTCTGGTGCGGACTGGAAAGCTTCGATAATTAATGGTCGCACTTCTTCCCAGTTCAAACCACCCAATCCACAACCTAACGGAGGAATTGCAACCGAACGAATCTGCTGCTGCTGTATGACGCTTATCAAGGCTACAAGCCCCGATTTAATGTCTTCGATACGGCTTTTGCCTTTCCAATGACGCTTAGTGGGAAAGTTGATGATGAAGCGGGGGTTATATAAGCGATTGAGGCCATAAATAAACATCTTGCCAGGTTGCACCTGATGAGCCTTGCAAGCAGCTTCATAAGCTTTGAAGTTTTCTGGAAAGGCTTTCTGAAATTGCAGTGCGATACCGCGACCCATGATGCCAACACAATTCACGGTGTTAACCAATGCTTCAGCATCGGCTTTGAGAATGTCACCTTGAGTTAGCTCAATCATAGGTTCAGTGTCTCCGCTCAAAAATACCAGCTTGGCTCTACGGCTACAACGGGTTGATGCCCGACGTTTGCCAAAGCCGTCTGACCTTTTGCTGCCATAGTACTATTAATTGTCCCAATTTTCTCGATCAGTGTCCACGGAAAGACATCAAACATCAAAAACTCCGCTTGTTTACCTTCCTTGACCTTGGCATCACGAAAATCTGTAGACGCAACAGCAGCCCAATCAATCTCGCTGAGTTTGGAAGGATGGTTATAAAAGGCAGTTAAGCGAGCACCTGCATTACCATTACTGAAAGCCCAACGCACTGTATTTGAATTTGCCCAGTTGATTACTGTATTGAAGTCGGCTTGGAGGTGGACAATAGGTTGCTGACCACCCTTATAGCTTACATCTGGATGATTTCCCATGTGCAGAATATAGAGCATGATGGAACGTGGGCAGAAATAGAAAGGCACATACTGCCCAACCGTTGTTCCTGCATGGCATGAAACCTCTATCTCGTTGAGTCGGCGCTGCTTAATGGTAGACATCCCCACCAACGAGCAGGACAGTCCACTTGCAATGCGGTTTGCGTCCGAAACTAGCCCCATACTTGCTGCAATATTCGGCAGATTGTCGATATGGGTAATGTGATAAATCTTGGGACTGGAGGGAACCGATACCATGCCACATTATTCTTTTAGACATTTTTCGAGTATGGCATTGCTTCGCTTCCTCAAAACATTTAGCCACAGATCTTTCTCGCAAGATGCTCCCAAATAGTGGGCTACGACATCTAACGTTCCAACTGAGCGGCTGTGAGTAACCTTTGCCAGCACCGACCAGCTTTGTCAGTCCGCTCCAGTCAGGTTGTTATACAGCGTCAGCACCGATCGCTTTCTTCTACCCTCCAGCTAAAAAACAAGAAGCAGGTATCACTTTGACTGAAGTACGCCGAGATCGCCGTAGTGTCCAGCAATAACAACAACGTAACCATCAGGATCTCGAAGCCAGAACTCTCGATGATTCGCGTT
>JAAUUJ010000258.1 GCA_012030715.1 Synechococcaceae cyanobacterium SM2_3_1 | reverse complement strand
TCTGCCCGTATATCCATTTCGTGGTGTTGAGCTGGATCCAGATCCTCTCTGCTTTCAAATCAAGATGGATGGAGCAGCCATAGACCCGATGTTTCCCATCCCAGCCAACAGAAACAATCTGATAATGATCATGCTCGGTGTCGAAGATCGTTTGGACCTCAATATCTCCATAGGAAGGTTTGTAGGCGGCATACTGGGTCAGCAGTTGCTTGATACAAGAGCGGTAGCGGTCAGTTTTTGATTCTAGGGCAGCCATTGGATGATCTCCTCGTTTGCAACGTCATAAATAATCAGGTCAAGTTTGTATTCTTGGATCACAAGGCGAGGGAAGTCTTTCTGGAAGAATGTTTCATAGGCAATCTCAGGAATAGCAAGATAGAGTTTTCGATCAGGATCTTTCATCTTTAGAGCTGTGCGATAGTTAATAAACTGACCAACGGCAAGATGGAAGTCTGTGATCGCAGAGGTACCCACGAAGCTTTTAATCTCAACGGCGATCTGTTGCCCGTCTCGTTCTGCTGCCAGGAGTTTCTCTGCACCTAGATCGATTAGTAGATCGACTCCACCGACTTTCAGGACTAGCGGGTCATCGGTGATCTGCCACCCATCTTTGGTCAGGGCGGCTTTGACGGCGTTGTGGAAGAGATCCCTGGCTGCCACTGGCTGTGTTCCCCAATCAATAGTGGATTAGATACTTCTGCATGGATGGGCATGTGATCCTTCAAGGGTGTCATAACTCGGCTGGTCACTGAATCTAGTTTAGGAGGGATGCTATGCCCCAAGGGGCCGCTACGCCCTGCGGGCACGCAAGCGAAGGCGCGAACCGCTCAGTACGCAGCCCTCAAGGCAGTTAATCAGAGATCGAGTCTCTCAAGAAGATGATCCAGGAGCTGGAGGACTACGAGCGCGACATCCTCTACCCCCTGGCCACCGAGCAAGTGGAGATCGACCTTGATGACGGCGTAAAGGTCAACTACAACAAGTTCGGTGCTGCCCTCAAGCAGATCCCTGGCCTGGAGGTGAAGGACAACTAATCATGGCAACCACCAACTTTAACACCACCAACTCCACCTTCCGGCAACTACTGGGAAATGGCCTCACGTACCGTGTCCCTCCTTTTCAGCGAGATTACTCCTGGAGCGAGGATGAATGGGACGATCTGTGGCAAGACATCATTGGCCTCTTTGAGTCAGATGGGGAACCTGCTCACTACATGGGTTATTTAGTGTTGCAATCCTCAGATAACAAACGCTTTGACCTCATAGACGGACAACAACGGATGACTACTATTAGCATCATGATCCTGGGTGGTCTAGCACATATGAAAGACTTGATCGCCGCTGATCTGGATGCAGACAAGAACACTCGTCGTAAGGAGCAACTCCAGAATAGCTACATTGGCTATGTTGATCCTGTAAGCCTTGTGCCTCGATCCAAGCTGGAACTCAACCGACATAATAATCGTTTCTACCAGACTTATCTTGTACCTCTTGAGCGGATTCCTCAACGAGGTCTTAATGCATCAGAACATCTGCTGAGAAAAGCTTTTGTCTGGTTTAGAGATCGGATTAAAGCTAGAGTGGGAATGCAGTCAGACAGCGGGGAGAAATTTGCTGCATTTATTGATTCCCTGGTTGATAAACTGATCTTTACTGTTATCACCGTCACTGATGAACTCAACGCTTTTAAAGTCTTCGAGACTCTTAATGCCAGGGGGGTTCGCCTCTCTTCCACCGATCTGCTAAAAAACTATTTATTCTCCCTGATTGGTAGTACAGATCCCCATGAGACCGAGGTGAGAGCACTTGAGGATCAATGGGAGCAAATTGTTGGTTTGTTGGGAAGTGAGAGCTTCCCCGAATTCCTACGAGTATTCTGGAATAGTCGCCATAAGTTAGTACGTAAATCTGACTTGTTCAAGACTATCCGCCGTCAAGTAGCCAGCCGAGAAACAGCCTTTACCTTGGTTAGAGATCTGACTTACTTCTCATCCACATATGCAGCACTTCGCGATCCACAGGATAATATCTGGCAGCAAGAGGAGAAAAAGGCTTTGCAGCAGTTGCTCATGTTTGGAGTGCGTCAGCCTCTGTCAATGTTGTTAGCCTGCTATGATGCATTCTTTGAGTCAGATCGAGAAGCCTTTGATAGGATACTAAGGGCGATTTCTATCATCTCTTTTCGATACAATGTCATATGTAATCTCCAAACTTATGAGCAAGAGAGACTGTATAATGATATTTCGTGGAAGGTTTCGAATAAGGAATATTCTAGTTACACGCAGGTGTTGACTGCACTCCATGAGGTTTATCCTGATGACGCGCAGTTTAAGGGAGCTTTTACCGAGAAAGAACTGCGAACTACCAGTAGTCGAAACAAAAAGATTGTACGGTATCTCCTGTTTGAGATTGAGAAGCAACGTTCAAATCAATCATTTGACTTTGAGAGTGCTACCTACAGCTTGGAGCATGTCTTGCCCGAGAAGCCATCTGAGGCATGGTCATATATCGAGGAGACTAAGCAGGATAGACTGATCTACCGCTTGGGAAACATGACTCCTTTAGAGTCCTCTAAGAATAGAGCGCTTGGAAACCAGGATTACGACACGAAAAATCAGTGTATGCTCAAAGCGCCTTCCAGATCACTAGGGCGATTCCTGAACACTACGAAAGCTGGAACGAGCAGAAAATTGAGCTCGGCAAAAACAATTAGCTCACATTGCTGCGGGTATATGGCGTATTGATTTCAATAGTTAATAGCATTTTATTCGATGAGACACTGTATGAACGGTCATATCGGCTAGGCTCGAGGAGAAGGATCAATGAACCACCAAACAGCAAAGGAATCGACAAACCTTCCCGCTGAATACGCCACCCTGCTAGCCTCAGTCAAAGATCGGGTTCGATCCGCTCAGTACGCAGCCCTCAAAGCAGTGAATACTGAGCTGGTGAGTCTCTATTGGGACATCGGGCGCATGATCTTGGAGCGGCAAGATGACGAGGGTTGGGGAAAATCCGTTGTCGAGCGACTCTCCACCGACCTGCGGCAGGAGTTTCCTGGTGTCAGCGGGTTTTCCGTACAGAACCTCTGGTACATGCGGCAGTTCTACTCGGAGTACCACGGTAATGAAAGACTCCAACCACTGGTTGGAGAAATTGGTTGGGCACACAACCTGGCCATCATGAGCAAATGCAAAGATCCCCTAGAACGGGAATTCTACCTGCGCATGACCCGCAAGTTCGGCTGGTCGAAGAATGTGCTCATCCACCAGATCGCAAACCAGAGCTATGAGAAATCCCTGCTGGGCCAGACCAACTTCGACCAGGAACTGACCCCAGAACTGCGTGCCCAGGCCAAGTTAGCCGTCAAGGACGAATACACTTTTGACTTCCTGGAGCTGGGTGAGGAGCACAACGAGAGAGAACTAGAGCGAGCCCTGATCTCGAAGATCGAGCAATTCCTCAGAGCCATGGGGGGCATGTTCGCCTTCATGGGTAGTCAATACCGGCTGGAGGTGGACAACAAAGAATTCTTCATTGATCTACTACTGTTTCACCGCCGCCTGCGGTGCCTGGTGGCCATCGAATTGAAAGTAGGCGAGTTCCAGCCAGAGTATGTCGGCAAGATGCAGTTCTACCTCACCACCCTGGATCGCCAGGTCCGGCAAGACGATGAGAACCCCTCCATCGGCATCATCCTGTGTAAGGAAAAGAGCCGTACCATCGTCGAATACGCCCTGCATGACGCCAAGAAGCC
>JAAUUJ010000257.1 GCA_012030715.1 Synechococcaceae cyanobacterium SM2_3_1 | reverse complement strand
TTCCACTTTGCGTAGACTTCAGCAGCTGCCCCCAGTCATCTACCGTCTGGGAAGGAGATCGGCGCCCTCTGCAACCCGGATTCCCCCCAGGACAGATTCATCCCCGCGATGGCACCTGCATCCTCTGGGTAGATGGCTCAGAAGGGGTGGTGAGATTAATGGACATCATCTCCAGCCAAGTGGGACTGGAGGGCATGGTCCGCACACTCTTGCAGGCCATGGAATCTCCCCACGGAGCTTTGCCAGCCCGACCCAGCAAGATCGTCGTCCGCGATCGAGAAGTCCAGTTCTATCTGCGGGGAGTGTTGCAGGAACTGGGGATCAAGGTGGAATTTCAACCGGAACTGCCCCTGATCGATGAGATCTATCAAAGTTTTCAAGATGCCACCCTCCATCACCGCCCTTCCGAAGAAGAACCCTTTCAGGTGGAATTGCAGTCCAAAGCCTTTGCCCTTTGGGAAGACGCCCCGTGGGATTATCTCGCCGATCATCAAGTGCTAGCCATTGAGATCAAGCACCAGGAAGTTGACACCCTCTATGCTTCGGTCATGGGGATGTTGGGGATGGAGTACGGGATTATTTTTTATCGCTCACTGGAGTCACTCCAACGCTTCCGTGCCCAGGTGATTCAAGGGGGGGAAAGCGATCACGAAGAGGCCTTTCTGCATCAAGATTGCTTTTTTCTAACCTTTGCCGCCCACGATCCTCGCTGGGAGGAGGAAGAGGTGGATCTGGGCACGCTCCCACCCGAAGATCTGGAGGCCACCTTCGGCACCATTCACCCCCTCGAGGGATTGCGCCCTTTCCTTTACGAGGAAGAAGCCCTGACGCTGACGCTGGCCTTGGAGGCCCTGCACCGCTTTCTGCGCCAGTACAAACGTCGCTTGCAGACCGCCTACACAGTCCGTAAGGGCCGCTATCGTATTTCCCAAAGCGAAGGCAAGATCCTGAACGTGCAGGTGCAAACCCTACCGGAGCTGGCGGAAAGCCTGGTGGAAGAGTCTGCTTCCCTACCTACAACCTCAGAGAATCAGGCGGTTGTCCTGCATGAGGATCTGATCCCGGCCAAGTCTCACCTGGGACTGGGTATGATCCCCTGGCAGCTGGTGGAATTTTTACGGCAGGGAGGTCAGCTGTTCACTCCTTCCGAAAAAGGCATTCCCTCCGAGGGGGATGGGTTACCTGTGGTCATCGTGCAAACTTCCCGTCCTAAGGCCAAGGTTCTGATGCAGCAGCTGCAGCAGGGGGTGGACCCATGGGCATTTGTTTCAACACCGGTGTGGATCCCCTCAATGGTGTGCGCTATGACCTGGAGATCATGCAAATGGGAAACGGTGATCTGCATTTACTGGCGGAATTTCCGGAAGATGATCCCACCCATTCGGCGGCCCGCCAGAAATGGGATCGGCGCTGCAAAGCCACGGGCGGGTATTGTGGCCTGGTGGTGGCGATGGGGATCACCACTGCTCGGCGGGAGGATCTGCAGCTCAAGCACATGATGGGACTCTACATTCTGCAGTCCCTCAGCCCTGGGAAGTTAGGATTGGGACCGATGGTCCGCCTGGATCCCGATATACAGCTCCCCTGACGCAGGTCCCCAGTTTTTGAGAGAAGCGTGATGCAGATCCAGCGGCCCACCTGGAATGAGTATTTTTTGATGATGGCAAAACTGGCGGCTACCCGCTCCACCTGTTTGGCCTTTCCAGTGGGGGCTGTGATTGTCAAAGATCGGCAAGTGCTGGCCACGGGCTATAATGGGCCGCCTTCAGGGTCTCCCCATTGCATCCATCAGGGGTACTGCTACCCAGGCTTAAGCAGCTGTGATGCCAGCAAAACCCTGCCTTCTCGAGCAATCCATGCCGAAGCCAATGCGGTGGCCCAGGCGGCCAAGCACGGCATTGCCACGGAGGGCGGCAGTATTTATATCACCCTTGAGCCCTGTCTTTCCTGTCTCAAACTGTTGATCTCAGCCGGGATCCGCCAGGTCTACTACGAAACACCCTTCAATGCTGGGGATAGCATCCCTGTCCGTGATGCCTTTGTAGAAGAACGGTTAATCCGTCTTGAGCAGATTCAGCTATCCGAGACCACTGCACAACGCGCTGCCCAGTTCCTGATCCACCCCACCACCATGGTCCGTTCCCTTCTTGTAGAGAGCTAATCCAGCAGGGGTTGGATCTTGCGATTGGCTGCAGTAGCATCACCGTGGGGCTGAAGTTAGCACCTGTTATGCTCATTTTAATCAATGTTATTTTTTATGCGAGGTTGGGGAGTTGCCATGATCATGCAGGCCAATGTCAATCTTGAAAACCAGACTCAACGGGTTCGCTGTCCCAATTGTGGTGAAGTTGCCCAGCGCTATTGTGTGTATCATTCCCCCCTGACCAGTTCTCCCCATCCGGCCCATTTCGTCTGCCATACCGAGTGTCAGGCCTGTGATTACCTGATGGCAGTCTGTATTGCTGGTGAAGATATTACCAATGTCTATTCCACGAGTATCCCCACCTTAATTCGCTGCCCTTGACTACCCGGAGGAATGGTGAGTGACCCAAGAAGCGATCCAGCGTGCCGATACCCGGAGCCTCCTGCCTCACCTCAAAGCCATCATCCCCATTGCCAACCATGGTCGAACGCAGGACTTGAGCGGTGAGATTGTCCTGACTTCCTTCCTCAAGCACCAGGCCGACATTGTTGTTGGCCGTGATCCGCGTGAATTGAGCATTGAGGTTGCCACTATCCTCCTCCTGGAGATGGAAGCCAGCAGCATCGTTGTTGGTGGCTGAAGTTGTGGAGATGGCACTGATTAAGTCGCCTGTTCCAGACTCCTGGATTTGGATCCCTGCTTCCCGATTGTTAGAGGCTGATCCGCCAGAGACGTTGATATTCAAAAGCATATGTCCTCACTAAAGACCTGATCAACTCTTGACAATCTGGCCAAGCTTAGATTATGCGAATTTCTGTTCGGAGTCTATGCACTTGCCATCTTCAGAGGTTCAAGCAGTGGCAAATTCTCGGACCTTGCAGACAACAACACCTTGCTCTCGTGGAATCAGGACTCACCATCTGCTGATTTTCCCCAGATCATTTTGCTTCATAAAATCGAACTGCAAGAAAAAAACCAATGGGAAGGCAGGCGGACTTTACAAAGAATTGTTTCGCCAAGGAAATCCTGAAAAAGAATATCCTGTTTCCAGCCCAGGAGATGGAGAAAAGATCTACAACGACTGATCAACGAAGTTTTGTGTATTACATCTGTTTCACACTTAGATCACTTCAGGAGATTACTCTCATTGCTTGCCTGAGTCAGAAAACACTGGCAATTGAAATACTTTTATTCTCGAGTTACAAGTCTCAGGAGGATGGACGGATATAAAATTCTAACCCAGTAATTCTATAAACATCGTGAAGCCAGTCCCCAACAATCGAGATTGCACTTAATCTAGGTTTAGCTGCATAGAGGAAATCACTCCATTGCAAAGTTACGTACTGATTAAGCAGGTTCCCGACCAGAGTGCCAAGACTGGGGTGAACGCTGATGGCACGATCGACCGGGCCAAAGCAAAGAAAATGCTCAATCCTTTTGATCGCTATGCCCTGGAAGCAGCGCTGGCGACCAAGCGGCAGTATGGGGCAACAGTGACCGCCATTACCATGGGCCCTCCTCCGGCAATTGAGGTCCTTTATGACGCCATTGCCCACGGAGTTGACCGGGCGATTTTGTTAACTGATCGACGGCTGGCCGCCTCCGACACCCTGGCCACGGCCTATGCCCTCTACCAGAC
>JAAUUJ010000070.1 GCA_012030715.1 Synechococcaceae cyanobacterium SM2_3_1 | reverse complement strand
CTTTTCCCTACTCTTAATGAGTTCCAGGGATAAGCAGCAAAGACTTCCCACGTTCCCATGCGTTCCAAAATAAGGGGAGAACATGATCCACCAGGGAGGTTGGAGAGTCAGAAAGATTGATCCAGACCATGCCCTGCCAGATTTCCAGGTTCACAGGGATCAGGCCAAATTGACTGGAATCAAACTCCGTAAGCGCGGTAGCACTGGGAGCAGAGATCAACGATCCGTCTAAATCATACCCCCAGGCATGATAACGACAGCGGAGAACACTTAATGATCCTGATTCCTCTGTACAGAGGCGGGAGCCACGATGACGACAAACATTGTAAAAGGCCCGCAACTGCTGATCCTGTCCCCGCACCACAATGACACTCTCACCCCCCACATGAATGCACTTGAAATGGCCCACCCCAGGAAGATCTTCCGAACGAGCAACATAGATCCACATGTTTGAAAAGATCTGTTGTTGTTCTCTAGCAAAGATCGCAGGATCGCTGTAAACAAAACCTGGGAGTGTTTGGGCGAGAGGAGGAGTCGTCATGGCATGATCCGGTTCTGGCAGGGCAAAGATTCTCAACCCACCATAGATCAAAATGAAACACCCCCATGGCTCTTGATGGAGGGTTTGGGGGTGAAGGAATGATCTGACTACTTATTTGTTGGGCTGTGGGGTCATGCGCAGGTAAGGTTTTACTTCGGTTACACCCTTGGGAAACTTCTGCTTGGCTTCCTCGGTGGAGATAGAAGGAACCACCACTACATCCTCACCATCCTTCCAGTTCACAGGTGTTGCCACACCGAAATTGTCAGTTAACTGCAGAGAGTCCAGGACTCGCAAGATCTCCTGAAAATTTCGCCCAGTCGCAGGGGGGTAAGTGATCGTCAGACGCAGTTTTTTCTGGGGATCAATTACAAAAACTGTCCGCACCGTCAGGCTGGGGTTGGCATTGGGATGGATCATGCCGTAGAGCTGAGAAACGCTCTTGTCAGCGTCTGCAATGATCGGGTAGTTCACAGTCGTGGATTGAGTCTCGTTAATATCTCCGATCCAGCCCTTATGGGATTGCTCATCATCCACACTTAGCGCGATCACTTTGGCATTACGCTTGCTAAACTCGTCCTTGAGTTTGGCTACTTCACCCAGTTCTGTGGTGCAAACAGGGGTGTAATCCGCAGGGTGAGAAAAGAAAACTACCCAACTATCTCCTGCCCACGTATAAAAATCAATATTACCCTCTGAAGATTTTTGAGTAAAGTTTGGAACGGTGTCTCCAAGTTGAAGTGTCATAGTGTGTGTCCTTGGTATTGTGCTCTATCTGTTGTCTTCTGGCGGAAAGCGTAAGCCTGGACAACCTTTGGAACGACGTCCATCACAAAATGCCGGATTTCATCATAGTCCATCTATGATCTACAGCCCAGCAACAACTGATCATGACTTTAGTCAATGATTCTGAGAAGACTCTGAGGTGGATCGCGACTTGAGGGTTCCCCCGCTAGGGTTACGATAAAGGCGGTTTTGTGACGGTAGATTTTATGGGTCTCTCCCTCAGCGACCAAGTTGTCTTGATTACTGGAGCCTCCTCCGGCATCGGTGAAGCCCTGGCTTTACGCCTGGCCGAGAGTAAAACCAGGATGGTCCTGGCCGCTCGTCGAGAAGGGGTACTGCAAACCGTCAAGGATCTGGTGATTCGCAAGGGCGGAGAAGTCCTTGTGGTCCCCACCGACATGGCAGATCCGCAGCAGGTAAAAGGGTTGGCAGAAAAAGCCCTCGATCACTTTGGTCAGGTGGATGTGCTGGTCAATAACGCTGGCTTTGGGCAGATGGGACCCATTGAAGAAGTCAATGAGGATGCCGTCCGACAGCAGTTTGATGTGAATGTGTTTGGGCTTCTCACCCTCACCCGTGCACTCCTCCCCCAGATGCGTGAGCGTCAGCAGGGCCTGATCATGAACATTAGCTCGGTTGCCGGACAGATCTCGATGCCCTTTAGCGGAATTTACAACGCCAGTAAACATGCTGTCGAAGCCATCAGCGATGCCCTGCGCGTAGAGATCGCTCCCTTTGGGATCCGGGTGGTTGTCATTGAACCGGGCCCAGTCTCTACAGAATTTTTTCGGGTTGCTGAGGAAAAGGCAACATCGATAATTGCCCAAAACAGTCCTTACCAGGTGGCGCTAGAACGGATGGAAAGTCGGGCCCAATCGATTGACCGGATCGCCTGGCCTGTGGAAAAGGTGGTGGATGTGATGATCAAAGCCTTGACTGCACCCAATCCTGCTCCCCGATACACTGCGTTTGGTGCAGGAAAACTGGGATTAGGACTCATCCGCTTGCTGCCTGCCACCTGGGCGGATCGGATGTGGATCAGGATGCTGGATCTGCAGGAGCACTAATCTCAATCAAGCTTACAGACAAAAGCATAGCGATAAACAGGCAATCCCTGGCGCAGACATTGCACCTCTCGCAGCGTGGGGATCGGGAGCGGGTTTTCTGGAAGTAACCCTGGCGGGGCGGGATGAAAGGATGGATGCTGATGAAATCGCTCTGCCATTTCTACCGCCACCTCTTGAATATCTGACTGCAAAAACACCTGTCCCTGATCCTGCAGCAGTCGAGCCAGTTCTGTAACCAGCTGAGGCTGCACCACCCGCCGTTTCTGATGCCGTTTTTTAAACCAGGGATCCGGAAACTGAATCGACACCCGCGCCAGATCTCCAGGAGCAAACAAATTGGGCAGGGTCACATTAATATTGGCAAAAAGGAAAGTAATGTTGTCGAGTTGCAGGTCCTGACACCAGCGGTTCGCCCGCTCCACCAATGGACGGCGGATCTCCACCCCCAGGAAGTTCCAGTTTGGATAGGCATGGGCCATGGCCAATAGAAACCGTCCTGTACCTGTGCCAATGTCCAGATGAAAAGGCTGATCCAGGTGAGCATACATGCGTTCCCAGTGGGGAGGAGAAGCTGGGGTAGAGTAGAGGGCACTGAGGGGATTAACATGATTGCGCACCCGTTGATCCAGGCCAGGACTGACGGGGGCAGGTTGTGGCTGGAGTAACCAGCGGAATTCGGACGGCAGGTGAGTCTGTTCTTGTTCCATTGCTTTGTCTGGAGATAATCCCTTAGGAGGGGAGAGACTCCGTTGATATTGTTGATATAGATCTATATAAAGAGGAAGATCGCTCCCTCAGCATAAGAGAGAATACACTGGATTGGCCTTCCTGAGGTTTCTGCGGTGCTGACACCCCTGCAGTTTTTCTGGGTTGCCATTGGTGTTCTTCTCACCATGGTTGGAACTCTGATCCAGGTCACCCTGCCTGAATCCACACCTGTACTCGGGGGGTACCACTTTTCGTTGCAAATGGGGGGGGGTATTATTGACAGCCTGCCTGGGGGGAGCGAGTGCCGGAGTCTATGCTCAGATCATCTACATTGCCCTGGGATTGACCGGACAACCCATCTTTAGTTATGGGGGTGGGCTTTCGTATCTGCAGGAACCCTCCTTTGGGTATCTTCTGGGGTTTATTCCTGCTTCCTGGGCTTGTGGGCTGCTAGCATTTCGCCCTAAGCCCCAAGATCGTTCCCTCTCTGGACCCAGGCAGTTCTATTCCAGTACTCTCAAGGATCTGGGGCTGGCCTGCTTCTCAGGTTTGATCCTGGTGCACCTGACCGGGATCAGTTATCTGGTGGGTCGAGTCATCTGGAATGCAGAGCTCTTCAATTTAATTGCTTTATATTCAGGTTATGTTTTACCCGGTCAATTCATCGTAACTTCAACAACTGCTTTTCTGGCACTGTTGGCACGCCGAATGCTCTTCTCCTGAACCTCAGGTCATGATCTGAACCGCAATCTTACGCATGGTTTCACTCCAGGGATGATCACTGTGCTGCACACAGAAAAGTCCACCACTGGCCAGACGGATCAGGTCTTCGGAGAGGGGCAGTACCCCGGCCACAGGGGCGTTGTAGGTCTGCTCTACCTGCTTGCGTACCGCATTAAAGTCGTAAGCGGGTAAGACTTTGTTGACCACCAGTAACATCTTGGGGACATCCAGACGTCGGGCCACATCGATGGTCACCGCTGTTCCCTGGAAGTCTTGCCGATCGGGTCTCAGGAGCAGAACCAGGATGTCTGAAATGGTAATGGACAGAAGGGTTTCCTCGTTCAGGCCAGGGTGGGTATCGATAAAAAGATAATCCAGCTTTAGCTTTTGAACCAGAGTACGAAATCCGTCATTGAGCAAGCCCACGTCGTACCCCTCCCGCAGGACGCGGGCAATATCTCCGGCTTTGATACTGGAGGGGACCAGAAATAGAGAACCCCCTCGCTTTTTAATCACTGGAGGGGTGACATCCCGAGCAGCCTCCTCGATCCCGCATTTTCCCCAGAGATAATCATTTAGGGTTGGTCCTGTGCTCACATCTTCCAGTCCAAACAGGATATGTACTCCAGGAGACTGAATATCAGTGTCTACCACACCTACCCGCTTGCGCTGACTGGCCACCAGTGCCGACAAATTTGCCGTTGAGTTTGATTTCCCCGTTCCGCCGCGGTAGGAGTGAATGGAAACGATTTTAGGGGGCATTGCTTACCTCCGAGATTGAACATGGGCAACAAACGGGGGGCGCTGATCACTCTGAAGTTAACGAGGTTCGATATCGAACACCTTACTGAAATCTGCTTGAGAAGGGCAGAACCATTTGAAAGTTAACCCAGTGCACTGATAGAATAACTACACCATGTCCCCTAAACATTGATTTTTACCAGACTCAGCTTAATGTATGCATACATTTCAGGGTACACCTCGACCCGCCATCTGGGCTGACATTCCTGATGCAACCTGGCATGATTGGCAATGGCAGTTGGGTCAGCGGTTGAGCAGTCGCGAGCAACTAGCACAGATCCTTGACCTGACAGCCGAAGAGATTGCAGGGCTGGAGGCAGACAGCAAATTCCACGTGGATATTACACCCTACTTTTCCAGCTTAATGGATCCAATCGATCCAAATTGTCCAGTTCGACGCCAGATTATTCCTCTGGGAAGGGAGTTAGAGGCATTTGAGGGCATGAGAGCTGACAGCCTTGCCGAGGATCAGCATAGCCCCGTCCCTGGACTGGTGCATCGTTATCCGGATCGTGTTCTGATGCTGGTAACGATTCATTGTGCTAGTTACTGTCGCTTTTGTACCCGCAGTCGCATCGTAGGGGATCCCGGCATGGCCTTCCGGCGAGATGAACTGGAGGCTCAGCTGGATTACCTGCGCCGTACGCCTGAGGTGCGCGATGTTCTTCTCAGTGGGGGAGATCCTCTGACTCTTTCCACTCCCCTACTCAATTATTTACTGGAGCAGCTGCGCAGCATTGAGCATATTGAGGTCATTCGGATTGGGTCACGGGTCCCCGCCTTTCTGCCTCAGCGGATCACAACCGATCTCTGTCAAATGTTGCGACAGTACCATCCCCTCTGGATCAATGTGCACTTCAATCATCCTAAAGAAATCACCCCTGAGGCAGGACAAGCTTTAGCAGCCCTGGCCGATAGTGGAGTCGTCCTGGGTAATCAGACGGTGCTGTTGGCGGGTATTAATGACAGTGTTGAGATCCAGAAAACTCTGGTCCACAAGCTGGTGCGTCACCGGGTTCGCCCCTATTACCTTTACCAGTGCGATCTGGTGCGCGGTGCCGGGCATTTTCGTACCACCGTAGCAAGGGGATTGGAAATCATGGAAGGTCTTCGGGGGCATACCAGTGGCTATGCGGTGCCCACCTATGTTGTCGATCTGCCAGATGGGGGAGGTAAAGTTCCCGTTCAACCCCAGTACATGATCAGTCAGTCCCCAGGGAAAGTGGTGCTGCGTAACTATGAAGGCTTGATCGTCGCTTACGATGAACCCTTGGATTATCGCCCCGACATGATTTCCCCCACCCCCGGTCCAGAACATATTTCCTCTGGGCAATCGGGTGTCCTTGGCCTGCTGCATAACCAGCGTTCTTCTCTTAAACCCGAGGGTTTTGATCTTGTTCACAAGCGCGATGGAGTGGAACATCGTCTCAACAATGATCCAGAAAAGTGGCAGCCCTATCGTTCCCCCTCACCCCGTGCGCAAGATGAGGGTCTTACAGCTTCTTCGGCTTCTTAAAGCGGCGGAGCTGATCAGCAAGCAAATCCAGGTGTAAATCCCCCATGGCACCCAGCATTTCACCAGCGGTTTGATAGCGATCCCGAGGGTGAGATTGAATCGCCTTATTCAAAACTTCTGCCAGCGTGACACTCACTGATCCGGCTAATTCCTGCCACTGTACACCTCCTGTCAGGGGATCATATTTGAGGTATTTGGGGTGACGACCAGTGAGCATAAAGATAGCCGTCATGGCCAGACTGAAGAGATCACTAGAAAATACGGGCCGACCGACACCCTGCTCAATTGGCATGTATCCTGGAGTGCCAATGACTTTGGTTTGATTCTCAACTTCATTGGCATTTAACATGGTTTCTTTAACTGCGCCAAAGTCAATCAGGACAGGTTTGTTATCTGACTTACGCAGAATAATATTTTCGGGCTTAATATCTCGGTGAATAATATTTTTGGAGTGAACAAACTCCAGAACTTTGAGGGTGTTATCGAGAATATCGGTGACTTCGCTTTCGCGGAAAAGACCGCTGGAGTTGACCCGCGCCAGGATTGTGTCCCCCTCAATTAGCTCCTGTACCAGGTAAAATCGCCCCCGTTCTTCGAAGTAGGCGAACAGGGTAGGGATTTGCTCGCACTCCCGCCCTAATTCCTCAAGGATGGCAGCTTCGCGGTGGAAGCGATCCTGGGCAAACTTATAAAACTGAGGATCCTGCGTGATGGGGTTGAGCTGCTTGATGACACAGGCTCGCCGAGAGGGCATGTGGGTGTCTTCCGCGATCACGGTAAAGCCAAAGCCTCCCTTACCCAGGGGAACCTTGGGCAGATAGCGGTTATTGAGAAGCCCACGTGCCATAGAACGTCCTTAGGCTATACCTTGAGAGACTATCCAGAGTATCCACCTGTTGTGCAACAGTACTGTAATGTAACAGCTTAAACAAGAGATCACGGATCACCTCTAATCATATGCGATTTACTCAGAAGGCTTGTGCATCCCGAGAGCAAACTCTATGCAGTGTGTAACGTCATCCGGACAGCAGGAATTGTTATCGACATACCCTTGACGGCGATTCCCTCAAGCGGGGTGAGAAACTTCTTGCGCTTGCAGGAGCAGCAGCAATCTCGCATGTAAAGCCCGCACCTCTCTCAGCGTCAGTTGACTGGAGGCGAGCAGATCCGCCACGGTTGCCTCTGGGTTCTGATCACTGGCCTGCAGCAAGCAAAATTCCGCTTCAGTCAAGATCTGGGGTTGGTAGTCATGATCCATAATACTGAGGCTGGGCCAGCCATACATGCAGGGGTTTCTCTGGGGGTGAGCAGCTAAGAGAGTCTGATCATTAGACCAGTCCTGCTGATGAAACGGAGGGTTAGCCAGAAAGAACTCAAAGTGGCTGATGTCTGGGTCGAGTAATTCTAGCAAACGGTAGCGCTGCAGGGGGGGAAGGGAAGCAGCTGCTTCCATAAGTTCTGGATTGTTTCCTAAGAGTCGTTCCAGCTTCCAGGTATTCGGATCAGAAAAAGCCACAAAGGTCAGGCCAGAGGATTGGATCAGGTCAAAAAGGGTAACGATGTTGTAATCAATCTCCTGGGGGTGGAGATACATATCCGCAAAGTGTTGATCCCGCTGATTTTCCTGAGCCCAGCGACGTTGTTCGTACTGCACCAGTCGGTTCTCAGGGGGAAGCGCAGCAAACAACCGCCGTCCAATCTGCAATCCCCGTGTCAGCTCAGGCTGATTCCCCTGCAATAGCCGGATAGCCTCCTGGACCAAGCGAATCTCCCAGCGACCCAGTTCCGCATAAACAAAAATATGGATCAGTCCGCCGGGGGCGAGTTTGGCAGCCAGGGCCTGCAGTCCTCGGTTGGGATCGGGGAGATGGTGAAGTACACCCACGCAGTTGATGAATTGAAACTGGCCAGGCAGTTTTCCACATCGTAGAGGCTAAGGTGGTGCCACTCTGGAGTGGGATTCTTTCCTGCCTGCAGGACCCCGGATCGTTGAAACCGCTGCTGAGCCAGCTCCAGGGCCTTGTCACTCAGATCAATCCCGACCACTTGGGCATCAGGGTTTTGATGATAGAGATACTCTGTACTTGATCCTGTACCACAGCCAGCATCCAGAATCCGGATCCCGGTGCTGGAAGGTAAATATCCGGTACAGAAACTATGGGCCACATTCCAACTCCAGCGCCAGTTATACCCCGGGGGAGGGAATCAGAGAGAGGATCGGCAGGGAAGGGATAAGTGTTATAGAGCTGCTGAACTGCAGCGGTGACCTTTGATCGGGAGTCTGGGGCTGGATCGGTCAACTGGGAATCAACCATGGGCATCCCTGCATCGGGTAGTTAGTCTTCAGAAGAATAGCCACCCACTTTAAAGTTGTCCAGAACCGACATGGGATCCGGGGAGGAGGTCTTATCTTCTGCCAGCCGCATCAGTTCCTCCCAATCTGTATTCATGACAAAGTCAATCGCTGCTTTGGCAGAGTTCAAGTGAGGACAACGGTCGCCCAGCACACAACCGTTCACACAGACTGTTTTGCAATCAATGGTGGCAGCGTCATGAGAGGCAGTCATAAGCATCCTGGGAAACGGATCAGTTCTCTGACTATTATCCTCCACCGGAGTAGCCAGGGCTATTTAGGAGTTTGGCATCCTCTCACTCTCGTCGGCAAGTTGAGGGGATTGCAAACGGTTAACGCTGCAAGACGATGCGGTAACGGGCTTGGCCAGATTCCAGATGTTCCAGGGCCTCATTCACCCGAGAGAAGGGAAAAAACTCAGTGACTGGGGCAATCCGGTGCCGGAGGGCAAAATCGATCATTTTCGAGATCGTCGCAGGACTGCCCAGAGGGCTGGCGGAAATGGATTTCTGACCTGCAATCAGAGGAAACACATGGGATTGGATCGGGCTGGGAGCCACTCCCACAAAATGCAACCGACCCTTGGGCCGCAGCGCCGCAATATAAGTCCCCCAGTCCAGATCGGCGTTAACCGTCGAGAGAATCAGATCAAACGAGTTAGCCATCGCCTGTAAAGCTTCAGGATTACGGGAATTGACCACATGGTTGGCTCCCAGGGAGCGAGCCTCTTCCTCTTTGGCAGGATTGGAGGTAAATGCAGTGACCTCACATCCCCAGGCATGCAGAAACTTGAGGGCCAGATGCCCCAGTCCACCAATGCCGATTACCCCCACACGGTCAGTGGGTTGCACATCAAACTGCACGATCGGGTTAAAGACCGTGATCCCACCACAAAAAAGCGGCCCCGCCTTGGCGGCATCCAGATCAGCGGGGATCGGGGTGAGCCACTCCTGATGGGCTCGCACCTTGTCAGCAAAGCCTCCATGCCGTCCCACGATGGTTTGTTCTGCTGTCAGACAGAGGTTATGGTTTCCAGACATACACCATTCACAGTGCATACAAGAGTGGGAAAACCAGCCCAGCCCTACCTGCTGACCCACCTGCACGCCTGTGACCTGGGAACCTATAGCAGCCACTTTCCCCACCACTTCATGTCCTGGCACGAAGGGATAGGTGGTAATACCCCAGTCGTTTTTCAACATGCTGAGATCGCTATGGCAGATGCCGCAGTACTCCACCTCAATTTCAACTTCCTCTTCGTTGAGAGGACCAGGATCGTAGGTAAAGAGTTCAAGGCGGGCCCCCGCGGACTGGGCTGCATAAGCCTGGATCATACTGACACCTGCAGGTCGGATCTACTTCCCGATGGTAAGTCATAAACAACCTCGGTAATATCTTTTCTATTGACCGCAAAGAACAAACATTCCCGAATCCTTATAGTTTACGACGACATGGCACTGCTGGTGTTGAAACAGCGCTAGGACCATTGAGGGGGGAAACAATCTCGTAAGGGGAGGGAAACTGAATATTAAAATACAGAGGATCACGCATCTCACCTTATCGTCACTGCAGGTAACGTCCGTATGGCCGCTGTTCAGTCTGCTCTCTCCACCGCCATTCCCCCCTTCTGTGAGGGAATCCAGTACTTTGGTCAACCCTGGCCTGAATTTTCCACTCTGGGCCAGACACCCGTGGTGGATCCCGCAATCGGCAGAATCCCAGATGTGTCCTCCCGTGCCGCTGCTTATCAGACGTTGCTGTATGCCGATGCGCTTCGTTACCTGATCCTGCAGATGACTGCCAGTAAGGCCTCCGGCCATCCAGGGGGATTTGCCAGCCAGGCCGAGGCTTATGCCGCCTTTATTCACCTGGGTTACAAGAATATCCCCACGGAAGTTGGGCACCATGCGCCAGGCTTTTATGCCGCCAAGTTTCTGGATCGATCCCTGGAGGACATGGGGATCGAGACGGTTCAGCAGCTGCGTCAGCGCTTCCGTGAAAAGGATGGTCTGCTGGGTCACCTCTCCGGCGTGATTCCCGGGATCCTTTCTCCGGCTGGTCCCCTGGGGCAGGGTCAGCATTTTGCCATGGCGGGAGCACTCCTCCATCCACAGACGCTCTTCCCCTATACTCTGGGAGATGGCGGCTTGGGCGAGCCTTATGTCACCAGCTCCATGCTCCATTTCCACACCGCGTTCCCTCAACGGACTAACTTCCTGCCAATCCTGGTTTGGAATGGCTATAGCCAGGAACACCACAGCATGGTGTCTACTTTCAGCAATGAGCGGATGCAGGCCTACTGGCAGGGGAATGGCTTTGCAGAGGTGGTGCTGGTGGATGCCAAGGCCTTCGATGATGCGGATCAGCCCGAACCCTATGTGGACAGCACGCTCTTTTCTTTGGAGCAACGGCTTGCGTTTACCCAGGCCGTCTTGCAGGCAGCGGATCAGGCGGCACAATCGGCTCTGGGTGGGAAGCTGACGGTATTTATCATCAAGCAACTGAAAGGGGCTGGCATGCATGCGCGGGGCTCCAAGTCACACAACCTCTACGGCCACCACACTCTGGAACATGAAGACGTTGTCAAAGCCCTGCAAACTTGTGCTCTGCCTCCAGAAATCTGGTCGCTGGTGCGCACCAATTGCGAGCAGGCGGGTGGCGGTCCTGCGGCTCGGGTGGCGGTCACCGAAAAAGTGCGGCCTCTGCCAGACCTGGGATCCCTCACCCTAGAGGAATTGCCCCGAGGAGAAAAGAAGGTTTCTACAACAGCGATGGGAGCCCTGGTGGTGCAGGTGGGCCAGAAGGATCCCGCTTTTCTTGTGGCCAATGCCGATGGCAACGAAGCCTCTGGGATTGCCAACATCAACCAGGGATTGCGCGTCATTCACCCAACTGTGGATCCGCTCTACAACCAGCAGCCAGTAGGGCAGGTGTACGAACCGCTGAGTGAAGATGCCTGTGCTGGACTGACGACAGCCATGGCTCTGCTAGGGGGACGCAGCCTCTGGTGTTCCTATGAGTCCTTTGCCGTGAATGGCCTCCCCATCTGGCAGACGGTTACCCAGGCTATGGCCGAACTGCGCCGTCCCACCCCCTCCACGATCTGTCTGTTGACCGCCGGAGCCCTGGAACAGGGACGTAATGGCTGGACCCACCAACGGCCCGAGATCGAGGCTTATATGGCAGCAATGATGCGCAATGGCAATATCTTTCCTCTTTTTCCCATTGATGCCAACGGTATTCAGGTTGCTTATGAGTGGGCCTTGGGAACCTGCAACAAAGGCATTCCCATTTTTGCCAGTAAGAATCCCCTGCCCGTGCGCACTACACTGGCCCAGGGACGGCAGGCGGTGGAGGAAGGAGCCCTAATCCTACAGGAGTCTAGTGGATCCAAAACAGTGGTGCTGGCGGCGGTGGGAGACATGATCCTGTTACCCGTTATGGAAGCAGCGGAGCAGCTCATCGCTCAGGGAATCGGGGTCCGGGTGGTCTCAATCGTTAACCCGCGTCGCCTCTATCACCCCCATCATCTGGCCTGGGACACCTGTTCTGAGGCGGAAGGTACTTTTATGGATGAGCCTACCTTTGCCAGCTTCTTTGGCGGGGATGTGCTGATTGGGATCACGGGAGGTGCTGGCGGGATGCTGGAGCCCCTAATGCTACGCTCTGCTGCTCCACGGCGTGACTTTTTCACCTGGAAGCGGGGAGAAACCACCGCCTCTGCCGGAGAGCTGATGGCTTTTAATGGCTTAACCGCATCTGCCTTCGTGCAACGAGCCATGGATCTGTTGAATGGGCTCTAGCCGGATTCCCCGCCCTCTCCTGCTGGACTGTGATCCGGGGTTGGATGATGCCATTGCCATCTTGCTGGCGTTGTCTGCTCCGGATCAGTTGCAGTTGCTAGGGATCACAACGGTAGCCGGGAATGTACCTCTGGCTTTAACTCAGAAGAATGCCCGCAAGATCTGTGAATTAGTCGGACGACCTGATATTCCTGTCTATGCGGGGTGCCCCCGTCCTTTATTGCGTCCGTTGGTGACGGCTGAGGAGGTGCATGGCCCGACGGGATTGGCTGGCCCTGATCTCCCAGAGCCCTGTATGCCCTTGCAGCCGGAGCATGGAGTGGACTTTCTCATCCGTACCCTGATGCAAGCAGAGCAGCCGATCACCCTGGCGGTGACTGGACCGATGACCAACATTGCAGTGGCCCTGATCAAGGAACCCCGTATCTGTGGGCACATCGAAGAACTAGTGTTCATGGGGGGATCAGCGAGTGAGGGCAATATTACCCCTACAGCGGAGTTCAATGTTTTTGTGGATCCGCATGCGGCTCATGTGGTGTTGACTTCAGGCTTGAAGTTGACCATGGTGGGACTGCATCTCAGCCATCAGGTGGTGACCACGCCTGAGCGATTGCAACGGATCCAGGCTTTAAATACACCTGTCAGTGATGCCGTGGTGAAGTTGATCTCCCATCACAGTCGCGGGGATGCCGAGCAATTTGATCTGAGTGGAGGGCCATTGCATGATCCGTGTGTGATCGCTTATCTGTTACAGCCAGAGCTATTTGTGGGTCAGGAGTTTTCCGTGGCTGTGGAGCTTTGTGGATCGGAGACGCTGGGGCAAACGGTGGTGGATCGAAGGAGGATGAGATCTGATCTGGCCAATGTCAACGTCTTGATGACAGCGGATGTGGAGGGGTTCTATCAACTCTTAATCACATCACTGGAGAAGTACTAGGAAATGTATTTATTGGAAGGAGTTGTCTTCTTGTTGATACAGATCAAGTACCTCCAGTTATTAGACTTTTTCGCGAGATCAAACCTGACTTATCGATCTGAAAGACTCCATAGCCAGAGAGTCGAACGGGGCGGGAAAAAGGCTTGCCGGATATTCCCACACCTTTAGTTTTAATCTCTGACTCTGGCCCACCTCCTAAAGGATTAGATACTGTTACTGTAGCTGGAGTTGTTTCTGTGTTAACTATGAGTAATAAGATCCTTTCATTCCCTTGATCATTGATGTAAGTTATGAAGTGATCATTAATGTAAGTTGAGAAGTAATGCTTGGAATTCTGATTCACATCGCTGGAGAGACCACGGGGTTGGTTGAGGGAAGAAATCGATAAGGGAAAGACCTCACCCTCAGCTGAAATCTGGATAACATCTCCACCTTCTCGATCTGTTGTCACGAAAAAGTCTCCATCAACTTGAATAATATCCCAGAGAGGATCTAATCCTGTCGCCAACTCTGTGACTGCGCCTGTTGTGAGATCCACCTGTAGAATACGTCCATCTCCAGTAGCAATCACAGCATTTCCTGCCGGATCAAGCGCAATACCATGAGGGGCACCAAGATCAGTGGCAAGGGTTGTGATTTGACCAGCAGTAGAGAGGCGTTCCAGCCTACCACCATTCGCTTGAGTAGTGATCAGGAAGTCATTACCAAAGCGAGCAATTCCCCAGGGCTGCTCCAATCCTGAAGCGAGCAGTTCACTCTGGTTGAAGAAATCATTATTTTCAAACTCAGCGGTAAAGCAAGATTCTGGCTGACTGAGACGCAGGAGCTGCCCCTGGGCTGAGACCACAGCTATCTCACTATGATCCGCAACTAGAGAGAGTAAATCCACAGAATCAGGGATACGGATAGCTTGATCCAGACAGGCAGCATCGAAACACTGTCGTGTCTCCAGGTCAAGAATTTGCACTTCATCAGCTCTAGTTGTATAGCCACACTCACAACGCTGCCGATCAAAGTTGTAATAGCCTCCCGCCTCCTCACAGATCAGCGACTCAAACTTACACTCACCTGAATCAGGATCAAATAATCCAGCGTCTTCTAAACATTGTTGTTGCTCATCATTGAAGAGATTATCAAACACCCATAATTTTGGTTCCTGAACATCTGGGATGCCATTGCGATTGAGATCCGCATCAATCGGGGGAATTGGTGGAGGATCTTGAAGCTGCCGTACCTGCTGATAGAGAAGCTCCAAATCAACTTGTGGTAGACCTCCGGCCAGATCTACAGCAAAGCGGAAGGCTAGATAAGGATCTGTAATTTGGCCAAAAAGCTGTTCATACAGCTGAAACCCTGCTTTCATCTCTGCCTCAGAGATGCTGTTATTCCACCAATCAGTGATGGACACCTCATAGTCTCCAAAGGGAGCACCAAATAAAGACGCACCGCCACTGACCCGCCAGGACTCGATGAAGTCTCCATACTCTTGAATAGTGTAATTACCAGTTTTGATCGGTGTACCCCCCCTGGGAGTCCAGTCATTGTCAGGGTTCCCATTGGCATCACCCAAGATCCCCTCATATCGTCCTCTGGAAGTAATGCGTGAACTTAGGTTGAGAGATCCTGGGAAGACATCAACACGAAAGGAATCCCCAGTTGTTGTACGAACGATGTAGAAAGGGAAACGAATAAAGCCATAGTAAACCACTACTCCCGAATCCAGGGTTAAAGGAGATTGGCCGAGATCTTGGAGACTACCATTCAGAGAGATCAGTTCTGGGGCTGAATTTGCCTGTACAACATTGAATTCCAAAATATCGCTTCCATCACGGATAATGAAGCCTGAGTTTTGTGAGTCACCTGATGTTTCCAGCCTCTTTTGTCGGGCCTGGATCTCGATTTGTCCATCCAGGGATCTCGCTAGGATAAAGTCTCCTTCTGAATCAGTCCAAGAATAGAGGCCATCAAAGCTACGGTAGTTTGGATCACTAAAACTGTTCTCGCTGTATTCATCTAAGAGATCTTCATCATTACAGTCTTCGTCTGGATCATCCTCGTCACAAGGATCTTCTATACGAATGAATTCTACGTCATCAGGAGAATCTTCTTCTGTCTTAGCTTCTAGAGAAATGGCATTGACAAGAAGACTGGAAGAGGATTCTGGCTCCGATGTTCTAGCCTCGATCCTGAGCTCAGCTGATCCTAAGTTTTCTAGTAACTTTACAGTAGTTCGGTAGAATCCGTTTTCGTCAGTTTCTCCTTCTGGTGATCCTATTTCTACCTCACCTTCTACAGGCACAATATTGATATAAGGAGGCTTGTATGCATCCAAATCTCTGAGTATATCAACATAAGGACCTGATTTAGTAATATGGATCTCAATTTCTTGCTCCTGACCATCATTGACAATTGACTCGTACTCTACGTTATCAAGATCAAAGAGATAGCATTCATCACTCGCATTACCTGTATTTAAGCTGGTTGATTCATTGTCTGAAATTAGATCGTCATTAATGGAGTCTGAAGTTGACGCAACGATAATGCTTTCCCCAGGCTCTACTGGTGCCTGGATCTTCCTTTCTATAGGCTGATCGTTAAAGTTACTGGCAAATGTAATTCCTATAGGGTTAATGATTGAGACTCCTAAGTCATTAAGTGTCTGATCATCTGACAGAAAATCCTTGCCAATAAACGGTGATCCCATTTCGGTCGCATCTATATAGCCGATAGGTTGATTGTATAGAGCTAACCAATAGTGATCCGAAGATTGTAATGATAAGTCTTGCTGATCAATTAGGGAGGGTTCCACTAAGACAATTTCATCGATGAAGTCAACCCCAGTGCTTGCAGGCTGGTTTGCTTCAAGTTTGGTAGAGTATAGGGGATCATCCAGGGAAATTATATTGGAGTAATTGCTTTGTCCGCAGGAAGTCACAAAGGCAAACAAAGCTAAAATAAAGCCAAGAAAGGATAGAACCCTCATTATCATTATCCTTAATAAACTTCAAAAAGAACTTCCTGCATTTCCATGTCAATCAGTAGATATATTACTGTCAGTGCTAGAGTCAGAATAGAACTTCTCAAAAGCAAAACCAGTTAGATTATTGTTGTTGACTCTATCGACAAATCGATGAGTTGCAAATAACCAGGTCATTTTGCCGCTTCTTCTTTGTTCGAGAAGGAATATTGGCGGAATAGATTCGCTTAAAAGCTCCTCCCTGAAAAAAATATTTTCTTTCTTTGGGTATTCGTCTAGATTAGATCGTTCTGTGTCTAAAATGTCTAGAATACAAGTTGTATTGTAGATGAAGAAGTTTTGGCCTTCCCCCGATTCATAGTTGATTTCCAGGAGTTCTCCGTTTGGCTCTAACAAATCATAAAGAGACTTTA
Organism: Synechococcaceae cyanobacterium SM2_3_1; assembly: GCA_012030715.1. Classification (GTDB taxonomy): domain Bacteria; phylum Cyanobacteriota; class Cyanobacteriia; order Thermostichales; family Thermostichaceae; genus JAAUUJ01. Next base: position 4,090 of record JAAUUJ010000070.1, on the reverse strand, counting down.
CTGCTTTGTCGCTAATAATTGGCACAAAGATGTGGTTAAGTAAGCAGTCAGAAAGAGGGGCTTCAGCATTCTCAACAGTTATAAAGTCTATGGGTTTCCATAATTCTTTCATAGGTTTGCCTGTGAAGAAATCATTACAATCACCTTTAAACCATTTTGGGGTACCTAAGAGATACTCATCAAGGAAGCCTTGCACGAAGTTTTCCACGTCATCAAGGACCGGATATACAAGTCTACTATTAGATTTATGATTTCGAAAGATATAAATCTCCACAGTTGTCTCCTGTATCTCTACTTAGGGAAGTATCTGTATTCCGCCTTCAACAAGCTCTTGAGCAATTCTTTGTAGTATACTCATCATTTTGTCACAAATTGTTATTTGGAACCTTATATTTCGTGATCTCATGATCTATTTCTAGTTAGCATTGTTTGACCATACCTCTGTAAATCTAAATCCTGTCAGTTGTTCATCGTTTACCTTTTTTACAAAACAATCAGTGACAAAACTAAATCTCTGATAAGGGATCTGTGAAATCTTAAAGATCCATAGGTCTTGCTCTAAAAGTTTATCTTCTAGAAAGATAAATTTTGGGCTTGTAGATATGTAATCAGATTTTCCTGTGTCCAATACATCAATAACAGAGGTAGTATTATAGGCAAAATAATCAGTCCCATTTTCTGCGTCATATGTGATTTTCAGCAGCTCGCCATTCGAAGTCAAAATATTGCTTAAGGCATTAACAACTGTATTGCTAAGAACAGGTATTAAGAAGTCAGTATATAAGCAATCGGTAAGTAATTTATTGGTACTATGGTTGCATGTCTTGAATTCAAGGGCTCTCCACTGACTTATGAGAGGTTTTCCTCCAAACCATTCTCGCCCATTTCCTTTAAACCAAGCTGGGATTCCAAAGGTAAGATAAAGCTGTTTATCTTCTGGGCAGATATGTCTGCTCTCTGAAGGTGAAACGCTAAATTTATATACTTTCATAACTGCCAAGACCTCATCCTCATGTTAACTTCTTGCTAGTTTCTTTGCTATCTCTTGTAGCTCAAATAGAATTTTGGGCTGAATGGTATTTACTGTAGCTGTACTGGGATTACGTTTTTGTAGATTTGGATCATAATTTAGAGTTATGGTTGCTAGAGGGTCAAGTACATCAGCAAAATAGTCTTCGTTATGAAGTGGTCCATGATCTGCACCTGGCACACGGCTTAGAGAAGCACCTCCTCCTTGCCGAGAATCTGGAAGGATAATACCATTCTCCCATCGATCAATGAGTCTACTATTTGGACCTGTACTTTCAACAATCTTATATCTTTTCAGAATGCAACGACTTGATAGGGCTTGAGGTTCATCCCAAGCAACAATATGATGAGCTGCAGTCCCACAGGGTATAACGAATGGCTGCTGCGAAATACTTGAGTTGATAGCTGAGTAATGGTTCCTTACATTTTGTGCTAGGCGGCGAGAATGGACATCGCCACTTGGTTGGCGTTCACAGTTTAACTCAAACGAGAAAGAGCTTCCTACAGGTGTCGGTACTAGTGGAATATTTCGTTGTCTAGTATTAGTATCAGGAATTCTGATTCCTAGCGTCGCTGCGTCCGGAAAAAGTCCATAACTCTGAGCGAAAATTGTTACACGATTCCTAAACCCAGGAAGAGATGCTTCAATACTATTTAATGATTGCGTCAGTAAACTTGAGTAGCTAGCCGGATTAAGATTGGGAAATCCTGATCTAATTGGCAAACTAGGAAACTGTGGATGGTAAGGATTACCAATTCGTTCAATTAGTATTCTGACACTATCACCATCATTGAACCTGCCATTATCCTCTAATCCAATCCTTACTTTATACTCTTGAGAGTTAAATTTTGCTAGGGCAAGATCAGGAGTTGGATTCAGTAAATCCTTAGGTTCATTAGTTGTTGTTGGAGACGGCTGTGGAACTGGGATCGGTTCGGGTTCTGGATCGGGTTCTGGATCTGGAATCGGATCAGGTTCGGGTTCTGGCTCGGGCTCCGGATCAGGGATACATTCTATTGCAGGAATTTCACCAGTACAGTCAAGCTGTAAAGATCTCTCTAGTTTCTTAATTGCCTTTTTTCTGTCTTCTTCTGTCTCAGATTTCTTGAGGTCTTCTTTAAACTCAGCAACAATCATTCCAATCTAGATCACTTGCAAATCTACCAATTTCAAGAGCAGCTGCAATGGTTACACCAATAATAGCTACAAGTATCTCAATAGGAATCAAAACTTCAGTGGGAAGAATATCGGTAGACAAAGCAGTGCTATTAAGATTAGTATCCTCAGTCTGATTGATAGTAGAGGTTACAGCCTTAGTAAAAACAAATTTAGATTGCAGATCCAGATCAATAATCTCTTGTTTGTCACCTATCTGAGAAACTTTGGCATAAGTAGGGTATCCGGCTTCTGACATAAATAGCCTTAAGCCAGCTGCCAAAGAGAAACCTTGAATATTGATAGTTAGTTCAGGAAATATTGATGTTACAAGTAAACCTCTAGCAGAAGAGTCTCGGCCTATCCTTGCTTTCCATTCACCTTCTTCTAAGCTAGGATTATGTCCCCATGTAAGTTGCTCAGTTGGATCATAAATAACAGTATCTGAATAAACACCATTTAGAAATTGGAAGTCAAAATCAGCTTGTCCACCTATGCCTAGAAATGGCTCAATTTCCACTGAATTAGTTAAACCTAGATCCAGATAAATGGGAACTGGCCCAAGAGGAATCCTGATCCTTTGATTGGGTTTTTGGATTAGCTCATAACCTAAATACCTGCTTTGCCAATCGTAATAGCCATCTAACGTTAGTTTAGCAGTTGTCGAAATATTCGCAGTGTGGCTTAGCTGAAATTTACTCAATCCTAAATCTACCTCCTTATCAAAGGCAATTGATCCAGTGTAGGTAGGCTTATATTCGAGTGATGTGGCTGCTTTGACCGTCAGCCCTTTTGGTGTAGGAGTTCCTAGAGATGTAAATCCACTCGATTTGGGATTCAGGGTGCTTGTGACATCAAAAGGCTCAGTTGGAATATCAACAATCGTGACTTCTGAGCTCTCTTCACTCCAATCAATCGTCTGCTCAAAAGTTGCAGATCCCCTCTCGATCACCTCTTTGGGCAGAGCAGGTACGAACTCTAAGCGCAGTCCTCCTTCCTGCGGCTGGATCCCTACAATCCGCGAGGGTGGCACTGCCCCTACAGCACCCAGCACCACATCTCCCACATAAAGCGTGGGTTGCCCTGATCCAGATCGCAACTCTAAAATTCCTGTAGCAATATCCAGACTGAGCACATTAACTTGCTCGGCATCAGATAAAACCTTGACCCCTGGAGCAACGGTGATATCCTCGGGCGCAACTGTGAAGCTAACCTTGGCGACAGGATCATTTGTAACTGCCATCAGTTGGGTTGAGTTCTCGCTCCCTTGCCCACCGACCCGAGCCGAGATCGTCTCCATCACCACCTGATCCGCTGTGTAGGTCAGAGTGGGTCCCCGCCCAATCAACTCACCAGCCTGGTTAAACCACTGGATCTGGTTCGAAATCTCGCGTCCCTGCTCATTGCCAGCCACTGCCGTCAAAACGATCTCTTGCCCCAAGGTCAGAGGCCGCCCATCGAGTTCTGTTGCGTTATTAATGACCACCGCCCCCACAGGGATCTCACCAGGATTGAGACTAGAGGTTGGGAAGGGTTGAGGGGATCTGGAAGGAGTAGGTGTTGGAGGTGATCCAGATGGACTGGGAACTGCCCCTGAATTGGGAGTCGGGCTGGATCCAGGGATCCCTGGGGATTGATTAGGTTGAGGTTGTGGAGACGGATCACTAACGGCAACAGGTTCACTCGTGGGTTGAGCCACCACCTGAGGCGATCCAGAGGGTTGCGGTACTTGAGTTCCTGTCGCTTGAGGGATAGGGGTCTGAATGGTCTCCGACTGTGGTTGGATCTGAGGTGTCGAGATGTTGGATCCACTGCCCCCGCAACTGCTGAGAAAAACCGTACAGGCAAACAGCAGGCAGCAGATCCAGGCCAGAGGACGTTTCACAGCTAGCGCACTTAACCAGG
>JAAUUJ010000256.1 GCA_012030715.1 Synechococcaceae cyanobacterium SM2_3_1 | reverse complement strand
AGTTAGTTGAGTTGGTGCTAGCAGGGCGGGAGTGGGAGGAACTTTCGTCGGAGGAACTGGAACTGCTGGCCCTCGGGTACAACTGGTGGGGCAAAAACGAAGAGTCTTTCAAAGTCGCCAAGCTGAGTTTGAGTCGGGCAGCCCATTACTTGAAGCTATTCCGATCAATCAGGATTTACGCACTCAGTGCCTTTGGCCATGATCTACCGAGGTTCATCACCGCCTGTGATGAGTGCATCACTGAAGGGATCCAGCCAGTAGGGTTCTGGCATCTGCTCAAGGAAGATCATTACATCGCCTGCGCTAAAGGTGATTGGGATCTCAAGAGTTACTGCTATTGGTCAGCCCATGGTGTACCCGGAGCTGTTGGGGTGTGCTGTGGAGTCAATTAGGGCGGCTCTGCTGGTGCAGCCGGGACTGCAGGAGGATGAGTCGGTTCGCGGCTGGGTCGCCGAGTGGAACCTCAGGTTCGCAGACGTGCTGGAAATGATCGATCCAGCAGAGTTTCAGGGGCAGTCACCGCCTTCAGGGCAGATTTCTGCTGAAGGGGGGATTCTATGGCTTTCACCTTGTTGACCCATCTGGAGATTTTTCAGCGAAAAAAATCCTGTCATGTATATTAATTGCTAACATATATTATTTTCAGGGAAGGATTACCGGAGTTAGACTTGCTGTACATTTACAAATCTGTGTACCAGTGGTAGATTGAACCATGATGGCGCTGTTGATACACAGGTTTTTGTAACGTCGTCCAAGCAGACTAACAACTTTGTGTGTTCCAGTAATATTTTTTCTGCGTGTATTAAATAGTACGACTTCAAAAGGGGCTTTTCAAATGAAGAAGATTCTTGTCGGCTCTTTAGCTGGATTTGGTCTTGTTGCCTGTGGAGGAGGAGGAGATGGCACCATCCTCTTGGCTCCCGATGGTGCTGCACCACCGGCACCCCAAGTGGAAGAACCGCCTCAAGAGGTGTCTAGCCAGCTTATCTCTGGTCGCGTGGTCAATGATCTCAATGGAGATGGATTTATAGCCAACTCAGAGCCAGGCTTGTCAGGTATATCTGTTTTTATTGATACTAATAATAATGGTCAACTAGACACTGGTGAAAGCCCTACTTTTGTCGGTTCAAACGGATCTTATAGCTTGTTTGTACCTGAGGCGGGAACGTACACGGTTGGTGTCACTTTGAGGGCAGGGCAAGTTCAAACGTTTCCTGGAGGGATGAACCAGATTAGTCGAGTCACTGCCAATAATGATCCCGAAGTGGGAGAAACCCAAAGTAGCGAGCTGATCGTGGGGGGGAATCAAGCTTCTCCAGGAGAATATCCCTGGATGGTGGGTATCTTGGACGCAGCAGATCCCGATACCTTTCAGGCTCAGTTCTGTGGTGGGGTTTTAATCACTCCCCAATGGGTTTTGTCTGCTGCCCACTGTTTCTTTAATCGAGAGAACATGCCTCGTAGGGCTGAAGATATTGATGTGTTGGTCGGTACCATCAGTCTTGAAGATGGATCGGGGCAACGTCAAGGTGTTGAGCGCTTGATCCTGCCTCCTGAATATGACGACCTTAATTTCCCCCCTTCTGGGTTTGATTGGGCTTTATTGAAGTTAGAAACACCTTTATTCATTCCTCTGCCAACGATTTCCCTGGTAGGTTCTGGAGATATTGCTGCTCAGGCTCCAGGAACTCTGGCAACAGTGATTGGTTGGGGTGCTCTTAATGATGGCGATGAGCAGTCTTATCCCAGGGAGCTACAGGAAGCTCAGGTTCCAATTATTAGTAATCAAATCTGTAGTGAGGCTCCTGCTCCCGATATTTATGGGAATGGAATCACCCCTAACAAGATATGCGCTGGTTTCCCTAATGGAGGAATCGATTCATGTCAGGGAGATAGTGGAGGACCGTTATTGAGTTCCTGGAGGAGGTGGATTTTTGGTGGCAGGGATAACCAGTTATGGGAGAGGGTGCGCACTGCCTGGTTTCCCTGGTGTGTACACCCGAGTCTCTAGCTTCACCAATGAAATTGTAGGGGAGATTAACCGTGAAGGATCAGGCAAGTACCTTATCACCATTGGGGCAGGAGAGTCGGTAATCAATGTCGACTTTGGCTTGAAGCAGTTGTTTACCCCTTAAAGCATTACTTATCAATGATTTCATTGGCTTAGTTTAGAGTCTATGTAATTCATTTTTATTTGTTTCTAGATCCTGATTTCACTCCTTTCCACGATGTCAGCGGATATCATCACTTTAGGTCGGCTCGAATGAATTGATATGCTCAAAAATCAATGGTCTTCCATTTACGTAAGTAGAACAGCCTCAAATGCTCACTATGCCTTGAAGCTGTTCTAACATTTCTGTTTGATTGCTATAAAGCACTACCCTTAATTGTTTAGCACAGTAAAAACACCTTAGGATCCACTGTTCCAAGTGACTCTTCCTCAAGCAGCTAAGAGCTATCTTTTTACCTCTGCTGTCTTTGTCCTAAACATAATGGCAGCGCTAATAATGTGTGACCACATCATCTGAATCAGGTTGAAATCTAGCGGATATACGGGCTGATACTCAACTTTTGCTCCATCATTTTTGATTGCTTACTTGGCTCTCCTGAATGTATGGCAACAGTTTAAAAAAATAATGTCGACTTCAGTCCCAGTAAGGATCTAACAGATTTTTATGCGCCAACGCCACCACGTTTTCCTGAGAGCCTAATTAGGGATCCAAGAGATAACCCGAAAACAACTGTTGACCGGCTTGGATCCCGCTCAAATTAGCCTAAAGCAAATCCGGTAACTGCAAAACTAGAGATCCTGCACCTCAAAGGATCCGATATCGACTCGTCCACCCATAATTCGAGCAAAGCCGGATCCCCGTTGATCAAAGTCGGGCGGAGTCGTGAAATTAGGATCCCCAGCGTTGATGGCAGGGCTGCCAGCCGGGAGCGATTGAGTTTGAATGGTGGTAGTGGATACGGGTGCAGCAGGGATAAAGCCTCCATTGTCAGCTAAGGGGTTGAGAATATTGCTGATATCTACACTGGGGACAATATTGCTTCCCCCAGTTGGACAGCCACCTGAATTACTGTTAACCCCGAATACATTGAAACTACCTGATACAGATCCCGAGCATTCTGGGCTTGTTGAGGCAGTGTTACCTGCCATAATGCTGTTGCTCACCGTTGCTGAGCCAAAGGCTAGGACCGCCATCGGATCCTGAGTTATTGCCGCTGAGGGTGCTGTCGCGCAATATTAAGTTGGTTTCCTCACCAGCTCTGATCCCACCGCCTGATTGATTGAAGGCATTTCCATCAGTTGGCGTAATTCCATTTGCAATAGTCAATCCAGCAATGGTTACTTTGAGGTTTGAACTAATGTCAAATACCCGAAATTGATTATTGCCATTCACAGTCAGCTTGTCTGAGCCAAGGCCAAGTATCTCAACGTTGGCTGTAATTGTAGGTAACGGTGAATTAGATATGATTATGGTCTCACCAACCGAACTGTTCAATAGACTATTTGCAAATGTTATCGTACCATTGGGATTAGGACAGCCATTTTGGGCTTGATTTACATTGTTCGCTAGAATTGCCTCCCGTAAAGTACACAGATTATCATCCAATAACGAATCATCGGTAGTGTTTACTACCCCACTGCTAGCGATAACAGAGATTTTTTCGCAACTGCACAGTAAAGTTAACAGCCAGACAGAAAAAAATCGTAAAGCGATTCATTGATAGACTCCTCGTATTATTAAATCGTCAAGCTCATGTTGCAGGGGAATAAAATTGCCAGTCGACA
>JAAUUJ010000069.1 GCA_012030715.1 Synechococcaceae cyanobacterium SM2_3_1 | reverse complement strand
GTCGCACCTCAGCCACAGGCATGGGCACCACATAACTCACCAGCGCCTGCTGCCGTAGACGCCGATCCATCTCCCGGATCCAGGGGTTATCCGGCTGCCAGATCCCCACCCCCACCAGCACCTGGACCCTCCATGTCGCCGCCACCGCTGCCAGTGATCCGGCGTAGACAAAGCGCCAGCGTAGGGGTTGAGTTCGGTAAGCCCGCACCCGCAAAAAGGCCAGACAATACTCAAATCCCCCCTGGGCAATCGCCTGCCCTGTCTGGACGGCTGTCTGGTGCAGTTCCCGTAGAAATGCGGCCTTGGAGAGACTCTCCACCTCCAAATTCGTCAGGATCCCCTGGCAGATCATAGGTTTTGAAGCGATCGGTAGCCTGTGCCTCCGTCAGATCCAGTAATCCACATTGCAACGGACTGGATCCACGAAAAGTAACCGCCTCCTCAAAGATCGGGTTTCCCTTCTGACCGTCAGACAGCTGCTTCCAGGCTTCTGCCCAGGCTTTGATCCGACCCCCCATCCGGCGTGGATGGATGCCAAAGGTGGTTTCACAAGCAGCCCCAAACTGTTCCCGACTCTCTTTATAGTGCTCTCCCAACTTTGGGTTACCCAGATCCCACCACAACTGAAACGATTGCAGCGGAGCCCAGCGACGGTAGTACCCGCGAAAATCATTGATGGTTTGAAAAGAATTCTCGACAGCCACGTTGAGAGCAGGGCGATCATACCAACCCCCATCCTCTAGAGGAGATCCATCTTTGAGAAAGAGACGCTCCTGTAAAAACCTGGGCAGCAGGGCAATCCCCCGAAATTGGGTGAAGGTGATCTCCTCTCCATCCCGCTGATAACTGGCGTGACGCCCCAGCCGACCCAACCGCTGGATAAATGATCCCGCATCTGCCGACTCGAAGATCAACAAGTTGATCTGAAAATCCACCCCCACATCAATCGTGCTTGTCCCCAGCACCAGATCAGCCTGCAGAGATTTCAATCTTGTGGTTCTACCTGTGAGACCTGTGTTCTCTTCCACCTGCAATCCCACTTCCGCAAAAAGAATCTGGAAATCCGCCAGTAACCGCTTCACCGCTGCCACAGAATTGAGGATCACGGCTCCTTTACTGCCCGGATCATTCAGAAAATACTGCCGGATCTGCAGCACATGCTCCCGTAACCACTGCTCAGCTGCCAAGGGCCCCGACTCCAGACCCACTACCTCCAGATCCACGGCCTGCAAAATGGGTCGCCACCCCTGCGCCTGCAAAGCTGTTCCTGCTGTCGTATCCTCAGGGAACTGGTACTTTTCCTTCTCCTGGGGAGCAATCAGCTGCGCCCGAAACCCCGCTTGTGTGAGATAGTTCAGCAGTTGCGGATCAGGAGTTGCTGAGAGAAACAGAAATTTCTTGGCACGGTTGGTCTGGCGGATCAAAAGCAGCGTGTTCAGGGTGCTGGCGATCTGGGGAGCAGAGAAGACATGAAATTCATCAAAGACAAACAGATTGAACAGTTGATCAACCCGGGCCCACAGGCTGTTGGGGGTAGCCCAGGGGGTGAGATAGGCTCCCCGATGCAGATAGTGAAATAGATCGGGGTTGGTTAGCAGAATATCTGCCTGAGTGGTTGCCGTTTCTAGGGCAACAGCCTTGCCGACGCCCCCAGATTCCGCCAGCAGTTCCAGATCGGGTCCACTTAATCGCTGGATCGGGTGCTGCCCCCTCTGGCCAAACAGATCCAGATAGCGCTGTACCTGACCCTCCTGATCTCGAGCCAGTTCATTGGTGGGGTAGAGACCCAGCACAGATCTGTCATCTTGCAACACCGACAAATAAGCCGCCAGACTTTTGCCATCTCCGGTCATCGCGGTATTGATCACCACATCCACCTCTGGATCTCGCAGCGCCTGTAGCGTCTCCGCCTGGTGCCAGGTCAGGGACCATCCACTGGGTAAACTCACTCCCTCTGGAGTGTCTAAGGCAGGAGCTGAATACACAGACTTCAGTTTGATCAGAGTCATGTTCGATAACTTTTCCAAAAATATCTGGACTCTTATCGTGTTAAATCCATCATCCGCTCAATAATGAGAAGAATCAATGGCTTATCCTCATAAAGTGTGCGCATAAATGCCAGACCCCGAACACCGCCGCGAACGCATCAACCTCAGCCTCAAGCAAAGTGATAAAGATCAGCTGCAGGAGCTGGCAGCGGCCTTTGGTTTTACCTGGGGTGACAGGCCCAATATCTCCAAGTTGATGGAGGCCATTGCTCGCCGCAAGGTGCTCCTTACCAAAAATAATGATTGGTCTCAGGAACAGATCCGTTCCCTTAACCAGGCCCGCACCCTTTTGGTGGATGCCGGATCTCTGCAGGAGGCTCTGGCCCTGGCTCACATCCTTTTAGAGCGCAGTGAACTGTCGATTCCGCTCCGGCAGGAACTCAGCACCTTTGTGGAATCCCTCACCCAGTCCTGGCGACAACAGCTGGACACCCTGATTCAGCGACAGCAACCTTTTTGTTTGAGTTATCAGGATGCAAGCGGCCATCTCTGGCAATTTCATATTCACCATGCCCGGATCGTGATCCATGAGCGCCGCCACTACCTGGACTGTTGGTGTGATCAGACAGAAGCCAGTGATGAAATTTTAGATCTGATCCACAACCGTTCGCTCCGGCTGGATCGGATTATTGATGCCGTCCTGCTACCGCTCTCAGGAACCTGGAAATCTGCCCTGGACAGTCTGACGGTGATTCTTCATCTGTACCCTCCCCTGGCGTTTGCCTATACCCCCCGACCTCAAGATCTGGAGGACTTCTGGATCGATGGGGGTAAGATTCGCCAGATCCAGCGAGAGATCACCAGTAGCTTTTGGTTCTTCAGAGAAGTGCTGCCCTATGTTGAAGCCTGTGAAATTATCGAGCCTCCTGAAATCCGCCGCCGCTTCTGTGATCATCTGCAGGCAACGATGAAGCGATATCGCTAGATTTTCATCCGGCAGGCATCATGATCTGCCCCCGCCCGGACTCTGTTGACGCCTGCTGGCAGGTTGAGTAGGATATCAAGGCATTCTTAGTAATGTCTCAAAAATTGGGCGAGTGGCGAAATTGGTAGACGCACCACACTCAAAATGTGGCGGGAAACCGTGTCGGTTCGAGTCCGACCTTGCCCATCCAGTGATTTACATCTCCCGATCCTGATCAGGATCCACAAATTCCTGAGAAAGCGATCCGTCTCGGCTCTGACTTGTTAAGTTATATGCATAAGTTGACATGACTATTCATATGACTGCTGCTGTCCTGGTTAAGCACCTGCGCAAAAGTTATGGATCCAGTCAGGCCGTGAAGGATGTTTCCTTTCAGGTGGATCCAGGGCAGATCTTTGGTCTGTTAGGTCCCAATGGGGCTGGCAAGACCACCACACTGCACTGCCTCTGTACCCTTCAGCGACCGGATGCAGGCGAACTACAGATTTCAGGGATCTCGGTGCCCCAGAACCCACGGGCGGTGCGGCAGAAGCTGGGATTCGTGGCTCAGGAGGTGGCCCTGGATAAGGTGCTCACAGGCCGCGAGCTACTGCAACTGCAGGCGGATATTTACCATATGCCCCGTTCTCTGGCTCGGCAACGGATCCGGGAGATGCTCACCCTGCTAGGGTTAGAGGAGCGGGCGGATCAGAAAACGGGCACCTATTCCGGGGGTCTACGTAAACGTCTGGATCTAGCCGCAGGCTTGCTGCATCAACCTCAGGTGCTGGTGCTCGATGAGCCCACGGTGGGTCTGGATATTCAAAGCCGTATGGCCATCTGGGAGTGTCTGCAACAGTTCAAAGCCATGGGGATCACGATCCTCCTTACCAGCCACTACCTGGAGGAGGTGGATATGCTGGCGGATCGGGTGGCGATTATCGACAACGGTGAGGTGATCGCCGAGGGCACCCCCGACCAGCTTAAAGATCAGGTGGGGGGAGATCGGTTGACCTTGCGCCTGCAGGAATTTACCCCCCGTCCTCAGGCGGAACAGGGCTCAGCAATCCTCAAGGATCTGCCCTTTGTCAAGTCTGTGGTGATCAACAGTGCCCAGGGAAATGCCCTGAATCTGGTGGTGCAGGCCAGTGAAACCGAAACCCTGCCAGCGGTGCGCCAGATCCTGGATCAGGCGAGGTTACCTGTGTTTAGCCTGGCCCAATCTCGCCCCAGCCTGGATGATGTCTATCTGGCGGCTACCGGACAAACCCTGATGGATGCCGAACTGGCAGCGGCTGAAGCCGGAGAATCTGGAAAGAAGAAGAAAAAATAAACGAATCTTGAAAACCGTTGTGAATTCGTAAAAGGGATTTTGCCATGTCCAGTGCTTCTACCTCTGCCCCAACTGCCAACCTTGATGCTCAATTGCCCGGACTGTTTTCCCCAGAATTCTGGCAGGAAACTCTGGCCCTGACCCGCCGCTGGTTTATTCAGTTACGCCGTCGTCCCACAACCCTCCTGGTGGGGATCATTCAGCCCCTGCTCTGGCTGCTGCTCTTTGGGGCCCTGTTTCAAAATGCGCCTGCAGGGATGTTTGGAGACCGGAATTATACCCAGTTCTTGGGGGCGGGAGTGATCGTCTTTACGGCTTTTGGGGGCGCACTCAATTCTGGGGTGCCTGTGATCTTTGACCGTGAGTTTGGGTTTCTAAACCGTCTGCTGGTGGCTCCCCTCACCTCTCGCTTCTCGATTGTCATGGCCTCCACCCTTTACATCTTCAGCCTTGCTCTCTTGCAGACGGCAGTGATCATTGGGGCGGCCTATGGCCTGGGGGCTGGCTTCCCCTCTCTCGCAGGTCTGGGGGTGGTGACCCTGGTGATCTGTCTGCTGGTCCTGGGCTTTACAGCCCTGAGCCTGGGATTGGCCTTTGCCATGCCCGGACATCAGCAGTTGCTGGCCTTTATTTTTCTGGTCAATCTGCCCCTGATCTTCTCCAGTACAGCCCTGGCTCCTCTTTCATTTATGCCCTCCTGGCTACAGTGGGTGGCCAGCCTCAATCCCTTAACCCACGCCATTGAACCGATCCGCCATATCTATGCCCATCCCGCCTGGAACTGGAGTGATGTGGTGCTGGTGGCTCCCTGGGGTGATCTGAGCTTGGCCGCAGCTCTGGGTCTCCTGGCCGCCTTTGTGGGGCTGTCGATGCTGCTGGTGCAGGGGGTGTTACGCCGAGGGTTGGCCTGATCACTCCAGCGTTTGTAAAGAATAACTGCCCAGAAAGCGTAGCCGTTCTGCGATCTCGGTCAGTTCCTGCCGTACCTCTAGGGGGAGATGGGGTAGGGTTGGATGCTCAATATCAATAAAAAATACATAGGTTCCCGCTGATTTTTTGGTGGGTCGAGATTCGATCCGCGACATATTCAGGTGGCGGTCCCCCAGCACCTGCAGAGGTCTTAACAAAGCACCAGGACAGTTCTCCGGTAGGCTGAAGGCAAGGGACGTGTAGGTGCCGGTGGTCGAAGGAGTGGATCCGACAACCCAGAAGCGGGTGCTGTTCTCTGCGTGATCGTTAATGGGTCCGATCAAAATGGGCACCTGATACAAATGGGCCGCCCGCTCTGAAGAAATGACAGCAGCATGGGGATCTTCACGGATGCGATCCAGTTCGGCAGTGGTGGAACGGGTGCTGACCTGCTCTACTTGAGGGAGATGCGCCGCCAGCCAGTTCTGACACTGAGCCAGCCCCTGGGGGTGGGAGAAGACAACCTTAATCGCCTGTAGATCAGCAGCGGTAGTGATCAGCATGTGGCGAATGGGCAGCACCAGAGCCTGCTGCACCTGCAGATCCTCCAGCTGCCAGAGGGTATCTAAGGTCATCGACACCCCCCCCTCGACCGAGTTTTCTACGGGCACCACCGCCAGATTCACTTCAGTTGCAGCCACAGCCCGTAGAACGGCGGCAATCGTGGTGTAAGGCAAGAGTTCGGTTGTCGGGGGTAGGGCAGAAGCCACATGGGTCGCGGCTGCTTCGGCGTAGGTACCCGCAGGACCCAGATAGGCAATCTGGAGGGGGTTCATAAGGATCTCCAATGGTCCTGAATACCCTACCACCCGATGTGGGTTCTCAGGACCCTCTTTTACTCACCGGAGGCTGGAATCAATTCCAAATCCACCTCCGCTTTGGTGGGGCCCTGCAATGGACAGTCGGGATCCTGGCAGCGAGGGGTAGGGATCACCTGTTCCAGGGCAGAGAGTACTTCTTTACGAATGATCACCTGCAGGTCCTGATCCGCTTGAATCGACTCCAGTGTGAAGAGGGATCCCTGGAAGGTTGTGGCATAGCGAGGGTGAAGTTGATTGAGGGCGAGGGCGGCCACATCGGCACGGAATTTATCACAAATACAGAAGCGGTTCTGGGTTTCCAGGAGAACAATCTCATTAATCACTTCAATAACAGCCCGCTCCATCTGGTTTTCCAGTTGGGGGCCCAAACGCTTTTTTTCCATAGCTTTTGCCTCTAAATACCGATTTGCTGTCTGGCGCCTACTCAAGGTTAATACTGGGTTTGAATCGGTAATCTACCCCTCTGCTATGCATCTCAGTATACCTACTCCCTCCCTCTCACCGCTACACCAGGGCAGGATATGGGTAAACAGGGTGGCGGATCAGGCAGCCATACTTCTGGAACGAGCTAGAGTGAGAAAGACTTTCGAGATGCCTGGACCTGGGTATGAAGACAGATATCAATATTCCCAAACGGGGTTTGCCCGCAACCATTATCACTGGCTTTTTGGGCAGCGGCAAAACCACCCTTCTCAATCATATTCTTGCCAATCAGCAGGGGTTACGCACCGCCATCCTGGTCAATGAATTTGGTGAGATCAATATTGACTCGGAGCTGATCGTCTCCAGTGACGAGACCATGATGGAACTCAGCAATGGCTGCATGTGCTGTACCATTCGTGACGATATTGCCACAAGTGTGCTGCAGCTGCTGGAGCGGGCCGGAGATCTGGATTATCTGGTGGTGGAGACAACTGGATTGGCGGATCCCCTGCCGGTGGCCCTCACCTTCCTGGGACCAGAGTTGCGGGATGTGACGCGACTGGATTCAATTGTCACCGTTGTGGATGCGACTCAATTTGCTCCGGATCTCTTCAATAGTGAGATTGCCTACAATCAGATCGCCTATGGAGATGTCATTCTCCTGAACAAAACGGATTTGGTGCCGGAGTCGGAGGTGGTCAAGCTGGAGCAGCGGATCCGCGAGATTAAAGAGGGAGCTCACATTCTGCGCACTATCAAAGGTCAGGTTCCTCTAGATCTGGTCCTGGATACGGCGCTGTTTCGGGTCGACACTTTGCCCCAAGAGGAGGCAGCGGCTCATGATCACCATCACGATCACAGTCATGAACATGAACATGATCACGAGCATGGCCACGACCACCATGATCACGGCCAGGATCATCACCACCACACCCATGTAGAGAATGAAGGCTTTAATTCACTTGCCTTTGAAAGCGAGTTTCCCCTGAGCCTGGAGAAGTTTCAAGATTTTCTGAATGATCTGCCGGAGGCTGTGTTCAGGGCAAAAGGGCTTCTCTGGTTTGAAGAGAGTCCCGAGCGTCACATTTTTCATCTCAGTGGACGCCGCTACACACTAGATAGTGATACCTGGCCGGGAGCCCCTAAAACTCAGCTGGTACTGATCGGGCAGCATCTGGATGTTGAAGCATTGCGCCAGCAACTGGAGAATTGTGTGAAACGTCCTTCGACCCGGGGCAGAGGGTTTCGCTAAGCGGACTGGCTAGCGCAACTGAGGGAGAAAAGGGAGCGGGCTCGTCGGTTCAGTATTTCTTTGCGGGGAGTCATTCGCAGAGACTTCCCCTTCGTTATCCTGAAGCGCAGCCTTGGGGTAGGGAATCCGCTCATGGTTAGACTGCTGCCATACCTCCAGAAAGGCATCCGCCACGATCTCCAGATCCGCCCAGGTCAGGCTGCTGTCCACCAGCTGTTGATCTTCCCAGCGGGTTTTGAAGATACGCTGCACCATCTCGCGGGCTTCCTTGAGAACCTCAGGGCTATAGCAGTCGGCTTTCATACTGCGGAGGGCGGCTTCACAGGCATCGGCCAGCATCACCACACCGGTTTCGGGAGTCTGGGGAATCGGGCCATCGTAACGGAAGGCAGCTTCAGAAATGGGCTGTCCAGGCGCTTTTTGCTGGGCCTGATGGTAGAAATAGGCAATCCGGATCGTGCCCTGGTGCTCTGGAATAAAGGCCCGAATGGCGGTGGGCAGGCGGTACTGTCGGGCCAGCTTCAATCCATCGCTGATGTGGGCTTTGATGATCTCAGCACTGCGGTAGGGATCATCCAGCTCATTGTGGGGATTCACGCCTCCCATCTGATTTTCAATAAAGTATTGAGCATGGACCATCTTGCCAATGTCATGGTAAAGAGTGCCTGTACGTACCAGCTCTGCATTCAGGTTTAATCGCTGGGCCGCTCGTTCCGCCAGTGTGGTTACAAACAGGGTGTGCTGAAAGGATCCGGGGGCTTCCGTCGCCAGACGCCGCAGCAGTGGGCGGTTCGGGTTAGCCAGTTCCAGCAGCCGCACCGGGGTGACCAGATCAAAAAGGCGCTCCAGATAGGGGCTAGCCCCCAGCGCAATAATGCTCCAACCCAGTCCTGTACTGCCTGCACGAGCAATCGAGGCCAGATTCAGTCCTCCGCCCGTGACCAGGCTGAGCGCCGCCTGAAACACCATCTGGGTTAGGGCTGCCCCGCCCCCCAGGAACGCCAGTTCTTCCCGAGATCGCAGTCGCCTTGCCCCCAGACAGGCCACCAAGCTCCCCGCCACCAGTGGCACCAGGGTGGTCACCGACACAGTGGTCACTAAAGGCAGTGCCAGAGCTTCCGCTGCCACGATCAGGAGCCCCAGCTGAGTTCCGTAGAAGCTACTGAGCAGCAGTCCCACCGCCGGTAGAGAGGAAAACTGCACGCCAAAGGCAGAGGCCAGGGGGGCCACCGTCAGGACCAGCAACAGGATCAAGATCCGATCCGGTGTCCGCAGCTGGGAACAAAAGCGCCCTTGGAGAGGGATGAAGATCAGCAGACCCAATCCCATCACCCCAGTGATGCCCAGCAGGCCCCAGATGTTGATCCCCCGCTGAGTCAGGTCAAAGTGATCCAGGATCAGGAAGGTTTCTGGGGTAATCTCCTGTCCGGCCCGCACCAGAATTTCTCCCCGATCCACCAGCAGGACGACTGGCTCAACGGCATTGACCATCGATTCAATCTGAGCCTTGGTGCGCACCAGATCCACCTCCAGATTGGGCTGGAGAACAGCGGCAAGGATCTGGATCAGGGTGGCTTTCACCTCCGCCTGCGCGGGTTGAGAATGCATGGGGGTGAGCTGCAGATCACTAACCTGGGCCTGGATCCCCTGGAGCCGCACCGTGGAGGGGAGCCCTGGAGCAATGCCAATAGCCTGCAGTCGTGACAGAGCCTGGGTTCCCACGGCCTGAAAATCAGCCCACTCGATTGCTGTCAGATCTAAAAGAAGGGGAGAATAATCAGGGAAGCTGGTTTGCAACCGCTGACTGGCCAATTGATACCGTTGCTGCGCTGCCTCGATCTCGGCGACCCAGGTGGCATAGCGATCAGAGGGAGGAGTGGATCCGGAAGTGGAGGGGGGGTCTTGCTGAACCGATTGCCAGGCCTGAATCAGAGCCCTCCGGCTCTGCCCATAGGGAGAAGTTAGCAGGCGGCTGGAGGAGTCTGAGGGTTGTAGGGTTGGCCAGGAGTTCTGAAGCGGGGTGGCTGCTACTACAGCTGGAGAAGGCAGGGATTGCTGCACCTGAGTTAGAAGGGTTTGCCACTCCAGGGGAGAGAGCTTGCGCAAACTGATCTGTTCCGGCAGGGGGAAAGTGCTCAGGGGAAGATAGGGAAGAGAACCACTCACCTGACGGATCTGCTCCAACTCCTGCCACCGTTGCGTCAGATTACCCTGCATCATCTGGTTGGTGACTGGGTTAATTTGCAGTGCCCGCGGAGCTTCCGATCTGACCTGAGCGCGGCGCATCTCTGTGGCTGCTGGATCCTCCACGACCGCGTCATCGGGCGCAATCAAGGTTTGGGGTGCTCGGCTCCCTGCCGCTAGCTGAGGCTCATTGTAGTATCGGATACCATGGACAGCAGCCAGGGAGAGAAGAGTTGCAGCATAGCCTGCCACCTGGGTTGACCGTTGCCGCCAGAGACAATGCTGAGAAGAACGGGGCATGATACCACCAGAAGAACGATGCGGATGGGGATCCAGGCTGAGGCGCAACAGGTTGGACCAGCGAGTAAGAGAATTGCGCGTCATTGCCGTCAACCTCTGCATAGAGAAGAACCGCAGTGTGGAATGGGTTCAAACCAGAGAGAGCCCTGGATCTCCACACCAACATGATCAGATTTCTGCCTTGAGAACCAAGACAGGGTTGTGGCTATTTTAATGAAAGGGGCTGAGCGTTGTCCTGCAGGGTGGAAAGCAACGAGGCGGGCGTTGGGCATAAGGCCAGGCAAAGGCGTGTCGGAAAGCCGCATCCTGACAGGCCTGCAGTTGAGTAAAGTTAATGATATCGAGGGTCAGCAGGTTTTCATACTCAAAAGGCAGGCGAACGTTGTGTAGGCCCGCATTATCCGTACAGATCGCAATGTCCACACCGGCCTCAAAACAGCGATCAAAGACCAATCTCAGAGGATCGAGTGTGGCGAGGGTGCCTGTCTTGATATACGTGGTGGGACACACCTCCAGGCACTGCTGACGTCGGGCAAGTTCTGGAAGCAGCTCCGGGTAGAGCAGGGGGATCTGAATACCGTGGCCAATCCGCATCACATAGGGAAGTAGATCCGGATAACATCCGTCCACCGTCTCATAAAGATGAGCTGTGGTTTTTAAGCCGCAGGCCAGTGCATATTTGTAGAGCTCGATCCACTCCGGCATGCGCTCACGATAAAGCTTGTCTCCACCCGCAACATCAATGGCACACACATGTTCTGAGGCAATCGCCGCCTCGACAATGGCGCGGTTCACTTGGGAGGGCAGGCGTGAATGCAGACACAGGATCTGGCTGGTGACAATGGGATATTCCGTTTGCTGGATGGCATCCCCCACCACCTCAATGACCTGGTACATCTGCTTAATCCGCTCTGCCTCCTCCAGACTGGGGTCGGTACGCAGATAAGGGGTGTAGCGGATCTCAAGATAGGCCAGATCTTCGAAAATATAGGCTCCTCGCAGGAGACGGTAGATGAAATAGGGGAGAGTGTCCAGGGTCTGAACGCTTTCAACCAGCGTGTGCAATTCCAGATAATCTTCGAGGGTGTTACGGGGACGGGTGTAAAACCCTTCAAAATCACCGTACTCAGGGAAGCGAGCGGCCAGGGGAGATCCCTGTCGATGTAAAAAACGCCAGAGGATACGGGGAACAACGGAACCGCCCAGGTGACGGTGCAGCTCAGCATGTAAGGCCATTGATCGACTCCAGATACAAGAGCAGCAGCGGTTAAAGGTAAGCGTATCTGGTCCCTGAGCAACCGCAGAGGTTCGGGGAAAACGCTCAATCGGCAACGATCAGCTAGCCAGGAAAACAGGGACTAGTGGGCAGAGCCGTTGCCATGGTATTTGTCGGTGTCGTAAAAACCATTACGAGTGCCAAAGAAGAAAGCACCCAGAGACATGATCACCACAATTGCCAGCAGGATTCCTTTAAACAACAGCATATTTCCTATCCCCAACCATTCTAATGCTCTTATTATGACAAAATGTTTCCTGCTTTCGTGAGTAATCAATGGCTGGCTCAGCCTGCAGAGCAGGTGGCTCCCGCCCTCCTGGGGAGCACACTGGTGCGTCAATTTGCGGATGGACAGATGATTCGGGGTCTGGTGGTGGAGACGGAAGCCTACGCTCCCGAGGATCCCGCCTGCCATGCCTATCGTCGCAAGACCGCTCGCAACGCGGCGATGTTTGGTCCTGCCGGACATCTTTATGTCTATCTGATTTATGGCATCTACCATTGTCTCAACATTGTGACGGATCAGCCAGGAGTGGCCAGTGCCGTGCTGATTCGGGCTTTGGCGCTGGATCGAATTCCCGCGGAAATTTTTGAGGGCAACTCCCGGAAACCAGAGCGGATGGCGGCCGGACCGGGCTTGCTCTGTCGGGCCCTGAGTATTGATCGCTCCCACAATGGCTGGCCCCTACAACCGCGAACGGGAGAAGCGATCTGGCTAGAGCCTGCCCTCCACCCCCCTTTCCCCGAGGCTGTGGTGCAAACGGTGCGGATTGGCATTTCTCAAGGAGCCGAGATTCCCTGGCGCTGGTATCTTAAGGATCATCCTGCGGTGTCCCGACCCTGAATAGGCCCAAACCCCCAGATCCAGAGTCCCTGAAGTAACAGTCTTAGACTCTGTCCCAGACTTGGAGTCCAGGTCAGACTTCCCCGCGAACACCAGCCCTCATGGGCAAAGCTGAAAGCAATCTGATGCGCCAGGGGAGGTGGCAGGGCAGCTAACAGAGCAATGCCTCGAGCCGTGTGCACTGGATTGCGAAACCCCAGGATCAGGTGCCCCTGGAGGGAGATGGGCAGAGACTGTTGGAGCAGCCAGATCAGTAATCGACCACTGCGCTGCGGGTGACGGTGGAGCAAAGGCCACCAGACGGATGCTTTCCAGAGGGGAATGTCGCCGCGTAAGCGTCCTAACTGCCAGCGCCCCTGTCGAGATAGGTGTAACCGCAGACAGCCTCCCCAGCGTACCTGGCCCCGCCAGACCCATCCTGCTCCCCAGGGTTTCCGCCAGCGGCATTGCACTTGCAGAGGGATCTGGGCAACTCCAGCGACGCCGCCGAGCAGGAGCAAAAGGGGCAGATAGGGGATCAAAGGCGCGCAAAGTTGTAGGGAGCCGATAGATTGTTGTAGCGGATGCGCAACCGCCCCTGAAACTGCTGATCCAGCTCCTCGACCTTGCGGGAGAAGCGGGGCTCTTCCTCCCAGGGAATCAGAAAGGAGCCGTTAAATGCCATATTTTCCGTCAGTAAATCCCCAGTGACCTGATCACTGCTGAGGAGACCCAGAGCTTGCATGAAGGTCTGGGCAATCTGGGAGCGTCGCCGTTCCAGCAGTTGTTCAAGCTCGTGACCGATCTGAACCACCGCATCCAGGCCGAGGGGGGCACCGACCATCGCATCCCGCCGCTGCTTTAGATCTGGGTGCTCCTCCAGCCCCAATTGCAGCTCCTGGGCCGGATCCCAAAATACCTTCACCCCCACCTCCCGTTTACCCTCCAGAACTTGTAACAGGTCCTGTAATGCCTGTTGCTTGGGGCTGAGCAGATCCTCCTGTACCTGCTCCCAGCTCTGCACCACCAGTCCAAACTGCAAGGGCAGCATCGCCCGATATCCCTCCAGCATTGCTTTCTCCAGGACAGTCTCATGAGCCAGTAAATTGGCTCGGCTGGCCAGATAGCGATCCTGTTGGGCCAGGGAATAAAGAATGGCGAAAGGGGGCATCACCTGGATCTGCACAGGTTGGTTGTCTAGACCCGTGACAGTGAAATGGCGGGGACCAGGGGCATGGACAAGACCATAGAGATAAAGAGGGCGGGGCATAGAGGTATCCTGATATCTGGGGTCAGGCGGAGGCACGAGGATAACCCAGGCTGCGGCGGGCATCCCCGATCAACCAGCTCAGATCCGTCTCTTCCGTGTCAATGGCATCGCCATCCGAGGAAATGCAGTACTTACCCAGGACCATCCGGTGGCGGAGCGTCACAGCTCGGGCAATCTGGGTGTAGTTAAAAATGACACTCTGGTCAATCAGGCACCCTTCGTTCAGAACGCATCCCGAGCCAATAAAGGTGGGACCGATAATGCGTACCCCATCGGCAATCTGGGAGCTAGAGCCAATGTAAACAGGAGGGATAATGTTGACCCGATCCCAGTTCACCCGCACATTCACTCCTGTCCAGATGCCGGGAGAGCGTTCTACCCCAGGAATATTGACCCCCTGGACCTCACCCCGCAGGACTTTTTGAATCGCGATCCAGTAATCGGGGGTCCGCCCAATATCCACCCATTGAAAGTCCATACTGATGCCGTAGAAGGGGGCTCCTGCCTTCACCAGGGAAGGAAATAGATCTCCACCGATATCGTAGAACTGCCCCGACGGAATGTAGTCAAAGACCTGCGGTTCAAAGACGTAAATGCCTGTGTTGATGCAGTTGCTCAGAGCCTCTTCCCGCTTGGGTTTTTCCTGGAAGGTTTTGATCCGTCCGTCCGCATCCGTAACTACCACGCCATAGCTGGAGACCTCCGAGGGATCGACTTCCCGCAGCACCACCGTGGCCAGTGCCTGGTTTTGTTTGTGGAACTGCAACACCTCGGTGATGTTCAGATCAATCAGGGCATCGCCGCAGAGAACCACAAAGGTGTCATCGAAAAACCCAGAGAATTCCTGGATCTTTCTCAGCCCCCCTGCAGAACCAATGGGTTGGGCCACGATCTCTCCCTGGCTGTCGAAATAGCCCTCAAACGAGAAGCCAATCTGCACGCCCCATTGCTGCCCATCGCGGAAATAGTCCTCGATCTGGTTGGCCAGATGACTGGTATTGACCATGATCTGGGTAAAGCCATGGCTTTTCAGCAGCTCCACCAGAAACTCCATGACGGGCTTGTGCAAAATGGGGATCATCGGTTTCGGAATGAAATTGGTGATCGGTCTCACCCGTGTTCCTTTCCCCGCCGCCAGGATCATGGCTTTCATGACATCACTCCTCGCTGGTGTTGACTCTCTCGATTTAACTGGCCTATGGCGGCTGAGATGCCGTGATTCTCCCATAAGTTAGCAGTCTAAGCATGAGATCTTCTCCCACTCAACCGTAGGTGGCCAGTATTTTTTCAAGCGTGGGGAAATGGGAGGGTAGCCCAAAGGTCTGGGGAGTTACCGTTTGATAGACGAAATGCCGATGCCGCAGGCAATAGTCGTCCCATGAGGACAGCTGCACACGCCAGAGGAACGCCAGGGTACGGACTAACCAGAGGGGGACAGGGAGGCGAGCATAGATCCTTTTGTTGTAAAAAGCACACAGCTGCTCAACACACTGATCAAAGGTAAGCGGGGGATTGCCCAGCACCAGATCGGTGGCCGCCGTGGGCTGAGTCAGGAGATAAGCCACGATCTCTGCCACATCCTGGGCGTGAATAAAGTGAAAACTGAAGTTAACCCGTAAAAAAACGCACCAGCCCCAACCAGCGCAGCACATCTTTTAACCCAGCGGTGATGTGGGAATAGGGGTAGGTGGCATTGCCTCCAAACAGGAGCGTGGGATAGAGAGTCACCAGTTGCGGTTGCAGGTGAAGCTGATCCCGTTGCCGCAGCATGTCGTACTTACTGCGAATGTAGTCGGTGCCCGCTTCCCCGGCGATAGCCATGGGCTGATTCTGGGTATCCAGCAGGCTGGCTGTCGAGAAGTACAGGATCTTTTGGCACCGCTCTGGGTTGAGGAGCTGAAAAAGCTCCAGGGTATGCGTGACATTGATGGCATGGGCCGTCTCGGCATCTCCCCAGGCCGCCGCCAAGTGAATCAAAGCATCCGTTTCCGCCAGAACCTGGGCATGATCCTGAATCCGACGCAGATCCCCCTCCAGGACTGTGACCTGAGTACCGCAGGCTTGAGCATGTTCCATGTCCGTGGCGGACCAGGCCAGACGCTGGGTGTCTCGGACCAAAAGCACCAGATGATAAGGGGGAGACAGGCTGGCATGCGCACCGCAGCGGTTGGGGGAAGGAGAGGCAAAGGCGAGGCGATTCAGGACATAGTGGCCTAAACAACCACTGGCCCCAGTAATAAAAATCCTTGGCAAGGATCCTGACA
The DNA here is from genome assembly GCA_012030715.1 of Synechococcaceae cyanobacterium SM2_3_1. Lineage (GTDB taxonomy): Bacteria > Cyanobacteriota > Cyanobacteriia > Thermostichales > Thermostichaceae > JAAUUJ01. The sequence goes on along the minus strand of JAAUUJ010000069.1, from coordinate 4,979 downwards.
TCATGAAGAAGAGAGGGTTGGGTCTATCGTGGTCTCCTGTCCTGTTGACAGCCTCACTTCGGCTGCGAGTCCGTCCCTGTAAGTGCAGCATCGATGGGAGGTCAGCAGGTCAGCCCCAGCATGGCCGGAAGGTAGAGATGACAGCGCCAGTGGGGTGGTCATATGATAGGCTGCTTGAGCAGTTCTGTCAGCGTGTTTAGAGGTAGCCACGCATGAGGTGGCCTGCAGCAAGTCCGCTACTTTTCTTTATCTTAAGGCGATTCCTACAGGCGATTCCGGCACTCTTGCTGATCTCACTGCTCAGCTTTGTGTTGCTGAAGGTGGCCCCCGGAGACTTTCTGGATCAGCTGCAGCTGGATCCCACCGTGGGGCAGGAGTTTATTGCCCAGGAACGCACACGATTGGGACTGGACAAACCCATCTGGCAACAGTATTTCATCTGGTTGGGTAACCTGCTCCAGGGGGATTTTGGTCGCAGTTACACCTATCAGATCCCTGCCCTGCAATTGATTCTTTCGAGAGTGGGGGCCACGCTGCTATTGGCGGTTAGCGCCTTTGTCCTGACCTGGATCTGTGCATTGCCCCTGGGTATCCTCAGTGCTTTGCGACAGAATACAGGACTGGATCGAAGCCTGCAACTGCTCAGCTATACCGGCCAGTCGATCCCTAGCTTTGTGCTGGCCATTCTGCTCCTGATACTGGCCCAAACCACGGGCTGGTTTCCGGTCGGAGGAATGACCAGTCTCAATTTTGCCAGTTTTAGCTGGGGAGCGAAGCTGGTGGATCTGGCTCGCCATCTGATCCTGCCCACCCTGGCCCTGACGATTACCAGTTTTGCCGGATTGCAACGCATCACCCGGGGCAGTTTTCTGGATGTGATGCAGCAGGACTATATGCAGGCAGCGCGAGCTCGGGGTCTGCCGGAATGGCGTCTCACGCTTGTCCATGCCCTCCGCAATGCTGTCAATCCCCTGGTGACAATTCTGGGGCTGGAATTTGCTCAGCTATTGAGTGGATCGTTTATTGCTGAGTTCTTCTTCAGCTGGCCGGGGTTGGGCAAGCTGATTCTGGAGGCGGTGCGGGGGTATGACGTCAATGTGGTGATGGCCAGCCTGTTGATGGGAGCTGTCATGCTAATCGTGGGTAATCTGCTGGCGGATCTGATGCTGCAGTGGATGGATCCCCGCATTCGCACAGATCTCCACCTCTGAGGCAGAGGACCAGGCTGCGGTAAAATTGCTCTGCTACCCCTCTCCGTGGTGCCTATGATTCGCGAAGTATCGATGCCTGCCCTCAGTTCCACCATGGAAACAGGCAAAATCGTCTCCTGGTTAAAACAGCCGGGGGATACGATCACCAAGGGCGACAACATTCTGGTGGTGGAATCGGATAAGGCAGATATGGATGTGGAGTCCTTCCACAGTGGCATTCTGGCAGCCATTGTTGTGCCGGAAGGGGGCACCGCCCCGGTGGGTGCTGCGATTGCTCTGATCGCTGAGACGGCGGCGGAAGTTGAACAGGCTCGTCAGCAGGCGACTCAACTCACCTCGGCCTCAGACCGAACCTCTCTCCCCACTCCGGTGCCTGCAACCGTAGCTCCTTCTGCTCCTACCCCTGCTCCGCAACGGAATGGCCAAAGTGGTGGGGTCGCACCTCCCACTCCTGTCTCCACCCCGATCCAGACAGGAACATCTGAGCGGGTGATTGCCTCGCCCCTGGCTAAAAAACGAGCTCAGGAATTGGGAATCGATCTAGCCTCGATCCGGGGGTCAGGTCCCCAAGGCAGGATCGTTGTCGCGGATGTAGAACAGGCGGCCCAGGCTGCTCCGATCCCTAGACAGGCTGCTCCGACCGCAACTCCGGTCAGGGTTGCCGCACCTCTGGGAGAGACCGTTCCCCTCACCACCCTGCAGGCAGCTGTGGTAAAAAATATGAACGTCAGCCTCAGTGTTCCCACCTATCGTGTGGGCTATACCCTGACTACCACCGCCCTCGATGCCCTGTATCAGCAGGTCAAACCCAAGGGGGTCACCATGACGGCCCTCCTGGCCAAAGCTGTGGCCACGGTGCTGACTCAGCATCCACTGGTCAATGCCAACTTCCAGGACACAGGGATCCATTACAACGCCCAGATCAACATTGCCGTGGCGGTAGCGATGGAGGATGGCGGTCTGATCACCCCTGTGCTGCAGGAGGCCGATCGCGTCGATCTTTACGAGCTATCCCGCCGCTGGAGGGAACTGGTGGAACGGGCCCGCTTAAAGCAGCTGCAGCCCCAGGAATATAACAGTGGCACCTTGACCATCTCTAACCTGGGGATGTTTGGGGTGGATCGGTTCGACGCTATCCTGCCTCCCCAGCAGGGGGCGATCCTGGCCATTGGTGCCTCGCAGCCCCGAGTGGTTCCGACTGCCGAAGGGGCGATTACCGTCAAAAATCAGATGCAGGTGAATCTAACCTGTGATCACCGTGTAATCTATGGAGCCCATGCTGCGGCATTTCTGCGGGATCTGGCCCAGTTGCTGGAGTCCAATGTGCAATCGCTCACCCTCTAACGGATCGCTCTGTCCGCAGAACGGTGACGGAGAAGACTCTCAAGACGGTGATCGTCTCAACTTTGGGGGTGGTCTTACTCCGCTTCCTCCTCCTCTCCGCCTTTTGGATTCCCCAGAACCTGTTTCAGTTGAATATGCTTGTATCCCAGATGGATCTCAAATTCATCCCCTGGCTGTAGCCCCATTTTTTCAGTATAGGCAGAGCCAATGATCAACTGGCCATTTTTGTGGACACTGACACGAAACGTCGGTTCACGACCGCGTCGATCCCGCCCAGAGTTAGGACTGGTTGCAACACCATTTGCTGCCAATACCGCATCATAAAAGTCAGTTAACTTGACACGGAGCTTTCCCGTTTTGGTGGTTGAGATATATCCACATCTTTTGGCTAGATCTCGCTTTGACAGATGAGACATTGACTCAACTTTTTGCAGCAGGGCTTTTCCCGTGAGGGGCTGGGATGGAATCTCAGTCATGGGAGCTCGACACTGATCATTCTGCTTTAAGATAATAGCCCTAAATGGAGTCCCTGCCATCAGGAATTCATATACCCTGAATCTCGTGTTCCATCTGTATTCAAGATGATCGTCTTAAACAGAAAGATTTCCGATCACAATTGCATATTCCTGACTTGAACAATCCTCTAGATTCCGATCAAGAAATCAAGAAGATGACGACCTGATCGGATGGGATTCCTGAATTGCTGCTCATGCGGAATCGCCAGCAGTTACAATAAGCCCTGGAGATTGAGCACAGAAGTGAGTTGCCACGTTGATTGAACGATACACGCTACCCGAGATGGGTCAGCTCTGGACAGATTCGACCAAGTTCCAAAAGTGGTTGCAGGTGGAAATGGCGGTCTGCGAAGCGCAGGCTGAGTGCGAATTGATCCCGGCAGCGGCGGTGGAGGAGATCAAAGCCAAGGCAACCTTTTCCCTGGAGCGGATTCGTGAACTGGAGCAGGAGGTACGTCATGATGTCATTGCTTTTCTCACCAATGTCAATGAATCTGTGGGAGAAGCGGGGCGCTACATCCACCTGGGGCTAACCAGCTCCGATGTGATAGATACCGGGTTATCTCTGCAGCTTGTCGCCTCCATAGATTTGCTCCTCACCCAGCTGGAGCACCTGATCCAGGCCATTCGCTGTCAGGCGCAGCAGCACCGCCATACCGTCATGGTGGGTCGCACCCATGGCATTCATGCGGAACCGATCACCTTTGGTTTCAAGCTGGCGGGTTGGCTGGCAGAATGTTTACGCCATCGGGAACGGCTGGTGCGCCTCTGTCAGACGGTGGCGGTGGGCAAGATCTCGGGAGCCGTGGGCACCTATGCCAATGTCTCGCCCCAGGTGGAATCCCTCTGCTGTCAACGGTTGGGGTTGCGGCCTGATACCGCCTCTACCCAGGTGATTGCCCGTGATCGCCATGCGGAGTATGTGCAGACCCTGGCCTTGATCGGGGCTTCGATGGAGCGGTTTGCTGTAGAGATCCGCAACCTGCAACGCACCGATGTTCTGGAGGTCGAAGAGTATTTTGCCGCGGGACAGAAGGGATCTTCGGCCATGCCTCATAAACGCAATCCGATTAAATCCGAACAATTAACGGGCCTGGTGCGGTTGTTGCGAGGCTATGCGGTCTCGGCCCTGGAGAATGTGGCCCTCTGGCATGAGCGGGATATTTCCCACAGTTCCGTGGAACGGGTGATCCTGCCGGATGCCTCGATCCTGTGCTATTACATGCTGGTGCAGATGACGGATCTGGTCAGTCAGCTGCAGGTATATCCCGACAATATGCGTCGCAATCTCAATATTTTTGGGGGCGTGATTTTCAGTCAGCAGGTTCTCCTGAGCCTGGTCAATCATGGTCTCAGCCGCGAGGAAGCCTACAAGCTGGTGCAGGAGAATGCCCATCGAGCCTGGAATCAGGACCAGGGCAATTTTTATCAACATCTCCTGGAGGATGCCCGGGTGATGGCTCACCTCACCCCCGAAGATCTGCAAACCTGTTTTGATCCGCAGCGGCATCTCTCTCATCTGGAGCATGTCTTTGCCCAACTCAATATCTAAACCCCCATTTACCTAACTGCTGGAGAGTCATCATGGTGCAGCCCAGGCTGATCATTCACGGAGGCGCAGGGAGTGCCCTGGAAGCCGCGGGATTGGAAACCATCCGCACCTCCCTGACGGCGGTGATCACAGAAACTTATCCTTTGCTGCAGCGAGGCGAGACTGCCGCAACGGCGGTAATCCGGGCCTGTCAATTGCTGGAGGATGATCCCCATTTCAACGCAGGTACGGGTTCAGTCTTACAGTCAGATGGCCAGATTCGCATGAGTGCCTCCCTGATGCAAGGAGAGTCTCAGACCTTCAGCGGGGTGATCAATGTTAGCCGTGTGCGGCATCCGGTGCTGATGGCAGAAGCCC
>JAAUUJ010000255.1 GCA_012030715.1 Synechococcaceae cyanobacterium SM2_3_1 | reverse complement strand
TGGCATAACGCCACTCCATACTTTATTTGATTCTCCTTTCCAAAAATATCTACAATCTGAATACCTTCATGATGAATTCTTTCGCAAAGAGCATAAAGGCGATTCTTAGTATCCATTTTTTCCTCTTAACTTATGTCAACTTTATGATAGAGGTCTTGAACTTCTCCATCCAGCCCAATATCTGCTGAACCCATTATGCTCCTCGCCCCTTAGTAATGGAACTAGATTCCAAAAATCATTACCACCGCCATAATCTCTAGGAAAAATATGATGTACTTCATAATTTCCCCATTCAGCACTTCCTTTTGGACTCTCATAACGACACTCATAGAGTTTGATATAACTTGTTCGGTATCGGCGGCTTGCTCTTTGGGATTCAGGAATTCGAGCTGGTGGATCTTGTCCTGCTGCAAAGGGGTAGGGGATATTTTGGCCTGTTCTCGGATCCGGTACACATGGGTAGCTATTTCCACTGGGGTTGATGGGTGCTTGCTCACAGGGTGAACCGAAGTCTTGGGAATCTACAAGGCTAAGGTTGACAACATTTCTCTGAACTGAGAAATCAACTGGACAGCTATCTTCTTCGACCCTGCCATCTCTGAGGGTGAAATCCACCCCTGCCAACAGCCGTAACTGGGGATCCCCTTCTACCCTGGCATTGAGAGTAATGGGATCCCGGCTATCCAGAGTGGATCCCGTCTGGGGGAACTCAGCCTCGCCAAGGATCCTTGTTTTGATGGGGGTGGATCCCTACAATCGTGCCTAAATATATTTCTGATACCAGCCATAAGAAAAACGAGCGGAATCACTTTTCTACCTCACTTTCTAAATCAACCTTGGGAGGAGAACAAGACCACTTGCTTTTGTATCCACCCTTGAGGGGAAGTAAGTCTTCAAACTGACATGTTGCTACTGATGGTATCTGCAAACTCCATAAGCTGGTTAACACAGAAGAAGCGAACTCAATACAATCACCTATATCATAACTATCTATTTCTTCGATTGATATCTGAAGCCTGAAATACATGAAGCCATCTGGGAAGTTTATCTTCTTCGATTCAGAGTAATCAGGATTTTCATAAGGAAAAACATTTCTATTCCACTCATAAGGGCTGTTTCTTCTTTTCTTTCTGTAGGTGTCAAAGATTTTTGTGATTATCTCTTTCTGTGCTTTTTGGGTAAATTCTATATCCGAATATATGATACACCAATTATTGTTTTGAGAGAGATGCTTGCTTTTCATATGTTCCTTCTTGTCTGCTATCTTAAATTTATCCAAGGCCCTTGGTCAAAGTCTTTGCCAATCTCAACTATTGCTATTTGGGTTTTAATGCACAATATAGATTGAACCTCTCTCGATAATCCCCCTAACCGATTAAAATCAATTAAGATTCTTCCTTGTGCAATTGCTCTTTGTCTAGTTCTCTCAAGAGCACTTCCTGGATTAGGATTAGATAACTTTGACAATGTTGGATCGTTTAAGATCCTATAGAAGTCTTCTGTTGAAACACGAATTGCAATATCAATATCTGAATCAGGTCTGGCGGTACATGCTGCTCTACTGCCTTGAACTCTTATATCGTTTCCATATCTTAGTGTTCTCTGCCTAATCAGTGAAGATATATCTTGAAACTGTTCCTCTGTTAAACCTTGAGGGACTCGTGGACAAATAGGACAACTGTTTGATTCAGATGTGCGGCTGGTAAATGCTCTATTTGGTTCGGAGTTGTCTAAGCACGAGCACCTATTGCTTTCCTCCACTCTGCCATCACGGAGGGTAAAATCCACCCCCGCCAACAACCTCAACTGGGGATCCCCTGTAACCTCCGAATTGAGCGTAATCCCCTCTCTGCCATCTAGCGTCGCCCCGGCCTGAGGCTGGCTAATCTGTACCGTCACATCCTCTGGCAGCAGATCCAGCTCTGCTTTGGCATAGACATTCAGCCCAATCTTGGGCAACGTGAATAACTTCAGCCGGGGCGCAGGGCCAACGGATCCTTATCTTGATGGGGGCGGATCCCTGGTTTGGGGTTTAGAGGTTGGGATCCAGACTTTGGTTGGGCGCATGAGAGTTTTTCCTGAGTAATCACAAATTATCTTTGGACTAAAGAATTGTTACAACCTAAAATTAATCTTGAATCTTTTGTATGCCCTATCAAAATCAGAGAAGTCTTCGCCATCCTCTCCTAGCCTATCAAATCCTTTCTCGTTTAAAAAAAGAAATTCATTCAAACTTTTCCATGTGCATAGAATCAACTCTTCATCGTTCAGATCCTCAATATGAATTCTTTCTCCTATGTTGGAATATATTGATATGTGACTGGCAGAGCGTATCATCCAAAAGCCAAAAGAGGTGTCCACTCCGATATATTCATGCGATTCTTTTTTTAGAATAACAAACTGTTCTATCTCATAGAGAAGCGCACTCAAGGAAAATACCAGGAAAATATGCCTTGAGCCTACCTTTGAACTCCATGAACCAAATCGACCATGAAGCGTGATATCTCCATAATCATCATATCTATAGAATTCTTTACTGGTATCAGTAAACTCAAAAACAATGATAGCATTGTAATCTCTCTCACTCTTGTCTAACTGGAAATATTGTTTGTACTTCGCAAGTGTTTACAAGAAAAACGACTCTGATTCGATCTCTTTTGCCATTGATAACCATCCTATCCTCAAATACTTGTCGAATATTCTGTGGTTCAGAGACCCTGGTTGCTTCTAATAGACTGAGGGCAGCTTGTTCTAATTCCGCACGAGTTGTGCCTGGAGCAAATAAATCGCCTCCTGGGTCTTCACCTGTTATGTGCTTAGCCTCAATATGAGCCCAGCCTATATTTCTTCTTCTACTTCCATCAAGGATACGTGGCTGAATCTTTCCCCCACGAGGGAAGGCGGCAGCACATCTACATTCATCAGGAATATCTGCCTGAACATTACGAGATAAAGATTCTATTTGAGGTAGTTGACAAGCATCCTCCACCGAGCCATCTCGGAGGGTAAAATCCACCCCCGCCAACAGCCGTAACTGGGGATCCCCTGTGACCTCTGCATTGAGAGTAATGGGATCCCGGCCATCCAAGGTGGATCCCGCCTGGGGGAACTCAGCCTAGCCAAGGATCCTTGTTTTGATGGGGGTGGATCCCTCGGTTTAGAGGAATAGGTTGGGATCCAGAGGGTAGTGGGGCGCATGAGAGGAGTCCTGTGAAACTGTATAAAGCTGTATTTAGTACGAAAGTATTAGTAGGCAAGACAACCTAAGTCCGCCAGTATTTTTCGTTGTCCCAAAACATATCACCAGCCAAATAATAGGTTTCAAGAAAATCAATGAGTGATGTTGCAACAATGGGCCACTCTTCTCTGGGATCTATGGGCTGAGTCATCAAAATTGAGCCAAAGTCTTTGCTTTTCTCGTCGCAACGAATCAGAACAAATTGCTGTTCTCCAAAATACTCTCCAATAATAAAATCTCCTTCTCTTAAATCCTCTATTGTTTTAGCTAATTCTTTCTCTTTGACATAGTAATACTTATGCCTCACTAGAGCCTGATCTGGAGAATAGATATACAGCCCTGAGATTCCATAATCATAAATCTTTATGGCCACAGATGAATAATAATCCCAAAGCCATTTTAAGTCTTCAGGTATTTTAATTTTCAGTTCATCTTCAATTAAATCTTCATGCCAGTAAATTTTTGGCATAACGCCACTCCATACTTTATTTGATTCTCCTTTTCCAAAAATATCTACAATCTGAATACCTTCATGATGAATTCTTTCGCAAAGAGCATAAAGGCGATTCTTAGTATCCATTTTTTCCTCTTAACTTATGTCAACTTTATGATAAG
>JAAUUJ010000254.1 GCA_012030715.1 Synechococcaceae cyanobacterium SM2_3_1 | reverse complement strand
CCTGGATGGCCGGGATCCCGTTACTCTCAATGCCAGGGTAGAGGGGGATCCTCAGTTACGGCTGTTAGCGGGGGTGGATTTTACTCTCCGTGATGGCAGGGTGGAAGATGTATGTCCATTGCCAGCAAGTAGCCAAAGGACGATTGCGCGAAATGCAACGCAAGGCAGATATACCTGTAACCGGCTGGATCCTCTGTTCACTGAGTTGTTTTGTAAGCTACAGGATCCAGAGACGAATGGGAAAGTTGTCAAAGTCTCACCGGAGAAAGTTCTCTGTATTGGAGAAGTTGAGAGAGGGAGAATCATCTCAGTTCCCGATGTGACCGTTTTCTTTTTAGAAGAAGGTAATTCAAGGAATGGTTATCAACATATTATTGCTAGACATAGAACAGATTTTGCAAATAGAGGTATCCCTGAAAGTCAAATAATCGATTTCATCAATCAAAGGATATCACAAGATAGTGCTAAATACACTCTCCCAGGTCAAAGCGGGGGATTGGGATCTGTCTATGAGTTTGATGGAAAAGAGTATAACATCGTTGTTTCAGATAATGGATACATTGTATCTTCTTACCCGTTACCATCGTGATCAGTATGAAAAGAATAGTTAGATTAATGTCAGATTACTGTTCATCAGGCTTATGGGCCGAAGAGGGAATGATTGAGCATTCAAGTCTTAACCTTTCAAAAAATCTTAGCAAACGAATATATGAATGGGTCAGTACATACGAGGGCTGGCTTGATTGGAGTGACCCAGGCAACTCTCCTGAACCTCCGCTAGAGGAACAAGAAGACTTTGACAAGGAAGGCATAGAGATATGGAAGCAGTTGATTGATGAACTAGGTGATGACTATGAAGTGGTTTACTTTGGAGATAAGCCCAATCTTGACAGACATAATTTCACCTCGGTTGATGAATACCTAGAATATTGCTCATTACTAGGGAAAAACAATAAAAAAACTCAGATAGTAACTGAATGATTTTTGATCCTCAAAATCGACCTTTACTCTTGTGGAACAAGAAAATGTACTTACAACCTGTTCGGATCCCACCCCACATCTCAAACCCCAGGGATCCTCCCCCATCAAAACAAGGATCCTCGTCTAGGCTGAGCAACCCCAGTCGGGATCCACTCTGGATGGCCGGGATCCCGTTACTCTCAATGCCAGGGTAGAGGGGGATCCAGAGCTGAGGTTGTTGGCGGGGGTGGATTTCACTCTCAGAGATGGCAGGGTGGAAGATGTGTGTTCTCTACCTCAAACCGAGTCTTTAGCTCGTGTTGTCCGTCCAGATATTCCTGAAGAATGTAGATGTGCTGCGGCTTTACCTCGTGGAGGAAAGATCCAGCCTTTCATTCCTGATGGCAATTTGAGACGAGGATGGATTCACGTTGATGCAAGACACATCACAGGTAATCATCCCAGTGGGCCAGGAGATTTATTTGAACCTGGAACCACTCGTGCAGAGTTAGAAAGTGCTGCAATTAGATTAGTGCAGACAAACAGAGTTTCTACCCCAGGAAGAGTTAAGCAGGAATTTGAGGATAGGATGGTTATCAATGGCAGGAGAGATCGAATCAGAGTTGCTATCAATGCAAATTCTTGTGCGGTAATCACGATTTTTCCAGTCAGATCCTAGTGAGGGCCACAATGATGTTGTCTTTTCTTTTCGAGGAATGTGATCCTAATAAGAAAGTCATTGAATATCTTGACTATGGGCATATCACATTGCAGGGTCGATTCGGCTATTGCAGTTCAAAGACAGGTTCGCGTAATCTTTATCTCATGATGTCTATAGCTTCGCTTTTGGATGAAATAGAGCAATTTATAACTAAAAAAAAGGAAGTGCATGAATACATTGGATCTGATTCCTCTTTTGGGTTTTGGATGATACGCTATACAAATCATATTTCAGTAACCTCAAGACTAGGTGAAAGGATCCATATCGAAGATCTAAATGATGAAGAATTGATTCAATGCACGTGGCAAAGTCTGAATCAGTTTCTCTTGCTAAATGAGAAAAGATTTGATAAGTCAGGAGAGGAAGGATTATATTTTTCCGATTTTGATATGGCTTACGCAAACTTCAAGAATAGCTTCAATTTGTAACTGCCTACAGCTCAAAATGATTTGAGATTACATACGGAAGTTCCTTATGCGATTTACCACCCTCTGGATCCCGACTTATTTCTCTAAACCCAGGGATCCCCCCCCATCAAAACATTGACCTGGATGGCTTTCTCAAAGTGGGGATCAATCCTGAGATTGAGGCAGAAATCTGGGGATCCCTTGGCCCTGCTCCTCGGCTGAAGCTATTCACCTTGCCCAAGATTGGGCTGAATTTCTATGCCAAAGCGGAGCTGGATCTGCTACCAGAGGATGTGGCGGTGCAGATTAGCCAACCTCAGGCAGGGGCAACTCTGGATGGCCGAGAGGGGATCACGCTCAATGCGGAGGTTGCAGGGGATCCAGAGCTGAGGTTGTTAGCGGGGGTGGATTTCACTCTCAGAGATGGCAGGGTGGAGGATGCGGCTTGTCCGGTTGATTTTGAAGGGGAAGGGCAAAGTCAGCAGGCAGGACGATCCAGCGGCTTTGAACGGTCACTCAATAATTGCCCACCAGATTTAACCAATGATCCAAATAAGGCCAGAGTTGCCACGCAAAACTATCGCCCACGTCCCATCTGTGTTGCAGGCAAGACTATTCTCTTTACAAAAGAAAGAATGATAAAAACACTGGAAAGACATCATCCAGCCTTTTTCAATGATCCTGATGCTGATAGAACCTCATTTTTTCCAGGAAACCCAAGTGTGCAAGATATTTTCCTAATTGCTCAGCAAGTGCTTAACCAGAATACATCTCAAATCAGAGAACTCACTTTTGGTGGTGGGTGGCCCCCATTGAGGGGATTTGTAGACGGAATTGAATATCGCGTGGGCGTGACAGATGGGAGAGTAGCAACTGTATTTCCAGTGGAGCAACCAGGGATATGTACAATCAGAAGATAGAATCTACAGGAAATAGCAAAATGCTAGATCTAAAAATCTTTGTTGTCCCGTATACGAACATTCCACACCATCGAAGAATAGGCAATCCCATTCCAATTGAGCAAATTACAGAAAGAACGCAAATCAATACTGATTTTGAAGATGCTTTTTGGCATGATACTGGTGAGTACAGAGATGTGACTCTTAGCATAGTTGGCTCGATTGAATTATTTGTAAATGGTAAACATATTCTTGATATAACTCAAGAGACTCGTGATCTACTGTCTTTGTGGTATGGATTAGATGCGGTGACTCAAGCCAATCTTGAGCTTATCAGAATCCTCAAAGGAGAGAAGGAAGATAAAGACATTGTTTTTCAACATTCTTATGATGAATACGAAATAAGAAATCATCCTTTTTCTTGTTCTTGGATAATACCTAGAGATGATAAAGAATCGTTGATACTTTCTTATGAATCTAAGTTTGGAAAAGGAGAAGAGCGTTTGAATCGCAATAAATTTAGTCAGCTATTGCTCCTGGAGTCAAAACGCTTTTTTGAGAAAATACTTACTCTTTTTCCTGAGCAGCTTGCTGTCAAGGAAGAACACTATGTTTCTTATATGCTTCCCAACTTAGAAAACGTCAATTTTGTTAGAGGTTTCTTACTCTGCGAAGAGCTAAACCGTCAACAAAATCCTCAATAACTCACCTCAATTCAATCAAGGCAACCCTCCATGCGTCCGACTACCCTCTGGATCCCGATTAGTTCTCTGCTGTTGCTTTCTAGCTGTGGCAGCGGCGGCAATCCTGTGGCTCTCTCCAGCGAAACCCTGGAACCCAGGGATCCAGCCACCAGCCTTTTGATTG
>JAAUUJ010000253.1 GCA_012030715.1 Synechococcaceae cyanobacterium SM2_3_1 | reverse complement strand
CATTCCTGCAGGCGTTCGGCCCAACTCCGCCTGGGTTTTGCCTTATAACGCAGGATCCGTTCCAGCCCAAAAATCGCCACCATGCCCGCATGGGGGAAAACCTCCAGGATCTGTCGCTCTCCTTCTTTCTGAGCAATGGTTGACTTGAGAGTAAATCCCATCTCGGTTAATCCCTGCACCAGGACCTCTCCCCGTACCACCCCCTCGTACTCCAGCAACTGTCGATTGGCAGGATGTGTCATGGCTTGATAAGCACGAAACACCCGATTCAGATCCTTCTCGGCTGTGCGGCTGCCCTGCTGATTTTGAACGCGAAGCGGAGCATCAATCGCAATCACTGCCCCCTCCTGCTCCACATGAGCTTGCACATAGGCCAGGATCTCGTCGTCCCCTTCGATCAACCGCAAATCCACCAGTTCAGCTCCCTCCCCCCCTCCCTGTAGAAGTGCCATCCCTGATCGATTTCGGGGTGACCAGGCCAGATCCAACCCTAGGAAAAACATCAGGTTCCCTCACAAATGTAAACACTCATATTCAGCTGCGATCCAACGTCCGACCCACCCTTCCTGCCCCTCGGTGTAGCCAACAAGACTTGCCCTGGTATTTCGTATCAGAAGGCACAAAATCCGGCCCTCTTCCTCCTTAGGATGTTTTGAGCCAAAAACCGTGTGCCCTATCTAAACTCATGCTCTTGCTGGTGCAGTGGGTGGGGACAGTAATTCGCAGCAAGAAGGAAGGAAGGAGACAAGCATGGCATCAACGCCCCAAGAAGTAATGCAAATGATCCGGGACAACAATGTCCAGATGGTGGATCTTAAGTTTATTGACCTGCCGGGCATCTGGCAGCACTGTACCTTTCACATCAGCATGATCGATGAGGACGCCATTGTCGAAGGATTGCCTTTTGATGGATCCAGTATTCGCGGCTGGAAAACCATCAATGAATCCGACATGTTAATGGTGCCGGATCCTGCCACCGCCTGGATCGATCCTTTCTGTGAAGTGCCTACCCTGAGTATGACCTGCAGCATTAGGGAGCCGCGTAACGGTGAGCCCTACAGTCGTTGCCCCCGTTTTCTGGCGGATCGGGCGCTGGCTTATCTGCAGGAAACTGGCATTGCCAACATGGCCTACTTCGGACCCGAGCCTGAGTTCTTTATCTTTGACGACGTTCGCTTTGATCAAACTCAAAATAGCGGCTATTACTTCGTTGACTCCATCGAAGGTCGCTGGAACTCCGGACGCGAAGAAGCAGGTGGTAACCTGGGCTACAAACCCCGCTACAAAGAAGGCTACTTTCCGGTGCCCCCCACCGATTGCTATCAGGACATTCGGACTGAAATGCTGCTGACCATGGCCAACTGTGGGGTTCCGATTGAGAAGCATCACCACGAAGTGGCCACTGGTGGACAGGGAGAACTGGGTTTCCGTTTTGCTCCCCTAACAACCTGTGCTGACTATCTGATGATCTACAAGTATGTGATCAAGAATGTCGCCCGCAAGCATGGCAAAACCGTGACCTTCATGCCCAAGCCCCTGTTTAACGACAACGGCACCGGCATGCACACCCACCAGTCCCTCTGGAAAGATAGTGAGCCCCTTTTCTTTGGCACCGGCTATGCCAACCTGAGTGAACTGGCCCTCCATTACATTGGCGGTCTGCTGCGCCATGCCCCTGCCCTCCTGGCCTTCACCAACCCCACTACCAACTCCTATAAGCGTCTGGTCCCCGGCTTTGAAGCCCCTGTCAACCTGGCCTACTCACAGGGGAACCGCTCGGCATCCATTCGTATCCCCATCACCGGCACCAACCCCAAGGCCAAGCGTCTGGAGTTCCGCTGTCCTGACGCCACCTGTAACCCTTACCTGGCCTTCGCCGCCATGCTCATGGCAGGGATCGATGGGATCAAAAACAAAATTGATCCTGGCCCCTCTCTGGATCGAGACATTTATGACATGTCACCGGAAGAGCTGGCGAAGATCCCCTCCACCCCAGGCTCTCTACTAGAAGCTCTGGAAAGTCTGCGCAAGGATCATGACTTCCTGCTGGCGGGAGGTGTCTTCAGTGAGGACCTGGTTGAGACCTGGATCGAGTACAAGATCGACAATGAGATCAACCCCATGCGTCTCCGTCCTCACCCCTACGAGTTCTCCCTCTACTTCGATGCCTAGAGCAGTCTGAGCCATCGCCTTATTTCGATCTCCACTCTCCCCTTGTTCACTGAGCAGGGGGTTTTCTATTCTTTCATTAGGGGAACAGGGATGCGGTAGGATATTACCACTTGTTTTCCGTTTAATTTCATGAGCACCGACCCGCCGCAGATCCATACGGTGACGGCATTCTTCGAACTCAGTGCAGGAACCTGGAACCACCAATACACCTCCTATATCCTCCCCACCCGAGGCCACTCTCGAGGCGGCAAATCCACAATTATCCTCACACCCCTATCTCCGCAAGATCCACAGCTCCAGGATCTGCTCCAGCTCAGTCCCGGATCCCCTAGCTCAATCTCTGGGCTGCGAGCGGCATGGCAGGGACAACAGGATGAAGACACAACGACCTATCAGGGATCCAGTCTTCTGGTTTTACTTCCCACATCATCAGAAAATCCACAGGGAGAACTGGTACAACAGCAGCAAACCCCCACAGATTCTTCAGTCCGCGGACGTTTTCTGCTCGGCCAGGATGGGGTTCTCTCTCTGCAGACCCAGATCGGTGCTGTCACCTGTGAAGAACGGATCTGGTTTGCCAGCGAAAATCTGCGCCTGCGTACCCGTCTTCTCCAACACGAGGGAGGGTACAGTATTGCCTCTTTTCATTCCGAAGTGCGGAAATTGACTGCGAAATAGATCGCAAAATCAGGTTACAGGCTGTCCCTGATGCACGGTCTTCACCCATTTCAATTTTTTGGGCTGCACACACATCCGCACCGTTGTTAGCACCATCACAGGGATCCAGTGACTCATATAAAGCATCGCCATCAGGGAACGCCTTACCAATGGCCAGCCCCTGAGCGCTTCAACCTGCTGTAATCCGATGATCAATCCCATCACCCAAACTCCCATGATCACCACAGCTACAGGGGTGAGCACCGAATAATGGGAATACAAGATCATCCAGCCAATATCAGGGATCAACCCGATGAGCATCAGGTACTGAATGATAAAGGAGGAAAGCAGATCAAAGGTTTTGGCCCCACCCATGCTGTTTTTCACAATTCCAGGCCAGTAATCCAGATAGCGTTGATAGCCCCCTTCTGCCCAGCGACAGCGTTGGTGCCACAACCCTCTCCAGCTCAGCACTCCCTCCTCCAAAATGGGAGGATCCGCCAGGAAAGCAATATCGACACCAGCCAGATGCAGCTTAAAAGTTAAATCCAGATCATCGGTAAGACTACTTTCATTCCACCCACCACACTTCAAGAGTACATCTCGACGTACCAGCTGTCCGTTGCCCCGCAACTCCCCAATGCCATGAGCGAAGGTGCGTTGTTGCTGCCAGTAACTATCCAGGATCATCTCCGCCTGCTGGTTCCTGGTCCAGAAGTTGGTGCTGTTATTGGAGATCGCTTTCCGCGTCTGCACTGCCCCTACCGGACGCTCAGGACTCAGCGGCATGGAAAACAGCGGCAACGTCTGCTGCAAAAAGTTGGGGGGAACCTGTGCATCTGCATCACAAACCAGAATGATATTGCCGGTGGTGAGAGGGATCACTTCATTCAGGGCTCCGGATTTCCCTCCTCCTGCGCCTGGTAAACGCTTGTGGATGTGGAGCATGGGTAGCGTGGCCAGAGCTGATTCCAAAATGGCGACTGAATTATCGGTACTGCCGTTCATCGATCGACCAGATCTCTAACAAGGCGTGGGGATAGTCCAGGTTAGCCAGGCTTATTAATAAAT
>JAAUUJ010000068.1 GCA_012030715.1 Synechococcaceae cyanobacterium SM2_3_1 | reverse complement strand
CAGTCGGCTCTGTCCAGGGCGACGGGGATAGGGAGAACGGTGTTGCACCAGTTCCCAGGTGTTGGGGACCGACAGCTGCCGCAGCTCCGCCAGTTCCTGAATACTCCAGAACAGTTGATCCGATTTCAAAAGACCATATTCAACCAGCAATTCCCCCAATTTACGCTGGGGATAGCGGTCTTGATCTGCAAGCACGATCTGCAGCTGGCTGAAGCTGAGCAATCCGTAAAGCACCAGCAATTCCCCCAACCGCAGGCGGTAGCTGGGTACATGGCTGTATAGTCGTTCAATCGGGATCCAGTTGTGCCGAATACAGATATCTTCCAGTCGTTGTTGAGTTTCAGATCGCTCCCACATGGCCTGAGCCAGTTGCTCCTGAGACAGGAGTCCTGCCCGCAACAGGGTTTCCCCCAGGGCAATGTCAAACTTGTCATCGCCAGAGCTGGTATCGAGCTTGCGGGTGTCTGCAGCCATAGCGGATCTTCACGAGCAATGGGTCACTGAAGAAAAGCCAAGAAAACTCAACAATGGTTGAGCAGCTTTGAGCAGCTTTGAGATTTAGTATAACTGGTCAGGGATGAGACAGGTTTGTGATTCCTCCAAGGTTGCAGAGGGGATACCCCATGGAGAAGCAGAGAGCTATTCGATCTGAAGCGAGCAACGTCTGCTCCCATCGCCGATCCGAGTCTTGCTACAGTGAACGTCCAGGATATTTTATTGAGGCGATCCATGCAGTCCAGTCAGGCTCAACCCACGGAGGCTCGTAAACAGGAACACATCAATATTGTTTTAGAAAAGAATGTGGAGGCCAAGGGCATTTCTGCTGGATTTGAGCGCTATTTCTTTGAACATGTGGCCCTGCCAGAGTTAGACCTGGATGCGATCGATCTCAGGCTGGCGATCTGGGGCAAAACCCTCAAAGCTCCTCTGCTGATCAGCAGCATGACCGGGGGAACCCCTGCTGCACATGCGATCAATCTGCATTTAGCAGAAGCTGCTCAAGCTCTGGGGGTAGCCATGGGAGTGGGATCTCAGCGGGCTGCCATTGAAGATCCATCCCTGGCTTACACCTACCAGGTGCGCAAAGTGGCTCCCGATATTTTGCTTCTGGCCAATCTGGGGGCCGTACAGCTCAACTATGGGTATGGGTTCGAGCAGGCGCAGCGGGCAGTGGAGATGATCGGGGCCGATGCCCTGATCTTGCATCTTAATCCGCTGCAGGAGGCCGTGCAGCAGCAGGGGGATCGCAATTGGTCTCACCTGTATGCCAAAATTGCTCAGCTGGTTGTTCAGGTGCAGGTGCCTGTCGTCGTCAAAGAAGTGGGGAATGGGATCAGTGCCGTGGTGGCCCAGCGGCTTGCGGACTGTGGGGTAGCCGCCATTGATATTGCTGGGGCCGGGGGCACGAGCTGGAGTGAGGTGGAGTCCTATCGTCAATCCGATCCTCTGCAGCAACGGGTGGCCCACACATTTGCAGGTTGGGGGATCCCAACAGCCCTGGCGCTGCAGGAGGTGCATCACGCCCTACCCCATCTACCTGTCTTTGCCAGTGGAGGGATCCGCAATGGTGTAGAGGTGGCCAAGGCCATAGCTCTGGGGGCAACGCTGGTGGGGAGTGCCGCACCTCTCCTGGGTCCTGCGGCGACTGCTGAGGCCACCGCAGTGTATCAGCGCTTTGCAGCCATGATCGAAGAGTTGCGGATCACTGCCTTTTGTACAGGATCAGCGTCTTTGAAAGCTTTGCGGGCTACTTGTCTCCGCCGTCATGACACCTGGGCTCAGGTGGGTAAACATCCCTAGTGGAAATACCAAGAGGATGCTCATCAAAGTCAACTAGAATTGCCCCAGAGTGACTTCACGATCCCCAACTCTCTCCAGGGAAGGGGAGTTCTAATTATGCGGAGAGGATGGCTGTGCAGCTCAAGCGCTATTGGGGCCAAGGGCCAGGATGGATCCGTCGCTGGGGAATGATCGGGGTAGGCATCCTCATGATCCTGGGGCTGAATACCTGGATGAACTGGCCCCCTCCTGCACAGGCGGACGATACCCCTCAGCTGATCTCTCAGGCCCCGCTCAGTCAGTTGGATCGGTTTTGCCGTCAATCTCCGGAAGCTATCGCCTCTAAAGAGCGGTTACGCCAGGAAGCAGCTCAATCCGATCAGGCCTGGGCCCGCTATACCCAGGTTGTGGTTCAACACCGTCAGGAGCTGGACCGCTGCCGCCAAACCCAATGGCCCCGGATCCAGGCCACCTGGTTGCGCCTTTATCCCTGTGATGTTAAGGCAGGAATCCTGGATCATGTCTTTGATCAGATTGTGAATCTGGGCTACAACCGCGTCTTCATCGAAGCTTTTTATGATGGCAACACCATCTTGCCCTCACCTGATGGTCAGCCCTGGCCCAGTCTCGATCCGGAAGCAGATTTGCTGGATCTGGCGCTGCGATCCGCTCGACAACGGGGGCTCTCAGCCTATGCCTGGTTATTTTCCCTCAACTTTGGCTACACCTACAGCCAATTACCCCAACGACAGTCGGCCCTGGCGGTAAATGGATCCGGTCAGACCAGCTTGCTGGATCCCACCACAGCCACCCTGCAGGACTTTGTGGAGGATGTGGGTCCAGATCAGGTGTTTGTGGATCCCTACAGTTCTCTGGCTCGCCAGGATTTTCGCGGCCTTCTGCAGCAGGTGCTGCGGCGACAACCGGACGGAGTTCTGTTTGACTACATTCGCTATCCTCGTCAGGCAGGGGCCGCCTCCGTGGCAGGAACGGTAAAAGATCTCTGGGTGTATGGAGAATCTGCTCGCAATGCCTTTCTCAATCTAGGGCTCAATGCTTCTGGGAAAGCTCTGCTGCAGACTTACCTGGATCAGGGCTTTATCACTGTGGCCAATCTCACAGCCCTAGATGCCCGTTATGGACCCCACCCACCTCGTTGGCGGCAACCCCTGCAGCCCAAACCGCTCGTGGAAACAGAGATCCAGGGGGAGTTAAGGAGATCTTCTCCGGTTCCCCTTTCCCCCGCTTCCCCTCAAGAGACAACACCAGGAGCGACCGAGGCAACGCCCAGCCCGACTCCGACTCCGGCAGCAGCCGCGCGTCATGCCCAGCTCCAGCCCCAACTCTGGCAGCTTGCGGTGGATTTTGCTCACCAGGGGATCCTGGATTACCTGCACACCATGAGTGATCTGGTTACAGCAGAGCAGATTCCAGCAGGGGCCGTCTTTTTCCCGGATGGCAATCGTCGGGTGGGGGACATAGGTTTTGATTCTCGCCTGCAGCCCTGGGATCGGTTTAATCCTGAGCTGGAATGGCATGTGATGGCCTATGCTCGCTGTGAAGATCTGGGCTGTGTTGGGGATCAAGTGGATCAGGTGGTGCAGGAGGCTGGGGCAGGAACACTGGTATGTCCGGCGCTGGCGGGGCTCTGGGGTGAGCCACTCCGAAAGCGACCCATGCTGGAGGTGCAGATGCAGGAACTGCAACAACGGTTTCCGCAATTGCAGTGCGTTAGCCATTTTGCCTTTTCCTGGGTGGCCGCAGAACTGAATGAAGCCCGGCGCACCTGTACCACAAACCTGTAACCCTGCTCAGATCACTCAGGTTCTTATCCCGCTTCGGCCTCCTGATAAGATCGGCAGGTGAGTTGTTCGAGGTGAGAGAGGGCATGGCACCAGCACAGATATCGCTGCTCCTGATCTGTTCAGGGACTCTGGGCTATCTACTGGGAACCTTTCCCACCGGCTATCTGCTGGGTCGCCTGCTGCGGGGGATTGATATTCGCGAACATGGCTCTGGATCGATGGGGGCCACCAACGTACTCCGGACCCTGGGCAAAGGTCCTGCCCTGGTGGTGCTGCTCACGGATGCCTGTAAGGGCATTGCTGCTGTCAATCTGGTACGACTGCTGGAGATCAGCCCCTGGCAGGTAGGGGGTCGTTCTCCCCTCGATGGAAATATCGTCACCTGGATGGTGGTCGTGGCCAGTCTGGGCGCCGTTGTGGGCCATAGTCGTCCCCTCTGGCTGCGGTTCAAAGGGGGCAAATCGGTTGCCACAGGCCTGGGGATCCTGCTGGCCATGAGCTGGCCGGTGGCTCTGATCGCCCTGGGAATCTGGCTGCTCAGTCTCGGCTTCAGCCGCAGGGTTTCTCTCAGTTCTCTGGTGGCTGCGGCAACAACCCCAGTGATCATGGTTAACCTCCGGCAGCCTCTGGCCTATGGACTGTTTGCTTTGGCAGCAGGTATCTACGTGGTCTTAACCCACCGCCGCAATATTGAGCGCCTCCTGGAGGGTAGCGAGCCCTTGATCGGGCAGAAACTCGCCCCCTCTCCCCCTGCCCCTCCTAAAGCCGACCCGGATTCAACAGGTGTTGCGGATCAAACTGCGACTTAAGCCGTTGCCAGAGGCTGTGCTGCACCGGATCAGGAGGCTGCCAGAGCAGCTGTTGCTTGAGATCTAGAGGGGCTTCCAGAAGCTTGAAATACCCCTGCTGGGCCTGAAGCTGCCTCTGTAAAGTCGTCAGGGCCGCGGCGGTCCAGGTATTGGGATGCCAGCGCCAGCGACCAATGCCACAGCCCGCATGGATCTGAACCCAACCGTCGGGATCCTCCTGCACCAGACGATTCAGCAGCGCCACCGCTTGAGACGGCAGAACCCCCAACTTTGCCAGACCAGGGCGGGAGACCTGATCCTGAAATGTCTTCTGCAGGTGCTGATCCAGCCCCTCCCCCTCCTGCAAGTCCTGAGATCGGAGTGACAAATCCTGCGCCCATTGCAACAGCCGTTGTCCCTGCTCCTCTAGGCTCTCCTGCAATCCGTGGAAGCTGACCACCAGCCCCACCTCCCCTGCTCTCCCTTCCCAGGGGGCTAGCAAGCTGGGACTAAGAAGATCTAACCCGGCGGGCATCAGGGCAGACGCCAGCAGCCGCGATCGCAGGGCCTCTACAGCTTGGGGATCACCAACCAACACCCAGCTCTGTCTTGCCTCCGGTAGCGGGTAGAGGCGCAGGGTCACTTCTGCCAGGATCCCCAGTGAACCCCAGGATCCCGTCATCAGCTTCATCAGGTCGTAGCCCGCCACATTTTTCACCACCCGCCCGCCTGCTTTTGCCACAGCCCCATCCGCTCGCACCAGGGTAATCCCCAGCAGCAGATCCCGCACGCTGCCATAGCGGTGTCGCCAGGATCCGGCATCGGCAGTGGCCAAAATTCCTCCCACGGTTGCGTTTGAGAGATACAGCGGATTCACGGGCCAGAATTGTCCCTGGTGGGCCAGTTGGGTCTGCAGTTCCTGCAGAGGCATGCCAGCGGCAACGGTTACGGTCAGATCGGCAGCGGCATGATCAATGAGATTAGCCATTCGCTGGGTACTCAGGATTACCTCTGGCCCCTGAACCGGATCTCCCCAGTGCAGTTTGCTGCCCCGACCTGCAATCAGCACCGGCAGCTGATGACGGGCACACCACTGCTGCACCTCCGCCAGTTCCGAGACTGTGGCGGGAGCGATCACCACCGAGGGGATCGGGGTAGAAACCGCTCCCTGCAGGCTCGGCGACCAGTCCGCTTCGCCTTCAACCACGGAGCAAAAAGCTTCAGGACCAATCTGCTGCTGCAATTCAGTCAAGCGGGGATCAGATGCCAGGATCATGACCAGGGAGCTCAGGAGTGCATCCTCAGTTTAGTGGTGTTCTTGATCAGCGCCCGCAGCTAAGACAGTTCAAAATCCAGCGCTGCCTCCAGATCAAGGCCCTCCCAATCAGGGAGCAGATCCTCACTGACCTGATCCGGCAACAGTCCATAACAACGGCTGCGATAAGCGCAACCTGCGCAGCGGGAAAGGTGGGGGGTCCGGGGAAACTGCTCTGCCTGCAATCGGTCCAGATCCCCAACGATCCTCTCCAGATCGGCATAATCCTGCTGCCATTGCTCCTCGGTATATTGCATCCGAAACGGCTGATCGGGATGCTGGGCGTACCAGAAGGTGAGGTGAATAGCCTCTGGCAGAGGGCGATCCCCCAGAAATAACGATCCCAGCTGCAGCACCAGCAGGGGGTAAAGACGTACCTGCCAGCTGTCCCGAATCTGAGCATCTGCAGGTCGGCGGCGGTCGGTTTTCCAGTCCAGAATATGCAGGTGATCCGCCCCCATCACCAGACGATCTAAACGGGCGGTCCAGCGCACACCCCACAGCTCCGTCCAGAGGGAAAGTTCTGACTGCACCTCTCCCTGAGGATGGGCATGCTCACTCTTTTGAAACTGGCTCCACCAGGTCTGCACCTGAGCATCAACACTGGGCAATCGCGGTTCCACCTCTCGTCCTTTTGCCTGCAGTTCCACCAGACGATGAAACTGTTGCCCCCGCTGCAGCGCAGCCAGGATCTCTGGATCTATCACAGGCCAGAGGTGCTTGTCCAGAAAGCGGAAGCGGAATAAGCGCGGACAGGACTCCAGAGCCTTTAACCCGGAGGCCGAGAGGGTGAGCGGGAACCGAAGCGTCATGGTTGCGGCGGAGTAGCAATGTCAAACTCGGCATCAAAGTCAAAGGAATCTTCGTCCTCTTCCCAGTCCTCCTCAAACTCCTCTTCCATATCCTCCTCCAGATCCTCTTCGTAGTATTTGGACTTGGCCAGTGCTGCCTCCTTCTCCAGAGCCTGTCGGGCTTGAGCAGATGGGGTGCTGAGAATCGGGTAGGGCAGTCCCTCCGCCTCTGCCGCCGCCTGGGCTTCTCGGTAGCTTTCCACCTCTTTGATGTCGATCTTCCACCCAGTTAAACGGGCCGCCAGCCGCACATTTTGCCCCTCTTTCCCAATCGCCAGGCTCAATTGATCGCCGGGCACCAGCACATGGGCCTGCTGAATTTCGGGATCCACCAGCCGCACCTCCACGATCCGAGCTGGACTGAGGGCGTTGGCAATATAGGTGGCAGGATCGGGAGACCAGCGGATCACATCAATTTTTTCATTCCGCAGCTCCTGCACCACCGCCTGAATCCGCGACCCCCGGGCCCCGATACAGGCTCCCACCGGATCCACGTCCCGTTCCAGGGTATCTACCGCGATCTTGGTGCGAGGCCCCACATTGCGGGAGGGAGGATTGGCCTCACGGGCCACCGCCACAATCCGCACCACTTCATCTTCAATTTCGGGCACTTCATTGGCAAACAGGTAGACCACCAGACCCGCATCGGCACGAGAGACCAGCAGCTGAGGACCCCGACGGGATCCTTCATGCACCCGCTTCAAATAGACTCTCAGGGTGGTTCCGGGGGTATAGCGATCACTGGCCAACTGCTCGCGCTTCGGCAGTTCCGCCTCCACCTCCGGCTGGCCAAACCCGCTGGTCACCGCCATAATCACCGACTGCCGTTCCTGTCGCACCACCCGAGCCTGCAGAACCGTACCCTCTAGATCACGAAACTCCTCTTGAATCAGCTTCCGCTGCTGATCCCTGAGTTTTTGCGCCAGCACCTGCTTAGTCTGGATTGCCGCCATGCGACCAAACTCCACCTGCTCAGGGGTAACATCATCCGTCACCTCCCAGCCCACTTCCGCCTCGGGATAATCCTGGCGGACATCCTCAATCGAAATTTCGTGATCCGCCACCTGCACCATATCCACAATCGTTTTGGTGGCCAGGACCCGAAAGCCTCCTCCCTCCAGATCGAGTTCCACATCAAAGTTGTCGAAATACCCCTCTTCAAAGGCATGGCTGTCGCGGGCTATCGTTTTGCGATAGCGCTCATACCCTTTGAGCAGGGCTTCCTTCACCGCATCAGTAACCGCATGGCGGGGCAAATTGCGCTCGCGGCTGATCACATCCACCATTTCTGCCAGACCTGGCAAAGGTACCATTGACACGATTCATCTCCTTCCATCCACAGACCGGATAGGCAACGTTTTTGCAGTTCAACCAGATCAGGACTCCTTCTGATCCTGGAGAAGCACCTCTTGAATCGAGGAGCGAGGTAACTCAACCCGTCGTCCCCGTTGAGAAATCACCACCTTCTCTGGATCACGGCTGAGGAGGGTGCCCACGATCTGGGTTTTCCCCTTCAGGGACGGATGCAGTTGAATGGAGACCGGAAAGCCTCGAAACACTTCAAAGTCACGGTCACTCTGCAGATGCCGACCCAACCCTGGACTGGACACCTCCAGCACATAATGATTGGTCACCAGCTCCGCCGCATCCAGATGGGCTTCCAGCGCCAGACTCATGCGTTCACAGTGGGCATGGCTGGTATCCAGGGACGGATCTTGAGGCCGAATTGAAACCCGCAGGACCGGAGGAAACTGGTTGGTAAAGTAGTTCACTTGCACCACCTCAAAACCCAGTTCTTGGGCCACAGGTTGGGCGAGAGCTTCCACTTGGGGAACCAGAGGATGAACCATACAGCAAACAGCAGCCAGTGCAGATAGACACCCTAAAAAACAGAAGAAGTGGGATCCCCCACTCCTACGCTGCCTCGGGTGTACCCAATGGGACAGTTAAATAGGTAGCAGATCTAGCTTAGCTTAAGGCTTCCCCGCTTCCTAGAAAAGACGCCGCCACCACGGCTTGAGATTGACTATGATAAGCGAATGATTAGACGAACCAGATTCGGGTGAACAATCCGCTGCTTGCTGCCCCCCAAATGGATCAGTTAATTCTGCAACTGGCGGCAGCCTGTTCAGCCGATCTGTCGAATAGCCTACCGCCTGTGCTGGTGGGGATCCGGACTCGTGGCGTACCCCTGGCCAGGCGGTTGAGTCAGGTGCTGCAAAGCCGCTGGTCTCAGCAACCCTTAGGGGTGGGAGCTCTGGATATTACCTTTTTTCGAGATGATCTCCAGCAGCGGGGGTGCGCACCCCTCATCAAACCGATATGCCGCGTGATCTCACTGATCAACCTGTGATCCTGGTGGATGATGTGATTTTCGGGGTCGCACCGTGCAGGCGGCGCTGGAAGCTCTGAAGCAATTTGGCCGTCCCCAGTTTGTGCGTCTGGCGGTGTTGATTGATCGGGGACACCGACAGCTCCCGATTCAACCGGACTACACAGGTATGTGTCTGACCACCCAATTAACCGACGTGGTGCGGGTGCATCTGCAGGAAGAGGATGGAGAAGATGGGGTCTTCCTGGAACAGGCTCAAGATCTATGACCTACTCTACTTCTGCTCGTTCCACATGCAAAAGGATCCCATTCAAGTAGGCTTGTTTCGGGGTATGTCCCCAGGCAAACTCAGCAGTACGGTGTAGTTCCGGCAGGTAGGCCCACTGCAGATCATCCAGGGTAAAAAAGTAGCGGATCTCCCACCAGGACTCTCCAGGCGCGACATCCTTGACAGCACGCAGAAAAGGGCCGCGAATTCGTGCCAGCCGCTGTTCAATAAAGTAGGGACCTGACACTGGTAACTCTGCGATCGCTGTCTGCAATTCCTGCCGTGTCTGCTCCTGTTCATCCATGGGGTGTGCTATCCTCCTCCAGGTTACTTCAGGGCCTTCAGCTTGGAGCATTTCAGCCTCTCTAGCCCATTTCTGGCAACTCAATCGGTTTGGATCAGGTGGAATTGAGCCATGCCAGCATTGCCCTTATGGTTGTCACGGTAACCGATCCTTTTGCTCTCTAGCTCACCGCTCCAAACAGCCAGTAACTCAGGACCCCAGCAACCAGGGGCACCGTCAGGTTATCAATGCCTCGCCAGGACAGGACTTCCAGAGAGGTCGCAGCCAGCCCAATCCCAGTAGCCCCCAACCACACCCCCCACCAAATCCCAGGCGGCTGCCCAGAACCAGCCCGATGATCAGGGTGCTAACCAGCAACATTGTGGCCGATCCTTCCCAGCTTTTGCGGATCGTGCCGACGGTGTAGGGATGGTGTCCCCAGGTTTGCCCCACCAGGGCCGCCAGAGCATCTCC
Organism: Synechococcaceae cyanobacterium SM2_3_1; assembly: GCA_012030715.1. GTDB lineage: Bacteria > Cyanobacteriota > Cyanobacteriia > Thermostichales > Thermostichaceae > JAAUUJ01. Next base: position 11,261 of record JAAUUJ010000068.1, on the reverse strand, counting down.
CCAGGTCATCACCAGCACTCCGATCACCGCAAAGGGTTGCCTCCCTGCCTCCGGAACCCAGAACAGCAACAATAAAATCCCAATGCTGAGGGGATAAAAAAACGTCCCAAAACTTTTGCGCCCTACCCCATTCAGGCTCTGCAAAATCTGGATGCGATAGGACAACAATGCCACACCACAAAACAGGATTGAAAAGGTCAGCCCCGCCCACCGGGGGATCTGCAGATGCCAGGCTAACAAGATGATGTTCCCTACGCCAATGTGGATCCACTTGCGCACCAGCTCGCCTTCTACCTGTCGCCAGCGCAGCCATTCCGCCAGCACAAACACCGTCCCCAGCCAGAGGCCACAGTAGCAAAGCGAGAGGATCAGCTGAGAGGCGGGCATGCTCAAGCTCATCAAGGCGGGCAAAGTTGCCTACCAGCATAAGGGATCCAGGGAAATCCCTGTTACCGAACTAACAACAGCTCAAAGATTTTCTAAATAACTGAGAAGATCAGCCATTTCTTGAGGATCGGGCTGAAACTGAGGCATGGGAGGAGTATTGCCGCTGGTGACCTGCTCAATAATAAAAGTCGAGGAGCGATGGTTGTGCAACCCTTGCAAACTGGGTCCTACACGACCATTCCCATCGGCACCGTGGCAAGCAGCACAGTTGAGGGCAAACAAAGAGGCTCCCTGCGCTGGATCCCCCTGCAACTGCAACACCTGATGAACATAAGGATCGGGCTGGGGCCAGGACCGAATTCCCACCAGAATCAACAGCCAGATCAGCAATCCAAATACTAAAAATCTGAGCCCGCTGAGCCAACCTTTAGGTAGCAGATGATAGGACTCCATGCGGGGAAGGGTCTGCACAGCATTTCCTGAGAGAAATAGTTGCTAAACATTAACAAATCTCCCTACAGAATAACTCAAGGGTAAATCTGTGCCAACTTTCCGTAACAGGGTTTACGTTTTTTTAAGCATTGCTACAGAGGGGAGCGAAAAACCCAATCTAGATGAGGGGAGCGACCGAACTTCCCAGGAGTCGAGCCCAGATCTGAGACTGGACAAGTGAATGGGCTGTGAGGGATTGCAGGTAAGGAATGGGATGGGCGGCGCCGTTCAGAACCACCGACAGTCGCTGCCCCAGATCGCGATTACCGTACCAGATCACGGCCTGGGTTTTGTGCAGTTGTTCCGCCAGCAGATGCCAGACCCAGGGGGGCGGATCTTCCAGCGAGGAGGCCATGGGCAGAAACCATTGCACGATCAGAGTTTCAGCCGCATTGAGGCTGGATTCCAGCGTTGTCAGAGGTGTGCGATTGTCACAGAGAAGCACCTCCAGGCCCGCCTGCATCGGCTGGGTAAGACCAGGAGCATCTGGACCCAGATCCTGAGCTAGAAACACATCCTTTGTCCAGATCCAGGCCAGTCCCTGAGGTTTGAGGGGGAGCGCCTCTAGCGACTGTCCCTGCACCGAAACATGGGCAAGGGCTTGGAGATAAGCTTGGGTTTCTCCAGACTCGCAAGGATGGGAGAGGGCCGTGAGAGGACTCATGCCCATGGCATTGCGCACCGTTCCTTTGGGTAAGGACTCATCCAAAAGGAGTTCCCTCAACAGGCCGGTTTCCACACGGCGACCTGGATCTTGGGGAGCGGGAGCGGGGGGACGGAGGCTGGGCCACCAGTGCTGCAGCAGAGAAGCTGCCTGGGGCATGATCCGCTGTTTAGCCCGCAGGATTTTTCCCACGGATCGCTGGATCCGCTCTGCCGGAATCACCCCCTGTTCCACCGCCTCACACAGCGTCGCCACGGTTTCAGCGGGACGGGGAGGAGCAAGAAGCAGATCGGCTCCCGCCTGGACTGCCCGCAGGGCGATCTCAGCAGGGTTGAAGTGGGCGAGCAGGAGGGGATGGTCCAGCACATCTGTAACCACCAGCCCCGCAAAAGAAGACAACAATGGCTGCAGCACCGACGGAGAAAACGTAGCAGGCCAGTTAGGATCGGTTTCTGGAATCAGGACATGGGCGGTCATCACCGCATCAACCCCTGCCTGAACCGCTTGCAGCAAAGGTTGCAAGGGACCGGAGATCAGATCCGGCAAAGGCAGATCACATCTGGGCCAGGGACTCTCCTCACAACTACTACTACTGCTGTAACCAGGATAGGTTTTGGCGGTGGTTAACATGCCTTCGGCACGGGCTGCGGCAATAAAGGCATTCACCCGCAGAGACACCTGGTCGGGTTCAGAGCCAAATGTGCGATGGTCTGCTAAAAACGGGTTTAAAGTCTGGGGTGAGGGATCCACCATGGGGGCCAGCAGCCAGTTAATGCCCACGGTCAGGGCCTCACGGGTGGTGATTCGCGCCATGCTTGCAGTCCAGTAGCTGCTTTGATCCGCCTCCAATCCCTGCAACGCCAGGGCCGGGAAACAACGGCTTAGCCCAGAGAAGAGATGGCCAGCTCCCTGCTCCAGGCTAGCTCCCACCAGTAATGGCAGCGAGGCCCAGGCCTGCAACTGCTGGATGCGCAGGTAGGCCTCAGCGGCAGGTGCAGCATTGATCCAGACCCCGCCAATCCCCAGGGTTTGAATTAACTCCTGCAGGTCAGCTGGCTCGGCACAGGCATAGGGCTGTTCAGCTGCCCATCCTGAGGAGGCCACCGCTGGGGAAACATTTAAAAAGGATCCCTGTGCTGGCACCACAATCATCTGGGCCACCTGACGGGCAAGATTCAGGGTTTCTCCCATACACTTATCTCAGCAGCAGGATCCCATGGCCTACAGGCATAGAGTCTGGCGAACATCCGATTCGATCTCCCACCCCGTTGACAAACAGCTCTGCTAGCCTAGGATGGTCCACTTAGGAGCTGCCACCAGCGCAATACCTTAAGCATGGCAGATTGGATTGCACTTGCAATTGTAGCAGTGGTTACTTACCTCCTCATTGGGCTACTCCAAAAGGGATCACCTCAGGTTAAGCCTTTACCATGGCGGCACCTCTGGGTTGTCATGCTGATTCCCCCGGTGTTGATTGTGGGGACGCGTCAACTGCTGCAGACAGAAATGCCCTTCATCTTGCGGTTACTCCTGTTTCTCAGCACCTACTTTTACATCACTCGCCTGATCATGTCGCACCACCGTCGATCTTCTTCTGAGGAGAGGCCTTCTCAGCAACCCCACCCCTCGTCTCCTGCACCAGACTCTTCCCAGACGGATACCACCGCTGCGGAGCGCATATCAGCCGCCCTTGCTCACACCCCCATTTCCGAAATTCCTCGGGATCGTCTGCGCGGGTGTTTTCCCTGGTCTGTGTACTATTTGCAAACCATTGACTACCGATCTCAGGCCATTATCTGTCGCGGTAATTTGCGAGCCGAGCCCACCGAAGCCTATGAGCGAGTGCGACATAACGTGGAAGCGGAGTTTGGCAACCGTTTTCTGGTGGTGTTGCAGGAAGGGTTCGCGGGCAAGCCCTTTTTTGCCCTGGTTCCCAATCCAGCGGCGCGGCGGTCTCTGGCTGACGATCGTCCAGATCTGGCAATCGGACTGGCCCTGATGAGTATCTACACGCTCCTGAGTGCAGGGGCTTATGCAGCGGGTGTGGCCCCAGAACGGCTACTGCCCTTGAACTGGATGCTGCACCCCGAAGATTTGTTGACGGGTCTCCCCTACGCTGTTGGATTGCTGGCCATCCTGGCCGGTCATGAACTCAGTCGCTATGCCGTCGCCCGCTGGCATCACCTCTCCACCTCCCTGCCCTACTTGATTCCCGTTCCGTTTGCCCTGGGCACCTTTGGGGCGATTACCCAGCTGAAACAACCCGTTCCCAACCGGACCGTGCTCTTCGATATCAGTGTTGCTGGACCCTTGGTGGGCAGTCTGATCGCCCTGCTGTTCCTGGTGTTAGGACTTTTCCAGTCCGATCCGATTAGCGCCCCCGTGGTCCAGGAGAATCAACCGCTATTGACCACCTTTCACCAGATGAATCCCACCCACTCGCTGCTGTTGGGGATTCTGGTTAGTGTGATCATGGGCAGGCAATTGGACCCTGGACAGTTCGTCGATTTTCATCCCCTGGCGTTTGCGGGTTGGATCGGGTTGGTGGTGATGGCCTTCAACATCATGCCCGTGGGGCAACTGGATGGGGGCCATCTGGCGCATGCGGTCTATGGTCAGAAAATGGCGGCCACCATTGGCTGGATCAGTCGGCTCCTGTCGCTGGTGCTGGCCTTAACCATCCAACCCTGGCTACTCCTGTGGGTTTTGCTCTTGTTCTTTATCTCAGCCGCTGATGAACCCGCCCTGAATGATGTGACTGAGTTAACCGAGTGGCGAGATCTGCTGGGATTGGTGCTGCTGACGTTTTTGGTCCTGATCATTCTCCCGGTGCCCCCCCCACTGCAGCTGCTCCTGGGGCTAAGCTAGGACTCACCAGATCTCCAGGCTCTGCCCCTGAAGATACACTGGTGCAAGACCATAACTTCTGACCAGCCATGCAAGGAGCTCATGAGAGACCCCTTGACTCCCAGCGGGGTAGAACTTATCGACGCGGAAACCGGGGAACATGTTGCCGAGATCAGCCTGGAGCATAGCCCCCATCCTGGTAGTTACCTGCAGGTGGGATCCCAGGGATACTTAGTTCTGGAAAAGCGTCACTCCTATTCCTTACGGGCCGGACATTACGTCCTGCATGCTATCCGTGCCTTTGTCCGACCAGCCTCTCCCCTGACTCCTGCAGGTGACGGGATCATTGGCAATGCCAGCTGCCGTTACAACGCGCATTCACCTCTGCTCCGCTGTGCTGTCCATCCGCTGGGTCCCTGCGAAGGCTGCCCCGACTACAGTACCTGACCCTCTGCCACCCTTACATCACGGGGATTGAGAAAGGGCAGGGGTAAATTCAGGATTGGCGGGAGGCTCAAATTTGTACCCCACTCCCCGAACGGTAAGAATCATTTCTGGCTGGCTGGTATCCAATTCCAGCTTCTTGCGGATCTGACCAATATGAACATCCACCACCCGTTCATCCCCACTGTGCTGGTTAAACTCCCACACCTCCTGGATCAGTTCGTTGCGCCGCCACACCCGTCCGGGATAGCGGGCCAGGGTATAGAGCAGATCGAATTCCAGAGCTGTCAGAGGCACAACCTTATGGTGCCGCACCACCTGCCGACTTTCGGGATCGATGCGCAGTGAAGGGAAGGTCAGGGAAGGGGCACATTCCACCGGAGCCTTAATCCGTTGTCGGCGCAGGATTGCCGCCACCCGGGCACTCACTTCTGGCAGTTGAAAGGGCTTGGTCAGATAATCATCAGCCCCCAGGTGAAATCCCTGTAACCGATCGGCTGTACTCACACGGCTGGTAAGCATGAGCACATAGACACCCGTCTCCTGCTGCATCCGCTGACAGACTTCATACCCACTCATGTCCGGCAGGTTCAAATCCAGAACCACGAGATTGGGCTGAAAACTGTGCAATCGCTCCAGGGCCAGAGTTCCGGTTTCGGCTGTTTCCACCAGATATCCCTGCCGCTGCAAATATCGTTGCAACAGGCTGCGAATACTGAGCTCATCGTCAACTACCAGGATCCGAGATGCAGTCATAGATCTTCTGACAGGGCTCGGCAATTGCTCCCATGCTGTAGCCTTTATCTTACCAACTGGTGGAAACAGCTGAACTTGTCAGAAATCGAGGAATTGTTTTTCATAAAGTGGGGCGTCACCAGAACCACAGGCATGAGCAATCGATTGCAGGCCACCTTAAAGCATTACTTTGGCTACGAGCATTTTCGTCCAGGCCAACCGGAGATCATGCAGCAGGTGTTGCAATCTCGGGATATCTTCGTCCTCATGCCCACTGGCGGGGGTAAATCCCTTTGCTATCAATTACCTGCTTTGCTGCAGGAGGGGGTGACGCTGGTGGTATCCCCCTTGATCGCTCTCATGCAGGATCAGGTGCTCAGCCTCCAGTCCAGTGGGATTGCAGCCACCTTTCTTAACAGTAGCCTTACGGCTTCAGAACAGTCTCAGCGCATCTCAGCCCTGCGGCGAGGGGAGTACAAACTGCTCTATGTGGCTCCGGAGCGTCTGTTGCAGGAGGATTTTTTACCCCTGCTGGCAGAAATTCAGCGTCGTCAGGGCCTGCCCCGCCTGGTGGTGGATGAGGCCCACTGCATCTCGGAATGGGGGCATGATTTTCGTCCAGAGTACCGACAGTTACACCAGATCCGCAGCCACTTCCCCCAGTTGCCGATCACTGCCCTGACCGCTACGGCCACAGAACGGGTGCGTGGGGATATCCTGCAGCAACTCCAGCTTCAGGATCCTTTTTGTTATACCGCCAGCTTTAACCGCCCTAATCTCTACTACGAGGTACTGCCCAAAACCCGCTCCACCTCCAAGGACATCATCCAGCTATTACACCAGATGGACTCGGGATCCGCGATCATCTACTGCCAGAGCCGGGCAGGTGTGGAGACCCTAGCGGAGCAGATCAAAGCTCAGGGAATTGCCGCCCTTCCCTACCACGCTGGGCTCCCCGCCAGGGAACGGCACAGTCATCAAAATCAATTTCTCTACGATCAGGTGCAGGTGATCGTGGCCACACTGGCCTTCGGTATGGGCATCAATAAACCCGATGTCCGCCTGGTGGTGCACTACGATCTGCCCAAAACCATGGAGTCCTATTACCAGGAGTCGGGGCGAGCTGGACGGGATGGGCTCCCTGCCCGCTGCATTCTTTACTTTAGTCCTGCGGATCGGCGCAAGATTGAGTACTTAATTCAGCAAAACCCGATCCTCAGGAACAACGTCTGGCCCGCCAGCAATTGCGGCAGATGCTTGATTACGCCATGAGTGCGGTCTGTCGGCGGCGGTTACTGCTGGGCTACTTTTCCGAAACCTGTCAGGAGGATACCTGTCATCTCTGTGATAACTGCTGCCATCCGGTGGCTATGGAAGATCGAACGATTGAAGCCCAGAAGTTGCTCTCCTGTGTGCTCCGCTGTCAACAGCGCTTCGGCATGCGACACATCATTGATGTTCTCCGGGGATCGACTCAGGAGCGGATCCTGAAACTGGGCCATGACCGCCTCTCCACCTATGGCATTGGTCGAGATTTAAGTGGGCGGGACTGGCAGGATCTGGGGCGAGCTTTTTTGCATCAGGGACTGCTGGCCGAGAGTCAGGACGGCTACCCAGTCCTTTCAGTTACAGAAAAAGGGTGGACCGTCTTGCGCGGAGAGGAAGAGGTCAGGGTTCCCCGCTCCCAGCCCACCCCTGATCCTTCCCCTTTGCTCGAGAGACAGGCACTCAATGCCTCTCAACAGCAGCTTTTTCAGCAGCTACGACAATTGCGGCGACAACTGGCGGATCAGGCGTCGGTACCTCCATTTATGATCTTTGCTGACCGCAGTCTACAGGAGATGGCCCTGCGTCAACCCCAGACGCTTTCGGAACTGGAACAGGTGCATGGCGTGGGGCAGCGCAAGCTGGAACAGTATGGACAGAGATTTTTAGCGGCGATTCAGGCCTTCAGTCCCCAACAGGCTCAACAGGCTCAGGAGATGGTCCAGCCTCATTCCCAGGCCCTTCCTGCACTTCCTGGAGCCGCACAAAGAGCAGCTACCATTGCCCCTATAGAAAAGGCTCTACCTCAACCCTCCAAGCTCTCCTCCACCGGTCAGCACCTGCTCCCTCTGCATCAGCGGGGCCTGGATCCTGCCAGCATTGCCACCGAGCTCAATCTCAGCCTGGAGTACGGTGATCACGCAGCTCTGCCAGCTTCTGGCGGTCGGAGCAGAGGTAGATCTGGATCAGCTGGTTCCACCACGGCAACAACGGCTAATTTTACGAGCCTTTTACGATCTGCATAGCCTCACCAGTCTGACGGCGGTGAAAGAGCTTGTGGGCGAAGACATCAGTTACGATGCGATTCGGCTGGTACGGGCGGCGGTCTTCTGCCTGGCTTAGCTCGGGCTGCCCCTGTGGCGAGGGAGTGAAGTCCAGTAGGATGTTAATGAGAAAGGATATGATCCCACATCCAGGAGATTCCTTGACGGTGGACCTGTTGTACAGCCTGTTCGGTACCGCTAATCCTGTTATCGGTGTTGTTCATTTACTCCCCTTACCCACCTCTCCCCGCTGGGGTGGCAAGCTGGAACCCGTGATTGCCCAGGCAGAACAGGAGGCCACAGCTCTTGCTGCGGGAGGGGTGCACGGCATTATTATCGAGAACTACCATGACGCCCCTTTCTGCAAGAAGAGGGTGGATCCTGCCGTTGTCAGCACCATGAGCGTGATTTTGCACCGTCTTAAAACCCTGGTGGCTTTACCCTTCGGGATCAACGTGCTGCGCAATGACGGCCACAGTGCTCTGGCCATTGCCGCCTGTCTGGGAGCCCAATTTATCCGGGTCAACGTCCTGATCGGGGTGATGGTCACTGATCAAGGCCTGATGGAGGGAGAGGCCTACCGTCTGCTGCGCTATCGACGAGAGCTAGGGGTGGATGTCAAGATCTTTGCCGATGTGATGGTCAAACATGCCAACGCTCTGGGATCAGCCAATCTTATGGCAGCGGTGAGTGATACCGTGGAGCGGGGATTGGCAGATGCCATCATCCTCTCTGGCTGGTCAACAGGTCATCCCCCCTCGCTTGAGGATCTTTCCCTGGCCCGGTCCACCGCTCCCTCGACGCCCCTCTTAATCGGCTCGGGTGCTACGGCTGAAAATATTGGTCGCCTGATCCAGTCTGCTGACGGCGTGATTGTTGCCAGTTCACTCAAACGACCCGGGCGGGCACCCCTGATGTCTGCGGGCTCATCCCTGAATGGGCGGGAGGGTTTTCAGTCCATCGATCCAATCCGGGTGCGCACCTTCGTCGATGCCATGCAACAGCAGCTTGATCATCCAGCCCGTCTCTCAGTCTCCACTTCCCTTTGAAGCTCATCCAGCTAAGGCAACCACGGTAGACTGAAAAGAAAATACCTGTCCCGATCCGCACCATGTGCATACCACTTTGGGCTGGCGGGTACCTTAGTTTTGGATCCACCTTCCTTCCCTTGTAAGCTGGGAACCGCTATGCGTGATGAATCTATTCTGGCTTTCTTGAGGCTGGACGACCTGGACACTGACACAGCCGAACTTGAGGCGAAGGGCGGATCCCCTCGTATTCTGGTCATTGATGACGATATTGCCACCCTCACTTACGTCAGCGAGGCCCTGCACCGCCAGGCTCAGTATCAGGTCCAAACTGTCCAGGGGGGTCGCCAGGCCTGGGAACTGCTGGTGAAGTTACCTCCTCAAAAACTGCCAAATCTGATCATCTGTGACTGGACCATGCCAGAGATGTCAGGGGTAGAGATCTGTCGCCGCCTCAAGGCCAGTGCTGACTTCCGACTGGTGTACTTTATCCTGCTGACCGCTCGCACCGAAATTCAGGATCGAGTGCGGGGGCTGGATGCAGGCGCCGATGAATTTATTGCCAAACCCGTGGATCCTGATGAATTGCAGGCTCGGGTCCGAGCAGGATTGCGCTTACAACAGCTCACCTACAAGCTAGCCCAAACCAACCGTCAGCTCCAGGCCCGCAATGAACTTCTGGAATCTCTCTCCCTCACGGATCAGCTGACGGGGGTGCTCAATCGCCGTGCCCTCGATCAGGCCCTGCCGCACCTACTGCAACAGGTGGGTCCCCGCTATACTGAGGCCCGCTATCAGCACCTCTGTCTCCTGATGCTGGATGTGGATCACTTTAAAGCGGTGAATGATACCCATGGGCACTTTGCCGGCGACTGTGTCCTCCAGGCAGTGGCGCAGCGGCTGCAAAATGAACAACGCCCCGCCAGTCTGCTCTATCGCTATGGGGGTGAGGAGTTTGTTTGCATTACGCCAGGCTTGAATCCCCAACGGGGACAGCGCTATGCCGAATACCTGCGCAACGTGATCGCGAACGAACCCATTCCCATCTCCCCCAAACGATCGATTCCGATCACGATTAGCATCGGAGGCACAGTCCTAGGGGTATCCACCACCTTGTCAGCTGAAGCTCTCCTCAAAGAAGCCGATCGGGCCCTTTACCAGGCCAAGCAGGCGGGTCGTAATCGTGTGTGTATTGGCCAGGTGGGAACCGACAACCTGACAGGATCTGGCTGAATCTAAGCCCAGGAACCTCCCATTCAAGTCAAATCAAAAAGGGACAGAGTCTGCTTCCGTCCCTTGCACTTAATCTATTTTTCGAGGTCTGAGCTCAAGGAATCTAGTAAGCAAGGCCCATGCTGCGGGTGGTTTCGGGTCCTAGGTAAACACGGATGCTGAGGAAGTCGGTCGGGCAGGCGGTTTCACAACGCTTGCACCCAACACAATCTTCGGTCCGTGGTGAAGCAGCAATCGTCCCTGCCTTATTCATTCCAGGCCAGGGCACCATTTCCAGTACGTCCGTCGGGCAAGCACGCACACACTGGGTACAACCGATGCAGGTATCGTAGATTTTAACTGTGTGGGACATGGGGGTTCTCCAGTCTCAAAACCGTTTATTAGGAATCAGGCCAAATGCTGTGTCTAAAGCACATGTGCCCCTCAGTTTACTGCAGTCCCTGGATCACTCTAAATGCCTTACGAAAAAATACAAGGAATTTAACACATGGGGGGGATCGGGGGGCTATAAGTCCCGCACTGTACCTGAAAGGTCAACGTCAGGATACATGGACACCCCGCGTCGATTGAGGGGTTATGCCTCCGGCAGGCTCCGCCATCGATGCCCCGAAAATCGACACCCTATCTATCGGTTCTAACAGAAGACCTAAATCTGTGAGAATGTAGCCATGTTGAATTTGACCTACAGCTACCGAATCTATCCAGGACTTAACCAGGAAGCGCAAATGCTTGATTGGTTGGAGCAATGCCGTCGTGTGTATAACTACGCATTGGCAGAGCGCAAGGACTGGATCAACTCGCGTAAATCTTTGGTCAACGCTTGCAGGATCAAACAGGAATACATCATCCCTGCTGACACCCCCTATCCCGACTACTACAAACAGCAAAACGCGCTGACCAAAGCGAAAGAGAAGTTTCCAGAGCTGAAAGCAGTTCACTCTCAAGTCTGGCAAGATGCCCTGAAGCGACTGGACAAGTCGTTCAAGTCCATGCAAGCGAGCGGGTTTGGATTTCCTCGATTCAAAAAGTTTGGTCAGTAGCGGTCGTTTGTTTTTCCGCAGTTCAAGTCGAATCCAGTCAACGGATCTGAGATCAAACTGCCGAAAATTGGAGCCATGCCCA